>JBBQVN010000008.1:0-56463 GCA_038211475.1 Terriglobales bacterium | reverse complement strand
GGCAGTTGTTCCAAACGCGCCTTCACCTGAGCACTGATGTTCACGTGTTCCGGGCATCCCTGCGCCGTCAAGGTCATCTCTACCGCCACGTCCTGTTGCTCGCCCACGGTCTCAAAGGTCACCCCATAAATAAGCCCCAGATCCACAATATTTACTGGAATCTCAGGGTCATAGCACTGCTTCAGCGCGCTCATCACTTCTTCTTCGGTAACCGCCATGAAAATCTCCTTGACCAACAGGTCCTGCTAAGATTCCACCCTACCAGATTCAACGCGCTCACTGGCCCTCCCCGCGTTCCTCGGCCACCAAAAACAGCGCGGACACAGGAATGTGAGTTCGGCACGTCAACGCGGTTCGTTCGACAACGAAGAGCCAGCGCTTCCGGTTAGTGCTGTGAAGTTAGACCCTTGCCACCTCCGGACTGCGGCAAGGTGACCAAAAAAGTAGTGCCCGACCCATCCGAGTGCATCAGTTCCAGCCGGCCCTGATGCACGGTGGTGATCCACCGCGCGATGGCTAACCCCAGCCCGGCCCCACTTCCCTCGGCGGTCTGGGTGCGCGCCTTGTCCGCGCGGAAGAAGCGCTCAAAAATATGCGCCTGAGCCTCCCGTGGAATGCCCACGCCGGTATCGGAAATCGACACCAGGTAGTTGTTGTCGCGTGCTTCCAGCGCGGTCTTCACTGTCCCGCCGGCGGGCGTGTACTTTATGGCATTGTCGAGCAGGTTCATGAGCATTCGCCGCAGCAGCCCTTCATCTCCGCGAAAGGGGGCTTCCGACATCGGCAGCATCTCCAGAGAAATTCCTTTGCGCGCGGCCAACACCTTGGCGGTGCGTGTGGCGTCGGCAAGCAATTCATCAAGATACAATTCGGTCGCTTCGACCGCAATCCCTCCGCTGTCCGCGCGGGCCAGGGTAAACATATCTTCCACGATGCGGCTCAAACGTTGGGTTTGCTGCTCAATGATGCTCAACGCATCGCGGTACTCGCTTTCGTCGCGCTGTGACTTTTCCAGCGTCACTTGCGAAGCAGTGCGCATAACCGAAACCGGTGTGCGTAATTCGTGCGAAGCGTCGGCCATAAACTGCCGCTGCTGCGCGAAGGACGCTCCCAGTCGCCCAAGCAAAGCGTTGAAGACCGAGGCCAGCCGTCCCAGTTCATCTCGAGGATTCCCTACCGGCAACCGCTCTTCCAGATTCTCGGCCGTGATGCGCTGCGCGGATTCCGCCATAGCCGCCACCGGCGCCAGTGCCCGCCGGGTCAGGAACCAGCCACCTACTCCCGCCAGCAGCACAGCCAATACAGCCGCTGCTGCAAAACTGCCTTCCAAAACTTCCAAGGGCCCCATCACCGCGCGCAGTGACTGCGTGACCACAACGTAGTACACGGTCCCCGCCGGAGTTCCGGGTAAACGGCGATAGACACCGCGGCAGCTGCTTCCACCCTCCGGTGTTGTCTGCGGCCACTGGTAAATCTGCGGCACCTCTCCAGAGCCAAACGGCCGGGGCGGTAAACGCAGTGGCGCCACGCCACCACTAATGTTTTCCACAACCGTGCGGCCCTGCTCATCCATCACTCCAACGTACTGGCCTGGGAAATGCAGCTCCGCCAGCGACTCCTTGATCAGCGCCAAATCGATGGGCTGTGCGGCGGACTGGTCAGACAATTCCGAGATAGTTGTTTCGAGTGTTGCCCGCAGCCCGCTATCCAGACGTTCCGAGAGTGTACGTTTGGTCAATGCATACACGCCCCAACTGAACGCCAGCAGCGCCACGCTAAGCACGCCGACGTTCCAGAGCGTCAACCGGGTTCGTACCGAATCCAACACCTAATCGCTGTCTCCCGTGGAAAGCATATAGCCTCCCCCGCGCACCGTCCGCAACAGTTTGACCGCGTGGTCATGGTCAATCTTGCGCCGCAGCCGTCCGATATAAACCTCTATCAGGTTAGAGAAGGGATCGAAGCCTTCGTCCCACACATGCTCGCCGATTTGCGCCCGGCCCACCACCTCATTCACATGCCGGGCGAGGTAGTCGAGCAGCGCATATTCCTTGCTGGTGAACTCAATCATAGGCCCGCCACGCCGCGCCATTCGAGACCGCGTATCAATCACCAGGTCTGCAACGTGAATGGTTTGTGGCTGCAGTTCCGGGCCCCTTCGCAACAGCGCCCGCACCCGTGCCAGCAGTTCGTGAAAGTCAAAGGGTTTGGTCAGGTAATCGTCGGCGCCAGCGTCAAGGCCCAGTATCCGGTCGCTCACCGCATCGCGCGCCGTCAACATTAGAATGGGCACTGCGGACCCAGTGGAGCGCAATTCCCGGCATACTTCCACGCCGTTCCGCCGCGGCATCAGAACGTCGAGCACTATCAAGTCGTAGCTGTTAATGCTGGCGAAATACAGCGCGGTCTCGCCGTCCAGCGCAATATCGACCGCATACGATTGCTCGCGCAGGCCCTTGGCCAGCATTTGCACCGCACTGGCTTCATCATCCACCAGTAAAATTCGCAGAATATACCTCCGGGATCTCTCCCAAGCACCTGCGATGCTAGCAAACTCCATCTAAACCAGCGATAAATCAACGACAACCTGGCAATAGAACAGCGCCTCCGCGTTACACTATCCTCCATGGAAGCCGACAGCAAAAAGAAGCTCCAGTTGGCGCTCATCGTCGCATTGATCGTCGCCGGAGGACGCACGGCCTTCATCCTCTATCAGCGCCACGCCGACGCCGCTCGCGACAACCAGCCCAAGCGGGAAGTGGCCTTGAATCGCGACTACTATGTCACACCCCGCAAATTGCACCCTTACGATTTGAAGTCCGCCCGCGAGCTTACGGCCCAGCCCGTCTGGGTCAAGGAGGGTTACCGCTATACCTACTATCCCTACAGCACCGGCACTCATAGCGTGAATTTCTCCCACGCTGCCGGCACTTTGCTGCCCCTGCAAAAGCTCGCCATCACAGATGTAGTCACGGCAAGCGCGCCGCAGGCCCCGTCCGATGTCCAGGTGATGGCGGTCTTCGAGGAAGACGGAAAAAACTACGCCTTCCCCATCGGCTCACGGCAAGACGGCAACTTTCAAATCTATTCCGACGAAATTTTGTTCATCGAAGACCCCCGCCAGCTCTACAAGCATTGGCCCGCAGAAGTATGGGAGGCGATCGGGCAACATGTCGTCAAGCCGGGCATGAACGAACTCCAAGCCGACTTTGCCATTGGCATGGGCGTGCCCGAAGGCTCTGGACAGGGCGCAGTGCGGGTAGTCAAATATCCCAATGGCGGCAAGCCCACCACCATCACTTATCGCAACGGCCGCGCCGCCGAGATTCAGCAGTAAATATCGGCGCCACTAAGGCGATCTTCGCCGGCTCCCAATCGGGAAGTTTGACTCTGTAGCCCTTGAGTTAAAAGTATCCCGTGGGGATCCACTCAGGGCCGAGCCTCTCTCCAAACTACAATTCACACAACGCCCTGCCTACCGTATCCGCGGATTCACCACCGAATACAACAGGTCGGTCGCGAAATTCACCGCCACATAGGTCAGCCCGATCGCCAAAATGCAACCCTGCACCAGGTAGTAATCGCGGTTGGAAATGGCCTGGATCGTCAGGCGCCCGATTCCTGGCCAGGAAAAAATTGTCTCGGTCACAATGGCGCCTGCCAACAGAGCGCCAAACTGCAGGCCCAATACAGTGATTACCGGCACCATCGCGTTGCGTAGCGCATGACGATAAACCACTACTCCCTCGCTGAGTCCCTTTGCCCGCGCCGTCCGCACATAGTCTTGCCCCAACTCTTCCAGCATGGACGCGCGCACCATACGCGTCAGAATCGCCGCCAGCGCGCTGCCCATCGTGATCGCCGGCAAAACCAGATGCGCCAGGCTTCCCGAACCCGACACCGGCAGCCACCCCAGGTTCACCGCGAACAGCAGAATCAACACCGGCCCCAATGCAAAATTCGGAAATGACAAACCGAACAGACTCACCACGCTGAGCGCGCGATCGTCCCACTGATTGCGTCGCTGCGCCGACCGCACTCCCGCCGGCACCGCCAGCAGCACTGCCACCAGCAAAGCCGCCAGCGTCAACTGCAAGGTGTACGGATAGCGTTGCCCAATCAACTGGCTCACTGCCTGGTTGTAACGCAACGACCTTCCCAAATCGCCGCGCAGCACGCCCTTCCAATAATGCAGGTACTGCTGCCCCAGCGGCACATCCAACCCATATGCATGCCGCGTCGCCTGCAAGTCCGCGGCAGGCGCGCCTTCTCCCAACATCTGCTGCACCGGGTCTCCGGGGACGAAATGAATCATCAGGAAGACGATTGAGACCACCAGCCATAGCGCGGGCAGGGTGTACAGCAGGCGGGAAAGAAAGGCGCGAATCATGAAGGCAAAGGTTCAGGTTTCAAGTTAAGATTTTCAATGCTCGCTCTCTCAATTCCAGCAACCGCCTGGGGATCGCTACCTTAATTCGCGGTGGACGCCGTGAGCGCCGGGCCGCCTTGCGCCGCATCAATTTCGAAGCCCGCCTTTTGTAGTCCGTCGAGCAGCACGGCGGTCAGGCTCGAGTCGAACATGTTGTCCATTTCCGCGCGGGCGATTCTGGCTGAGTCTGGTCTGAGCGCAAACATGGCCTCCACCGCTTTGGCGGCAGCCTCGGTTTCGCCCAGCTGACCGTAGGCCGCCGCCACCACGGCCCATCCCAGCCAATACTCGGGCAGGTTCGATTTCTGGGCGAGCGCCGGAACTTTGCGATACTCTCCGATACGGTAGGCATTAAACATCGAAGCCAGCCAATACCAGCCGGGATGTTGCGGATTCAGTTCCGCTGCCCTCTCGGCAAGAGCCAGGCCGCGTTCCCATTCGCCGGATAAAGCGATGACCTGGCCCAGATGCGCAATCGAGGAACCGTCCATGGGATTGAGCGCGATGGCGCGATCCGCCTCGTTGCGGCACGACTCCAGCTCTCTGCGAAAAAACAGCGTGCCTGCCAGCGCGAAATGGGCACGATGGTTGGACGGTTCCAGTTCAACGGCACGCCGCGCTGCACTGAAGGCGCGGTCGAGAGAGTTTGGCCGAGGGTTGAAGCCGAGCATGATTTCGTCACGGCACAACATGGACCGCGTCGCCCAGCACTCCGCGTCGTCGGGCGCGCGCTGCACCGCAAGTTCCATGCATTGTTTGGCCACAGCATGCTCGTCCGGAGTGGCACGCTCGGCATAGGCGAAGCTTCGCAGCACCGCTTCGTAGGGCGTGAGTTGCTCGGGAGTCTTACTGCGCACCAACTTGGTCATACTCCGCGGAAGCACGCCAAAACGGTCGGCCAGCGTGGAAACAATGCGCGGCACTAGATCATCCTGCAATTCAAAAAGACTTTCCGGCAGAAAAATACGTTCGTAGTTCTCAGCCCAAAGATGTGCACCGGAGACTGCCTCCACCAACTGCACTGAGAGGCGCAGCTTCGTTCCCGCCTGGCGCAAGCTGCCCTCCAGCACGTAGCGCGCGCCCAGTTCCTGGCCGATCACCCGGACATCCCTTGACTCGCTCGCATATTTCGCGGTCGAGCCGCGGGCAATCACGCGCAGGTACGAGAATCGCGCCAGTCCGGTCACGATGTCCTCGGTCAGCCCCTCGGCCAACGCGATGAGGTCCGCATTGCCGCCGCTGTATTTAAAGGGCAATACCGCCACCCAGAAACCCTCGTCGGCGCGGGTCGCACCGGAATCGGCGGCGGCCACAGCCCGCGACCTCGAACTTGTTGCTGAAGACGACTGCTGGTTCAATTGTCTTGCCAGATCGCGGAATTCATTGGCGATGTCGCGCGCGGTCTGCATACGGTGCCGCGGATCCTTTTCCAAACAGCGGCGAATAATCCGCGCCAGATCGGCGGGCAGATCCGCGCGCACCTCGGTGACCAGCGGAACCGTGTCCCGCAGAATTGCCGAGATCAATTCTGCCGACGATTGCCCATGGAACGGCTGCTTCCCCGTCGCCATCTCATACAACACCACACCCAGCGAGAAGATGTCGGTGCGGTGGTCCAGCGCCCTTCCCGAGATTTGTTCCGGGGACATGTAGGCCGGCGTCCCCATGACCATGCCCGCTTGCGTCACTCCCGCCGAAGTCATGGTGGCGTCACGGGAATTTTCCGGGCGCACGTCTTTCGCCAATCCGAAGTCCAGCACTTTGACCCTGCCGTCGTGCGTAACCATCACGTTGGCCGGCTTCAGGTCACGATGCACGATATTTTTTTCATGGGCGGCAGCCAGCGCCTCGGCCAACGCGCCCGCCACTTCGACGATTCGTTCCACCGCGAGGCCGCCATCTGGGATCAGATGGTCAAGCGACTTCCCTTCCACCAATTCCATGGTTAGAAATTGGACGCCCTCGGCTTCTTCTACAGAAAAGATGGTGACGATGTGCGGGTGATTGAGCGCCGCTACTGCACGGGCCTCGCGCTGAAACCGCGCCAGACGTTCGGGATCGCCGGCCATCTGGGCGGGCAGCACTTTGAGCGCAACGTCGCGCCCGAGTTTGGTGTCAGCGGCACGATACACTTCGCCCATCCCGCCCGCGCCAATTGCAGCGGTGACCTTGTAGTGCGCAAGCGTGCGACCGATCAGAGTGCCTCCTGGAAGCTTCTCGCTGAATTGAGTCGAAGGCCGATTCTACACCGAGGGCTTAGCGGAACAGCAGGCGGTAGGCACCGGACGCCTAAGCTCGCCACTCGTCCACGCTCAAACGACTGCGAGTGTGAGCACTGCACGGAATGCTTCCGCTAAATGATGGCGACTTTAGATCGTGCAGCCGTATGCGAATCGTTTTCGTGATCCGCGAGACCGTGGGTCGGCGGGACCTTGCATCGGCAAGATTCTTCATCCATGAAAATGAATGTGTTATCTCAACTCAACCTCAGCACCGGCGTCGAGAACCTAGGCCGCCTTCGCCTCGGGTTCCACTTTCACCTTTGCAATCCGGTGACCGTCCATCTCGTCCACCGAAAATCGCCGCCCTTCAAAGCTGAACCCTTCGCCAGGACGCGGTATCTTTTGCAGCCGCGACAGCACAAATCCGGCCAGGGTCTCATAGCCTTCGTCACGAGGCAACTTCCATTCGAACTGATTCTCCAGGTCCAGCAGTTTCTCGGAACCCTCCAGCACCAGCGGGCCGTTGCCGTCCAACCCCGGCGTCGCCACCGGCGCTACGTCAAACTCATCGTCAATTTCACCCACCAACTGTTCCAGCACATCTTCGACAGTAATCACTCCCGCCGTCGAACCAAATTCATCCACCACCACCGCCAAATGCCTTCGCCGCTGTTTGAACTCTTGCAGTAACTCCAGCAATACCTTGGTTTCCGGCACCACCAGCACATCGTGCATGATCTGCGAGATTCTCATGCGAGCAATCCGCCCCGCCACGCTCGGCCTCAGCCCTAAGGGAAGCCGCAGACGCGTCCAGCGCATCAGGTCTTTGGCATACAATACGCCCACAATATGCTCGGGCCCGCGTTCCGGATCGTAAACCGGGATGCGCGAGTGCTGCTCATGCACTACCCGGGTCAGTGCGTCTTCCATGGTCAAATCGGAGGGCATCGAGATAATGTCAGGCCGCGGCACCATCACCTCGCGCACCACCACATTCTTCAGTTCCAGCGCGTTAATGACGATGTCTTCCTCTTCCTCCGAAAGCTGCCCCGAGTGCGCGGCCCCGCTCACAATCAACTTCAACTCGTCCGGCGAATGCACTGCCCCATGCCGCACATTGCGCGTGCCAAATGCTCGCAGCACCACCCCGGCCGCCCCGCTCATCACGTAGATCAACGGGCGCGCCACGGTCAAAAAGACATCCATCGGCGCCGCTACCGCCAGCGCCACCTGTTCGGCGCGCTGTAGTGCTAACGACTTCGGAACCAGTTCGCCCAGAATCACGTGCAAGGCGGTGATCAGAGTGAACGCGATGGCGATGGCCACCAGGTGGGCGTACACCCCCGCGTGCGGGATGCCGGAAAGCATCCCCTCGAACAGCCGCGCCAGCACCGGTTCCCCCACCCATCCCAGGGTCAAGCTGATGACGGTGATGCCCACCTGCACGCCATTCACAACTTGTTCGAAGTTTTGGTGAAGCCTTTGCACCGTGCGCGCGCCGGTCCGGCCCGCCGCAATCAGCTGCTGGATCCGGGTATCGCGCACGCTCACCAGAGAAAACTCGGCCGCAGCGAAGAATGCATTCGCCGCCACCAACAGCAGGATCAGAAATACCCGCAGCAGCACAAATGCCATCATGGAACCTTAATTTTACCATCCCGGGGCAGGAAGGCCTGCCGCACCGCCCCTGCCGCGGGAGCCCTCGCCGGAACAGGCACGAATTCCCATTTCTTTCCGGTCACTTCCTTCCGGTTCAGTTTCCACCCTCTCCGCCACTGGTCCGCGCCGCCGACCCATCGATGCTACCCCGCCCCGCGCTTTTCTTGCTACCCTTCCCGGCCCTCGGCGGTCTAACCCAGTGACTAGCCGAACAACCTGAAGGAACAAAATCGGTGGGGCTCACGTATTCTTGAATGTACGTCAATCTTTTCTGAACAATCGAGGGATCAACCATGAACGGCAACGGAAACGGCAAGAAAAAGAGCCGCAAGAAGCTCATTATCGGCGGAGTCGTTGTTTTGGCTGTACTGATCGGCGCCATCGCCCTGTTCGCCTCGCGCGGCGGAACCAAGATTGACCCCTCCAAGCTGGCCAAAGTCGAAAAGGGCGACCTCGCCAAGAGCGTCGTTGCCACCGGCAAAATCGAGCCCATCACCAAAGTTGAAGTCAAATCCAAAGCCAGCGGCATCGTCAAGAAACTGTTCGTCGAAGCTGGCGACAAGGTGAAGAAGGGCCAGCCGCTCGCCCAGCTCGACAAGGAAGAAATCACCGCCCAGGTAGAACGCGGCCACGCCGAGCTCGAAGCCGCGGATGCCAATCTGGCCGGTTCGGAGGCCGACTACGAGCGTGCGAAAGTGGACGCCGAAGGCCCCGATGTTCCGCTGTTGAAGCGTGCCTATCAGCGCGCCCAAACCATGGCTAAGGACGGCGTGGTCTCCGCCTCGGCCCTCGACGACGCCGAAAAGAACTATTCCCTGGCGCTCAATAAGCAAAACGTCTCCAAGGCTCAGCTGATTGTGCTCAAAGCAAAGATTGCGCAGTCCAAGGCCATGGTCGCGCAAGATCGCGCCAGCGTGCGCCAATTGGAAGAGCAGCTTGGCTATACCGACGTGCTCTCGCCCATGGATGGCGTAATCCTCTCGCGCAACGTAGAAGTCGGCGACGCCGTTAGCTCCATCCTGGTGCTGGGCTCTTCTGCCACTCTCATCATGACCCTGGGCGATACCAGCGAGGTCTACGTCAAAGGCAAAGTGGACGAGAGTGATATCGGCAAGGTGTATCTCGGCCAGCCCGCCCGCATCAAGGTTGAGTCTTTTAAGGACAAGAGCTTCACCGGCAAGGTCACTCGCATTTCTCCCATGGGCGTGGAAAAGGACAACGTCACCACTTTCGAAGTCCGGGTTTCCATCAACAATCCCGGCGGAGAATTGAAGGCTGAGATGACCGCCAACGCCGAAGTCATCCTGGAAGAACATAAGAACGTGCTGCAGATTCCTGAAGGCGCGATCCTCTACGACAAAGACAAGAAGGCATCGGTCGAGATTCCCGATGCCAAGGGTAAAGAAGGCAAGAAGAAACTGGCTGTCAACATCGGCATTTCCAACGGCGCCAAAACCGAGTTGCTCGGCGGCCTGAAGGAAGGCGACCAGGTGGTATTGCAGTAGAGGCTTCGGGCCGCAAATCTCCCAGCGACGATTCGCGACCCGACTTGATGTCCGGATTCATCGACCAGACTTCATCGACCTGACTTCAGTGTTCCAGACCGCATCGGTCCCGACTTCACTGATGCAGACTTCATGATCGAGGTCGTCATCGATTCGGACGCTATCGAAATCGAACTTCATCGAAATTCATTTTGCGGAGCTGACAATTTATGAAACTCCATCGTTCTCTCGCCATCATGTCCGCCCTGCTGCTGGCGGCCTCGCTCAGTGCATTTGCCTCCGTGGCGGGCACCTTTGACCGTAGCTTCACGGTAAACGGCCCGGTGGATCTAGAAGTCCTCACCCACTCCGGCGATATCATCGTACGCAACGGCGGCGGCAACACCGTCACCATCCACGCCAGAATCCACGTTGGCTACAGCCTGTTCAGCTCCGACCGCAGGGCCGAAGTGGAAGAGCTGCAGCGCAACCCGCCAGTTCACCAGTCCGGCAACAGCATCCGCATCGACTACGTGAACACCAACAACATTTCCATTGACTATGAAATCACTACGCCCGCCGAGACGAAGCTGCGCGGACACAGCGGCTCCGGCAACCAAGCCGTCGAAGGCTTGTCAGGCGCCATTGATTTGGAGACTGGCTCCGGTGACGTGAAGTTAGACCGACTGTCGGGCGAGGTCCATACCCAGAGCGGCTCAGGCAATTTGCGCGCCCATGATATCTCCGGCACGCTGCGGGCCCGTGCGGGCAGCGGCGACATTGAAGTGGACCAGCGTGGCTCCGGCAACGTCGACGCCCGCACCGGCTCCGGTAATATCCACGTGCAGGGTCTCTCCGCCGGCTTTCGCGGCGATGCGGGCAGCGGCGACATCACCGCCGAGGGCCTGCCCAAGAATGACTGGGAAGTGCGAACCGGTTCCGGCAACGTCACCCTCAAAATTCCATCGAATGCCGCTTTTGATGTGGATCTCTCCACTGGTTCCGGCAGTTTGGATGTGGCTCACCCAGTATCAACCACCGTTCAGGGGCGTGTGCAGGAATATCACAAGCGGGTCGCAGGCAAAGTGAATGGCGGCGGCGCTCATGTGCTCGTCCATACCGGCTCCGGAGACGTTCGCATTCAGTAACTCCGCTGGTGTTAAATTGTTCGTCGCACGGGGAGGAGCGGGATGGTTCCGCGCTTCCCCCTCTTCTCGTCTGTGCCAAGCTTCGGACTCTCAAATTTCAGCCAAATTGAAAATCGTCGCAAACCTCTTATATCTTATTGATTTCATTGGACTTGGCGGCAATTGAGTACCTTGGCGGCATTCCGCAGGCTCGTCGGAAGCTCGAATGACGATGCGACCCCTCGCGTAATATGCCCTCTAGTGGCCTTAGGAAGGCCGTCGCGCGACGATGGGCTTCTGGGAGGCCGGAGGTCATCCCAGGGTTCGCCATCACTTAGAACGCTTCCTACAGCCATTATGTGCAAACTTTTGCGACTTTTAAGGGGAGCGAAGTTTTCTGCGAGAAAATCTTCCTGTCATCTAGCCCAGCCGACCCCTCGCCGTCGCCCTGCCGCTAGCCCTTCTGCTTCGGACTCACGTGCCGGTCCATTTCGCCCGTCCACTTCAGAAAGTGCCACAGGTTCGCCCGCTCCCGCCATAGGAACTCCCAGAACTCGAGAAAGCCGATCTGTGTCATCTTGATGCCGGTGTAGGTCTCGATGCGCCAAAGCAAGTAAGGGCTATGCCACGGAGTGAGGCGGTGGCCGCGAGTCGAATTCCACAGAAAGCGCAACGCTTGCTTCATAGAGTGGTGGCGGATGCCCCTTCCATATTGCCACACCCCAACCGTCGCGTTCATTGTACGTTTAGGAAGCTTGGCTAAAGTTGCAACTGGAGGCTTCAATCATGAAGGTGTTTTCAACGAAGCTGTTTCCAACGACGTTGGTCATGATCGCGCTGTGTGGCTTTGGCCTGGCAAGCAAACAACCCGACCCGGCCCTGGCGAAAGAAGCCAGGATCACCATGGCGGACGCAGAAAAGACCGCCTTGGCGAAGGCACCCGGGAAGGTCAAGACCAAGGAACTGGAAAAGGAAAAAGACAAACTGATCTATTCGTTTGACATCAAGGGCAAGGACGGCAAGATGCACGAGGTCAACGTGGATGCCATCACCGGAGAAATGGTTGACGACACCGTGGAAAACCCAGCCGACGAAGCCAAAGAAAAAGCGATGGACAAGCAGGAAAAGAAAGACAAGAAGAAGCAGCAGTAAGCTCGCACGGCCTCAACAAACTTGGCGCTTCAAGTTTTCATTCCCGCGGCACAGACGCCGGGAGAACATGCGGAGGTCCAGGGTTGAACTCTGTTCGACCTTGGGCCTCGCATTTTCAGCGATCATCTTCCCGCATCATCCTCGAAAATCATCGCAGGGGGCCATCTTTACTTAACTTAATTTCGTCACAGCGCTGGTTAAGGCGCGCTGCCCGCAATCGCGTGCGACTGGAAGTCCAACGATGCGGGTAGATGTGCACTGAAATAAGCGACGTTGTGGCGTCCGGGGTAGAGATGGTATTCGTGCCTTATGCCAAGTTTGGTCAGTTCTTGATCCAACCGTTTTGCCCCGTGTTCAAAGCCGAAATTGTCTTCGGTGCCGCAATCGAAGTAAATCTTGAGACGCTTGATAGCGGCGGCGTTCTGGCGCGCCAGAGTGAACGGAGTGTTGGCCCGCCAGTAGGCGGGGTCCAGCGGACGCCCAAACGGCGTGGTGCGGCCCTCTGCCTCGCCAAAGTCCAAGTCTTCCGGGAAATCTTCAATCAGCGCCGCACTGTGGGCGCTGACCGCCGCAAACATTTGTGGATACTTGAAGGCATAGTGCAAGGCGCCGTACCCGCCCATGGAGATGCCGCTGATGCCGCGGTGGGCACTGCTGCCCAAGGCGCGATAACGGCGTTCGATAGCGGGGATGAACTCGCGAATGAAGAAATCCTCGTAGCGGCTGCGGCCATCGCGCGAGTTTACATAGAAAGTGGAACCGGCGGCGGGAGTCACCAGAATGAAGTCGCCGATCTTCCGCTTGGCGCGCAGATCGTCCAGCAGGCTCCATCCGCCCAGTTCCACCATGTTCTGTTCGCTCTGGCCAAGGCCATGCAGTTGGTAGAGCACGGCAAACTTGGCAGTCTTATTTTGCTCGTAGCTTTCGGGCAGCACCGCGCAGTAGCGGACCGAAGTGCCCAGGATCTTACTGGGAATGACGTCGCACTCGGCGCGGCCTGCGGCCACTGCGGGCGCGACTGCGCCGAGCAACAATCCCAGCGAGGCTGCGAGAGCACGGCTACTCATAGCGTAACGCCTGCACGGGGTCGAGTTTGGAAGCGCGGGCAGCGGGATAGAGTCCAGCGATCAGGCTGACCGCGATGGAGAAACCGATCGCGGCAAAGATCAACCACAGCGGCGAGGCCCAGATGGTTTCCGGCGGCATGTCGCGACGCTGCAACCACAGGTTGGTGCCGAAATTGATGGCGCGTCCAATGCCCCAGCCCAGAATCACGCCGAACACTCCGCCCAGCAAGCCCATGGCTCCGGCTTCGGCGAAGAAGAGCGTCTTGACGTCGCCGTCACTGGCGCCAATGGCTTTCATGATGCCGATTTCGCGACGCCGCTCCAGCACCGCCATGACCAGGGTGTTAATGATCGCCAGCGATGCCACCGCCAGGGCGAGGCTGCCGAATATTCCCAGAAATAAATCGAGCACGGTGAAGAATCGGCGCAGCCCTTTGGTGGCGTCAAGGATCGAGAAAGTGCGATAGCCAAGTTTCTTCACCGCATCCTGCACCTGCTGAACCTTGCCTGCGCTGGCTACTCGCACCACCAGCGCGAGATAAGTCTTTTCGCCGGCGGCGTCGCCGGTGAGCCCTCGCATGTCGGAATACTGCATCATGTTGAGGTTTTCCACCAACTGGCTGGGAATGAAAACCCGCGCGCGCGAAATGCTTCTCATGCCGCCGAAAGGCTCCTGCTCGATGATGCCGACGATCTTGAGCGGCTGCTCTTTGCGCACCACGCTGAAGCCACCGCCGCCACCCAGCGAGGCATTGGGGTTGGAGTCATCCGCAACTGCGCCGGGGGACGACGAGCCCGCCATAGAATGCCTCTCGGCATAGCGCAAAACAATTTCCTGCCCAATCACCGAGTTGGGATCTTTCTCATTCAAATCTTTGGCGAAGTCGAGTTGGACAATGGCTTCCGGTGCGGTGGCCGAAGTGAAGAAGCGGCCCTTCATGCCATCGAAGCTCTCGTTCTCTTTGGCAGACTGCGTGAGTCCGGCAACAAAGGCTGCGTGGGTCGCGTCCGAGTAGCGCACCTCGCCCATGAAGCGCACTTCGGGCGAAACTTCGACCACGCCGGGAATGGCGGCCAAGTCTTTGCGCGCACCATCGTCGAGAGCACGCGCTTTGCTGACATCCACTTTGCGCTCTTGCTTGCGCTGGTCGGAATCGCCTTCGCGGAAGTCTCGGAGCGAGGTGACATAGACGGTATCGAACAGGCCAGACTTGGAGAGGCGGCGGTTCGCCAGGTCTTGCAGGCCCGCGCCCAGAGACAGCATGGCCACCAGCGAGGCCACTCCAATGCTGATTCCGGCAGTGGTGAGGGCATTGCGGAGCATGGATTCGCGCAGATTGCGCCCCGCGAGCTCGAGCAGATCGTAGGATTTCATCGCGCCAACTCCGGCTCGGCCGCGGGCTGGGTTACGACCTTGCCGTCGGCCATAAACACCAGGCGCTGCGCAAACTTTTCCGCTAACGAACGTTCGTGGGTGACCATGACGATGGTCATTTTCAAATCCTGGTTGCAGCGGCGAATAACGTTCATAATTTCGCCTCCGGTACGGCTGTCGAGATTGCCGGTGGGCTCATCGGCCAGCAGAATGTTTGGGTTGTTGATGAGGGCGCGCGCAATGGAAACGCGTTGTTGCTCCCCGCCGGACAACTCGGTTGGCCGATGATCGATGCGCTGGCCCAACTCCACCCGATCCAAAGCCTGGCGGACCACATCCTGGCGGCTGGCGCGCTCGGTCTCCGCGAAGCGCAGAGGCAGTTCGACGTTTTCGAACACGGTCATGCTGGGAATCAAATTGAATGACTGAAACACCATGCCGACGGTGAGGCGGCGATGGTGAGAAAGTTCCTGAGAAGACATCTGGGCCAGATTGCGGCCGCCGACCGCGATGGAGCCAGCCGTGGCGCGGTCGAGTCCGGCAATCAAGTTCAGCAGGGTGGACTTGCCGGAGCCAGAGGGGCCGAGCAGAGCCACGAATTCGCCGGGTACAACCGAGAGCGACACATCATCCACGGAGCGGATGACGGTGGTCCCCAGCGTGTAGTGGCGGGAGAGATGTTCCGCGTGAATGGCAAAATTGAGAATGTCTTTCATGGGAGTGCGCGGCCGCAGGTATCCTACCTAGTTTCCGGAACCGCTGATGACTCGCATGGGATCGAGTCTGGCTTCGCGGCCGCCGCCATCCTTGTCCGAAGGCTCAATCTTGTCGCCCTCGCCGGGAGCAAGGAATAGATTGGACTCCAGGCCGTGTTGGCGGTTGTAGAGATCGAAGTAACGGCCACCGAGTGCATACAGCGACTCGTGATTGCCGTGCTCGAGCACCCTGCCGCCTTCGATCACCAAAATCTGGTCCGCACGACGGATGGTCGAGAGGCGATGAGCTATCACAAACGTTGTGCGCCCCTTCATCAGGTAAGACAAACCTTCCTGAATCAATTGCTCTGACTCGGAGTCCAGGCTGGACGTTGCCTCGTCGAGGATGAGAATGCGCGGGTCGGCGAGGATGGCGCGCGCAATGGAGACGCGTTGGCGCTGGCCGCCGGAAAGTTTGACGCCACGCTCGCCGATGATGGTGTCATAGCGCTCGGCAAAACGCTCGGCGAACTCATCCACCCGCGCAATGCGACATGCACTCAGAATTTCTTCTTCGGTGGCGGCGGGGCGCGAGAAGGAAATGTTCTCGCGAATGCTGCCGTCAAACAGGAACGAATCCTGCAACACCAACCCGAGATGAGTGCGGTAGGAATCCAGGCGCACGGTCGAGAGGTCCACGCCATCCACCAGCACTTCGCCGGAGGTGGGAACGTGAAAGGCTGAAATCAGGCCAATGGTGGTGGACTTGCCGGAGCCGGAAGAGCCGACCAGCGCGGTCACTGTGCCGGGACGGGCACGGAAGGAAACATCGCTGAGCACAGGCTTGCCGGGATCGTATTCGAAGTTAACGCCGCGGAACTCGACGTCGCCGGTGACGCCCGGCAAGACGACGGTGCGACGCGGATCAGCATCCTCCGGCCTTTCATTCAACACTTCGCGGGTCCGTTCGAGTCCAGCGATGGCCTCGGTAAGCTGCGTCCCGATGGAGACGGCGCTGATGAGCGGGACCGTCATGAATGCCAGAAATGCGGTATAGGAGAACAGTTCGCCCAGCGTAATGGCGCCGCTCAACACTTGGCGCGACCCCACCAACCATACGATCGCGCCGATCACTCCCAACAACACGCTGGAAGAGAGACTCATCACCGAAGTGGCGGTTAAAGTCTTGAGAACATTGTCGAGCAAGCGATTGACGCCGGTGCCAAAGACTGCATGCTCACGCTCTTCGGCGTGGTATCCCTTCACCACCCGAACCCCGCCCAGAGACTCGGTTAAGCGGCCGGTGACATCGGCGGTGATCTTGCCGCGTTCACGGAAAATCGGACGGATGGTCTTGAATGCCTTGCTCAAGGCAATGGCAAAGATGCTGAGGAAAGCGATGGCGATCAGCGTCATCTGGGTGCTGATGCGAAACAGGACCACCATGGCAATCGCGGCGGTGAGTAAGCCACCGAGGAATTCGACGAGTCCGGTGCCCACCAGATTGCGCACCCCCTCCACGTCAGACATGATGCGCGAAACCAGCACGCCGGTCTTATTGGAATCGTAGTAGGCGACGGGCAGCCGTCCGACATGTTGCTGCACCTTCATGCGCAGTTCGGCAATCAAGCGTTGGCCCGCTTTCGAGAGGAGCTGCGTCAGGGCAAAGGAAGTGACTCCCTGGGTCAGGGTTGCAGCGAGCACGCCGATGACAATCGGAAGCAGAAGATTGCTCTGATGCCTGGTGATGACGTTGTCCACCAGATAGCGGGTCGAAAATGGCAAAGCCAATCCGCACACGCGATTGACTGCCATCAACAAAAGGCCGAATAACAGCAGACCCTTGCGAGGCCGCATCAACGCCAAGATTTCAGGCAGGGCGGTGCGGAAGTTGAGCTTGGGCTTCGGTTTGGCGGGGAGAGCTTGAGCGTGAGTCACTAAAGCATTGGACGCGGATGGCGGGGGGACGGGTGCAAAAACATCTGTAAGAACTGTCGAGGATTTTACGGGGAAGAAATTACGAATAGAAAATGGCCAGGCAAAGAGGGGGTCTTTCGCCTGGCCGGTCGTAATAAAAAGCTAAGGTTGGCCGCGTCTCGACAAGCCTTATTTCGACGGCACTGCCTTATATCCCTGACGAACCGTGCTGCCGGTGGGCAAGAAGTTGCCGGAAACCTGTAGCTTGTTGTTCACGCCGTCGATGCCGGTCATGGTCCCGTTAGGATCCGACAGTTCGAGATAGTGACCATTCTGATAGAGGGAACCGTGGTTGTTGCCTGCGGCGTCGAGCCACGAGTACGCGATGTTGCCCAAATTATTGATGCTGTGGGCGAGCGTGATCGTGGCCCCCGGGACATGCAGTTCGGTGTACACCCCGGCGTTGTAAATCGAGGAGTGGAAGACGTTGACTACGTCCACCCATTGAACAATGATCTGTCCGCTGCTGTTGATGCTGTCAGGCAGCGTAGCGATGGCGCCGGGTACGTCCAAAGTGGTGTAAGAGCCATTGTTGTAGATGAAACCGTGGGTGCCCGATACGTCGGAGAACTGGCCCACCACTTCGCCCGCGTCGTTGATGCCATACGCGATGGTACCGCTGGCTCCGGGAGGCGTGATATCGGTGAAGATACCGTTCTGGTAGCTGAATCCGATCGCGATGTTGGAGGAGTTATTGTAGTACCCAGCGATGGCGCCCGAGGCGTTGATGGAAAAGCACTGGGTGAGTATGCCGCCCGGGTGGTCGATGGTGGTGACAGTCTTGCCTGAAAATGTTACTCCGTGCAGGGTGCCGCCGGCATCCTGGTACCAGCCCGCGACCACGCCGGAATCGTTGATGCCATAGACGACGGTTTGCTGCGCCCCGGCCACTTCAAGGGAACCGAATTTGTAGTTGGGGGCCGCAGCCATGGCCAATGAAGTCAGGGCGATGCAAACCAGAGCGAGAGAAAAGAACCGTGTTGTCGTCACAGAGACTCCTCGTCAGTATTGAATGTTGGTGGAAAACGCGAGATTTGGACCGTTCGCGGACGGACCCCGGGGGGGGGCACGTCTGGGCCATAGATCCCACACGGAAGAGAGTTATAATTCGGAAGCGGCGCGCCCCACAAGCGACTTAAGACGACACCAGGCGACATTACGGGACAACTGACCGCCAGGCGGCAGGCAATTGGCGACAAATGAGACCAAAGGCGACCGACTCGACTCTTGGAAGGCGATTGCGGAGTATCTCGGAGTGGAAGTCCGCTCGGTGCAGCGCTGGGAAAAAGAGCGCGGACTACCAGCGCACCGCGTCCCCGGAGACCGCCGCGGACGGGTGTTTGCATACCCAAGCGACCTCGACACGTGGCTGAAGAGCGGAACCCAGGCGGACATTGCAGCCGGACCCGAAACATCAGAGCGGAGTTATGTGACAGAAGCGGGGAACGGTTCGATCGAGCCTGCTCAAAGCCCTCCCGTTCCAAGTACAAGAGGCAAGTCTCTAGTTGCGGCGATTGTCTTGAGCATCGCCTTGGCCGTCGTGGGATACCTGGGGTTCTTCCGGGAAAGCAGCGCCGCCAAGGCAGCCGGGCGCGCGATGCTAGCCGTGCTTCCCTTCCAAAACCTGAGCGGCGATCCTGGCCAGGAATATTTTGCCGACGGCTTGACCGAGGAGATGATCACCGACTTGGGACGGCTGAACCCCAAAGCCCTGGGGGTGATCGCCCGCACCTCCGCCATGAAGTACAAGCACAGCCATGGGGACATCGCGCAGATTGGCCGGGAACTTGGGGTGCACTACATTCTGGAAGGAAGCGTTCGGCGCGCAGGCAAGACGGCGCGGATTTCCGCGCAACTGATCCGAGTCAGCGACCAAACTCATGTGTGGGCGCAAAACTTTGAACGGCCCACCGCCGATCTTCTCGGAGTGGAGCAGGAAGTGGCGCAGGCGATCACAGAAAAAATCCAAGTACGGCTGGGCAGCGAGGGCCGAGCCCGGCTGACAATGACCAACCCCAGCAATCCGGAGGCTCATGACGCATACCTCACCGGGCTGTATTACTGGAACCGGCGGAGCGCTCCAGACCTCAAGCAAGCGATACACTATTTCCTCCAAGCGACTGAAGAAGATGGTAGTTATGCACCCGCCTTTGCAGCCTTAGCCCAGTGCTATACGCTGGTTGGCTTGTCAATGGGCCCGCAAGAAAATCGCGCGCGCGCAGGCGCGGCAGCGCTGAAAGCGATAGAACTGGACGACACTTCGGCGGAAGCGCACACTGCGATGGCCGGCATCAAGGCTTTCTACGATTACGATTGGCCTGGCGCACGACGGGAATTCGAACGGGCCATCGCGCTCAATCCCAACTATGCCCTTGCCCACCACTGGTATGCCAATCTGTACCTGGATCCGCAGAAGCAGTTCCAGGAGGCGATCGCGGAAATGCGGGTGGCGCAAACTCTCGATCCAAACAATTCGATCCTGCTCTGCGATTTGGGACAGGCTTACTATTTCGCCCATCAGTACGACAAAGCGCTGGAGATCTATCAGCAAGTCGAGACGATGGATCCGGAGTTCGTGCCGGTGCACTGGTATCTGGCAGACGCCTATCGAGAATTGGGAAAGTTTCCCGAAGAGATCAGGGAAAACGCCTCAGTGCTACGTTCGAGTGGGGAACACGTCAGCCTGCCGTTTGAACACGGAGGTTGGAAACAAAAGATACAACGAGAATACGAGCGCTCCGGTCGGCGCGGGCAACTCCTGGCGACGCTGTCGTATTTCCAGCACACGAAGTATCCGGGTGAACCCATCCCCGCGGCCGTGATGGAAGCATACTTAGGCTTGGGAGAGGGCGAACAAGCGATGGAGTGGCTGAACCGATCCTACGCCGCGCGCGAACCGCACCTCCTGTATCTGTCTGCCGACCCGCTGTACAACCCGCTGCGCAGCGACCCAAGCTTCCAGGAACTTGTAAGCAGGATGGGGCTCGCGGCGCGTTGAGGTCTGTAGAACTGGGCGCGTTGTAACAGAACGGTTTGTCGGCGGTACTGGCCGATTGGATGCAAGTCTCGGTGTGATATGCTCTCGCCAATGATGCACTTAGCCTGGAAACATTGCCCTCGTAAGTTCAGTAAGGATTCGGTGTTGCGAGGAGTTTGCCATGAAGAAGAAGCAAGCTGTAAAGGGTCGTTTGCATCCCAGCCCCGCTCCTAAGCCGAAGCCAAAACCTAAACCCGTTCCGAAACCGCACCGGAAACCCAAGCCGCATCCCAAGCCCGCGCCGGGTCCGCGCCCCCATCCTCAGGTCGGCAATAGTCCCATTGAACATGTAGTGGTCATTGTGAAAGAGAACCACACCTTCGATAATTATTTTGGCAGTTTTCCCGGAGTGAATGGCGAGGTGCTGCCGCAGGCCGGGGACCCGATTCCAGATCCTCTTCACAATCATCAGGCGTGGCTCAACCGTAAGAAGTTGAGTGGTGCGGTGAAGTTGCAGTACAAACAACAGGACATCCCGGCATATTGGGCGCTGGCGCAGCAGTATACGCTGTGCGACAACTACTACACCGAGATCGCCAGTCAGTCGGAACCAAACCATTTGGTGTTGATTGCCGCGAGTTCTCCGTTGATTGACAACTTTCACCCGCTGCATCCCACTCAGCACGGCCAGCCGTCTCCGCCGTTTACTATGCCATCATTGCCGGCGGCGTTGGAGACCGCAGGACTGGACTGGCGCAACTATGCCGACTCCCACTCGTCGTATTTTGACCACATCGTCGGCCTCGCCGGCAGCGCTTCCAATGTGAGCAGTGCGCAGTTCGACAAAGATGTAGCCAAGGGCTACTTGCCGGCGGTCTCATGGCTGTATGCGCCGGGCGGGTTCAGCGAGCATCCTCCGTTTGCCGCACGCGGAGGCACACCCGGGGGAGGCGCCTATGTGAAGCCGGGCCAGCAGTGGACCGCGGACCGCCTGAAGTTATTGGCGGCGAGCCCACTGTGGGCCACGACGGCGGTGTTCATTGTCTGGGATGATTTTGGCGGCTGGTATGACCACGTTGATCCACCCAATGTCGCCCAGTGGAAGAACGACGGCACCAGCTACGCGGGCACGCAATTCCGCTATGGCAATCGAGTTCCCTGCCTGGTGGTTGGTCCCTACGCGAAGCCGGGATATATTTCCGAGAAGTTCCATTCCCATGTCAGCCCAGTGCGATTCTGCCTGAACAATTTTGGACTGCCGCCGCTGGGCGCGTGGGACGCGGAGAAGAATAGTTTGTCCGACGACATGGCGGATTGCTTCGACTACGCGCAAGCGCCGCTGGGGCCGCCGAAATTTCCCTAGATCATCGCAAGTTGCGGCACGCTACATTGGTGATGTAGCGAGGGTGCAGCAGCGACCTGCACGTCACCTAAACGTCACAGACTAGAGAAGCTGCGGTCGCCAAGCGAGCATCACGACAATTGCTAGTAGAAGTGGAACCAAGAATAACGTCGCGAAGCGAATCAGTTTTTTGCCCAGTGCGGGCGATTTGGCGGCAAGCAAGGTTCCAATAACACCGAGCGTACCCAAAACACCCGCAATCGCTCCGGCCCAAGCCAACCATCGAAATGCCATCGGCTGCAGGCTCGCGCCGCCAAGCGATACGGCGCCGAAAAACATTCCCCACTTGAATAAGCTCCAGGGCCGCAGGGCCTTCAAGTACTGGTTGATCTGTGCATCGTCATCTGTCTTGTCAGCGATGAGTGCGTCGATGTGATTATTTTCCTTGCGGTCGCATTGGCCGGCGGCGATTCCAACCGCGGCGGAGGCGGCGGCGGATACCGCAGCCCACAATGGGACCGATGGGACGCGAACCACCAATGCTCCCCACGCCAAGAAAAACAGGCTATAAGCGGAGATGAACCAATAGTCGGCAGACTCCAGCGCCTCCAGTACTAGCCGATTGGGATGCCAGAACTTCCCTGCGATGGGCCAGTAGTCTGACGCTGTGCGAGCGAGTTCCAGATCAAGCATCGGACTGGTCACGTTGGCGCCGGGCGGAAATTTCAGTTGTTTTGCCTGGTTCGTCATCCACGCGCCGATGATCAACATGGTAGCGCCCGCAATCACAATCAGACCGCGGAAGAACATGTCAGCCCGTTCGAGCCAGCCAGCCGCGAGGAAGTCTTTGCGGAGGACTGGAGTGAGCTGCCAGCCTCCGTAAGCGGCTAGGCCCACGACACCGATCACAAGCAGCGACGCCAACGTAAATGCGACGCGCCGGCTATTGACCAGATAGTCGCGCACCACCGCCACCGCGATCCCAGCCAAGAAGGTGATGCCCAGCAACTCAAGACCAAACTGGCTCATGAGGGCCGGATGGAGGAAGCCTCCGCTCACGAACAAAAGAGTCAGGGCAAATCCAAAACCGATCAGCAACAGGCTCAACACCAGCAGAACCTGCTTCCAATACGTGGCCATGGTCGCCCAGAAGCCGTGGGGAGTAGCGGCCTCGACCAGTCCGTTAAATAATCGGCCACCGAACACGAGCCACGCCGAGGGATGCTTGTTCCAAGAGCGCGCTTTCTCAATGGCAGCCAGCATGTTGCCGGAAATCGTACTTCCGCGCCCCAGAGCGTGCGCCATCAAGCTGGGGTCGGGGTCGGTGGGAAGAGTTTCGCGATGGGATTGCAGTCTTTCGAGAGGAGTCGGCGCGGAATACCCCGGAGCTGTAGAAGCGGCGGGCAATTCTTCCTGCAGGATGACGGTTTGCGCTTTGGCGATAAGTTCCTGGCGAAGTTCGCGCTGATCGTCATTAGGGAGCAAGGCGGTGATAATGCGCTCGGCGCCATCCAGACGTCCCCACATCATGTCGTTCTTGCGCCACCCCTGGTCCAGGAATCCCCCGAACGCGCCGAAGTTGACGCCACGCAATTTGCGATTGGACGGAGGCTCACGGCTCTCATCCACCAGACTGGTAGCGTCCACAGGACTGACGCGAGTGACATCCACGCGTACCGGATCGCCAAAGCCGGTGTTGTAGAACAAAGGAAACGACACGGCGTCGTGGTCTTCGTAATTGTCGTAGAACTCGCGCAAGCGCTTTTGCGGACTGCCGATGGGAACAGAAGGACTGCCGCTCTGGGGCAACACTGCATCTACCAGCGCGCGGGCGGCGTCAATTTGTACAGCAAAGAGTTGCTTCACTTTCTGGGCAGCCTGATTGAGGGTGCCAAAAATATTTGGGTTGGCCAGAAGATCATCGGCAGTCACGGCTTGAGGAGGCTGCGCCTGTGCTCCCTGCGCAGGTCCAGCAGCGGTCGGCATACCGATCAGCGCGCGAAGATCGCAGAGCGTGCCAAGCGGAGCCAAGACCTGCCGGTCATCAAGCAGCGACTGTAACGTCTCGCTAGCTTGGCGCAGCGCCTGGGCGATCTGATTGAGGAGCGTGACTAAGGTGGCATCGGCGTTATCAAATTCTCCGTGGAGCTGGATCATGGTGGCGTGGAGACGGCGAATTCGAAAAGAGATGTCGAAACTGTCAAGGAACTGGTTGAGTTGGTCCACCCGGCCATCCGCAGTGGGCTGCTCATAGATCCTGGCGCGCCAGGCGAGAACCAGTTGAGGAACGGCCTTGCCATCCGCGGAGTCGGGATCGGTCTGGTAATAGTGGCAAACCTGAGTAGCGAGTTGTTCGGTGACGACCGAGATTTTTAAGCGGTGATACACCAGATAACACAGGCCGTATTTTTGCAGGATCAGGTTGGAATCAAGGGCAGCCCATTCGGCGGCAGAGAGACGCACATTCATGCTGGGAGCGGCGGGGGTGGTCCCCTTCGCGACGGGTACAACCGCCGCCGCAGTGCGCTGCTTTTCCCACTCGGTGTTTTCGATAAGGGACTTTGCATCCTCGACGGCGTCAATGAGACGGACAATCCGATCCACTTCTTCGTTGCGCTGGAGAATGCGCTCCAGGTCTTCGCGGATGGTTTCATAGCGTGGCAAGGCGGAGAGTGCGGCCCAGCCATTATCAATAGGATCGGGCTTGGCGGAAGTGAGCACATCGTCTTCGGGATGTTGGGGATCGGGCTCGATATAAATCAGCTTGCGCAAAGCGGGAAGAATTGGCTGGCGTTCCGACATTTTTTCGATAACGAAGCTAAAAGGCTTGTTGTCGAGGTATCCGCCATCGGCGAAACAGCGGTGAGGAAAGGGGACGGAGGGAAGACCGGTTTCGCGCAGGTAATCATGATAGAAGTGACTCCAGAGTTCGCTCTCAGAGGTATTTCCGGTCTGTGGATCGAGATCGCGAATGCCTTTGCGCCACAGCACATCGTCAATGTCGGTGAGCGCCATCGGCTCAAACGCAGCCGGGAACGATGACGTGCACCGGGCCGCAAATGCCAAGAAGGGATTATTAGCAGGGATGAAATCGCTGATGGGGTTGCTGTGCGAATAACTGAAATGGAACACAGCTTTGTGTTTGCGCTCGAAGATGCGGCCTTCTTCCAAGGGAAGCGGACGCACATGACCGCGCAGGTCGGTCGCAGTCACATACAGATCCACCTCGTCCACCAGCGCCTTGCCGGTTGGAAAAGCGGCATCCATGCTTTGCAGCGCCTCCAGCAGCTTCACATACATGCGCTGGCTGTTGAGCAGGGACTGGGGAGGAGTTTGTTGAGTGAAACGGGGAGGAACCGACTCCTTGTCGTTCAGCAGTGAGGAAATGTCCCCTTCGGTGATCCAAAGCTGCTGAATTTGATTCAGCTCTTGCTGCTGGGCCAGGGCCTTGGCCAGGAAGACGCCGTTGATCCCTCCGGCCGATGTGCCGGAGATGACGTCCACTATAAAACGAGTGTGAATCTTGTCTGCTTCGGAAGCGCGGCCATTCGGCGGCACAGGCGGCAAACCCAACGATTGTCCGAGTTCGCGGTAGATGCTGCGAGTACTGGCAGAGACATCGCCTAGATAGTCCGGGCTGGTGGCCTGCACCATCTTGAGCAATTCCTGCACCACCCCATTGATGTAAATGGCGAGAGAAACCCCGCCGTACAGGACAATGCCAAAACGCACTTCATCGCGCAGTTCGAGGTCAGTCCGCATGATGGGAGCAAATATACACTCCGCGCACAGTTCAACCAAACGAGGAGTGTCGCCATATCGCAATCAACAGGGAAAAAGAACAGCGGGGCAATGAATGCCCCGCTGCGTTGGCTGCTGTCTGTGTGCCTGGTTACTTGGTTCTGCCAGCTTCGCCCTGCATCTTCGCGCCTGCCGCCGCCTGGGCCGCCGCCAAACGCGCGGTCAAGACGCGGAATGGCGAACAGGAAACGTAGTTGAGACCGATCTGGTAGCAGAATTCCACCGACGAAGGCTCTCCGCCATGTTCGCCGCAGATGCCCACTTTTAAGTTCGGACGCGTGCTGCGGCCGCGCTCGGTGGCCATCTTTATCAACTGGCCCACGCCTTCGCGGTCCAGTACGGCGAATGGATCTTGCTTCAGGATGCCCTCAGAGATGTAAGTCGGCAAGATCTTGTTGACATCATCGCGCGAGAACCCGAACGTCGTCTGTGTAAGGTCGTTCGTCCCGAACGAGAAGAACTGCGCTTCTTTGGCGATCTCGGCTGCGACCAAAGCCGCACGCGGCAGCTCGATCATGGTGCCTACCAGGTACTCCACTTTTTGACCTTGCTCCGCAAAAACTTCCGCTGCCACTCGATGCACGATAGCAGCTTGGTTAGCCATTTCCTTCACCGTCGCGGTGAGTGGAATCATGACTTCGGGGAGGACTTTGATGCCCTTCTTCGAAACCGCAACGGCAGCCTCGAAAATGGCGCGCGCTTGCACCTCGGTGATCTCTGGATAGGTGATACCCAAGCGGCAACCGCGATGTCCGAGCATGGGGTTGAACTCGTGCAGTTCTTCCACCCGCCGCAGCAGGGCCTTGAGATCCTTGAGCTTCAGGGATTTGGGTTTGGTGGCCTCGAGCACGGCAACCTCCACCATTAAATCTTCGCGTCGCGGGAGGAACTCGTGCAGCGGTGGGTCAAGAGTGCGGATGGTGACCGGGAATCCGTCCATCGCTTTGAAGACGCCTTCGAAATCGGCGCGTTGCATGGGCAATAGTTTCTTCAATGCGGCACGGCGGTCTTTTTCGTTGCGCGCCAGAATCATGGTGCGCATGTGGGGAAGTTTCTTCTCGCCAAAGAACATGTGCTCGGTGCGGCAAAGGCCGATGCCCTCTGCACCAAACGCACGAGCTTGGATGGCATCGCGTGGAATGTCGGCATTCGCGCGCACTCCCATGGTGCGGAATGGTTCCGACCAACTCATCAGAATTTTCAGATCCGGATCGTCGGGCGACGCTTCCAAAGTTCCCAGCCTGCCCTTGATCACTCGGCCGGTGGTGCCGTCGAGCGAAATCCAGTCGCCGCCCTTGAACACTTGGCCTTTAACCCGCATCTCGCGGGCTTTCTCGTCCACTTCGATGTCGCCGGCTCCGGCCACACAGCACTTGCCCATGCCCCGTGTCACCACGGCCGCGTGACTGGTCATGCCGCCTCGCGAAGTAAGAATGCCGACCGCGACCTCCATGCCGTGAATATCTTCCGGCGTGGTCTCGGCACGCACCAAGATTACCGGGACGTTTTTCCCGTGCCCTGCAACTTCCACCGCTTCATCAGCAGTGAAAACGATTTGGCCAACCGCAGCGCCCGGCGATGCGGGCAATCCGGTGGCCAGCACTTCGACCTTGGTTTTCTTCTCATCAAGGCCCGGCACTAGGAAGTCATACAGTTGGTTGGGCTCGACGCGGAAAATCGCTTCTTCCTTCTTGATCAGTCCCTCTTCCACCATCTGGATGGCGATACGGACGGCGGCGCGACCAGTGCGTTTGCCGTTGCGAGTTTGCAGCATGTAGAGTTTGCCGTCCTGAATGGTGAACTCGAAATCCTGCATGTCTTTGTAGTGGGTTTCGAGGCGGGTGGTGATGGTGCGCAGCTCGTTGTACACCGCCGGCATGATCTTCTCGAGTTCGAGAATGTGGACCGGAGTGCGTACACCTGAAACTACGTCTTCGCCCTGCGCATTGAGCAGGAACTCGCCGTAAAATTCTTTCGCGCCGGTCGCAGGGTTGCGGGTGAAGCCCACGCCAGTGCCGCTGGTATCGCCTAGATTGCCATAGACCATCGCCTGGACGTTGACCGCGGTGCCCAGCATGTCATCAATATTGTTGATGCGACGGTAGTGTTTGGCGCGATCATTCTGCCACGAACGAAACACGGCATCACGAGCCATGCTGAGCTGTTCGCGAGGGTCCTGCGGGAAATCCATCTTGGTGTGCTTCTTGACCACCCTCTTGTATTCCGCGATCACATCGTTGAGAGCTTTGGCGTCGAGGTCAGTGTCAAGCTTGGTCTTCTTCTGCTTCTTCTTGGCATCGAAGACTTCGTCGAACGCGGCCTTCGGAATGTCGAGCACGACATTGCCGAACATCTGAATCAGGCGGCGATACGAGTCGGCGGCGAAACGCGGATTGCCGGTGCGCTTCGCAAGGGCTTCGACGCTCTGGTCATTTAAGCCTAAGTTCAGAATCGTATCCATCATGCCGGGCATGGAAAACTTGGCGCCCGAGCGCACGCTCACCAGCAACGGATTCTCGCCGTTACCCAGTCTTTGGCCTTGCAGGGCTTCCAATTGAGCCAGAGCTTCGTTGGTCTGGCGGTCCACTTCTTTGGAAACTTTATTGTCCCGCATGTATTCGCGGCAAGCCTCGGTCTGAATGGTAAAACCGGGAGGCACGGGCAACCCCGCGTTGGTCATTTCGGCGAGGCCTGCACCTTTGCCGCCGAGCACATCTTTCATCTTGCCGTTTCCATCGGCCTGTCCGCCGCCGAAGGAGAACACATATTTCACCGCTGGTTTCCCTGCGGAGGATTTCGTTTCCATTTCTTTGATTTCACTTTCTGGGAGAGTTGCAGTCGCCATGATATGAGTCCTTTGTCGAGTAGATTTGCTGTTGAATTCGATTAGACGGTCTTGCCTTCCGTCACGATTTCGGAGAAGTCCGCGATCGTGGTGAATTCCTTGACCAGTGTTTCCAACAACGCCAGGCGGTTCGCGCGCAGGTTCACATCCTCGACCATGACCATGACTTTGTCGAAGAAAGCGTCCACTGCCGGACGCAGTTTTGCAATCTCCTGCAGCGCGGCTTCGTAATTGCCCTGGGACCGTAGGTGAGTGACACTCGCCGCAACCAGTGGAATTTGTGCAGCGAGCAGTTTCTCGGCATCGTCCTGCAACGCAGCAGGGTTCAGCGAGTCCGCAGGAGACTTGCCGGCGTCACGAGCTTGGCGAAGGATGTTCTTCATGCGCTTAAACGCCACTGAAATCGAGGTGAAATCCTGCGAGCTGCGCACTTTAGCAACCGCCTCGGCTCGCTTAATTGCGTCGGCAACGTCGTCTGAACCGGCGGCGAGCACCGCGTTCACCACGTCGTAGGCAAAGCCCTTGGCATCGCGCAGATAGAACTCCAACCGTTCGCGGAAAAATGCAGCCACTGCTTGCTCAAACTTTGCCGGCGCAATAAATTTCTGGTGGGCTTGGGAGCCATCGTATTTGGCGCGCGCGTCGTTCAGCAGAGGGCGGAGCATGAGCGGCAGCGTGTGCTCGGCAATTATCTTGACGATGCCATTGGCCTGGCGGCGCAGGGCAAACGGATCTTTCGATCCTGTCGGGACCAGACCCAATGCAAACATGCCCGCTATCGAGTCGGCCTTGTCGGCAATCGCAAGCACCGCGCCTTCCAGCGTTCGCGGGACTCCGTCTTCCATCGACTCTGGCTTGTACTGGTCGTAAATGGCTTTGGCGATCTCTTCCCGAACGTCAGGCTTCAGGTCTTCATCTAGCTGTTGCACTTGGGCGTAAAGGCCGCCGACAACGCCTTGCAGTTCTGTGAATTCCTTCACCAGTTCGGTGATCAGGTCGGCTTTAGCCAGCAGAGCGGCTTTGTGGACCACCCCCGCACGAATCGTCCGCCCTCCTAGCTTCAGTTGCTCTGAGAGCCAACTGGACAGGCGCTGCACTCGCATGGTCTTGTCGTAGTAACTGCCCAGGTCTTTCTGGAAAGTGACGCTCTTGAGCAGGGCCACCCGATCGCGCAGGGATATCTTCTGGTCGGTCTGCCAAAAAAAACGGGCGTCGTTGAAGCGGGCGCGGAGCACACGCTCGTTGCCGTGTTGGATAATCCCCACATGATCGGTCTCTGTATTCAGCACTGCGAGGAAATGCGGTAGCAACTTGCCGGCAGCATCTTCCACCGCAAAATATTTTTGGTGGTCGCGCATCACCGTGACCAACACTTCGTCGGGCAGCGCGAGAAATTCAGGATCGAAGTTGCCGCGAATTACCGACGGCCATTCGGTGAGGTTGACCACGGTATCAAGAAGCCCCTGATCCTCGCGCCAGCGCGCGCCGGGGATGGTACGGGTGGCAGCATCGAGCGCCTTGCGAATCTGGTGCAGGCGTTCGCCAGCGCCCAGCACTTTGACAGCCCGCAGCGACTCAACATAAGATTTCGCACCGGCGACCGTGACCGGATTCGCAGCTAGAATGCGGTGGCCGCGAGTCGTATTGCCAGCCTGGATGCCGTCGAACGCAAGCGGAATCACATTCCCATCCAGCATCGCCACCACCCAGCGTAGCGGGCGCACAAACTTCTCGCTCTGCACCCGCCAGTACATATTTTTGGGCCAATAGAGCGCATTGATTTCCTTGGGCAGCAGCTCGGCAAGAATCTCGGAAGCGGCTCGGCCCTTTTTGGTGACGGTCGCAGCCAGATACTCACCCTTGGGGGTAGTGATTTTCTCAAGCGCGGCAACGTCCACGCCCGCCTTCTTTGCAAAAGCGTGCGCTGCCGGGGTCGGCTGACCGTCTTTGTAAGCGACTTGCGCGGAGGGGCCAGTCACTTGCTCGGTCACATCGGGCTGTGACGCCGCAATACCGATCGCATACACCGCCAACCGCCGCGGAGAATCGAAGGCCGATAGCGCTTGCGACTCAAGCAAACGTTCGCGCCGCAGCAGATCGCCGACGCGCTTGGTCAATTCCTCGCGCGCCCCCACAATCATGCGGGCCGGAATCTCTTCGCAACCGATTTCTAGTAAAAAGTCTGGCATCGGAACAACACTCTTATCTTGGCAGGAATGGTGACCCGGAGGATGTGAGCCACGTCACACTACCCCACCGGCGCAACTTCCTCTTTTTTCGCTTTCTTGGTTGCCGCCGGCGCAGCCAGCGACTGGCCGTGTTGCTGCTCCATCCATGCTTTAGCGATGCCCACCGCCACAGCCCGCACCCGCGCAATGACGCCGACGCGCTCAGTGACGGAGATCGCACCCCGGGCGTCGAGGATGTTAAACAGATGAGAACACTTCAGGCAGAGGTCGTAGGCCGCAAGCAGAGGAAACTTCGCGCGCGCCAAAGGCACGATTGATTCAACATCCTGGGCGTTGCCGATCTTCCCATACTGGTCCAGCAAACCTCGGCACTCCGCCTCATACAGATCGAAATGCTTCCAGGTTTTTTCCACATCCGCCGCTTCAAAGTTGTACGCCGAAAATTGTTGCTCATCGGCCAACCGCACGTCGCCATACTTTACTTCCCTGCCGGTCTCCGGATCGCGCGCCCACACGATGTCGTAAATGGAATCGACATCCTGCAAGAAAGCCCCGATTCGCTCTAACCCGTATGTCAACTCCGCCGAGATGGGGAACAGGTCCACACCGCCGCACTGTTGAAAGTAAGTAAACTGCGTAATCTCCAGACCGTCGAGCATCACCTGCCAGCCGATGCCCCACGCGCCCAGGGTGGGCGACTCCCAGTTGTCTTCCTCAAACTTGATGTCGTGCTGCTTCAGGTCAATGCCGATCGCGCCGAGCGATTCGAGGTACAGTTCCTGAACATTCTCCGGCGGAGGCTTCAGAATTACCTGCAGCTGCATGTGCTTGAACAAGCGGTTGGGATTCTCGCCGTAACGTCCATCGGCGGGCCGCCGCGAGGGCTGCACATATGCAACTTTATAGGGGTTCGGGCCCAGCACGCGCAGAAACGTTTCGGGCGCCATAGTGCCCGCGCCTACCTCGACGTCATAGGGCTGCTGCAGGACGCATCCCCGCTGCGCCCAAAAGGTCTGGAGCCGGAGGATGAGTTCCTGAAAGGTGAGCGGATTGGGTTTGGGTGAACTCATGAATCACGCCGCTGGGTACTGGTATCGAGCTGGTTGCGCCCGGTCAAAAATTTGCCTTCTCCAGCATTCCTGCCGTTACCAGACGCTTGTCAATATGCCGCTGCAGAATCTGCATCACAAACTTACGCAAATCGGAACCTTTCGACTTCGGCCATGGCTCACCGCCGAAAGTCTCCACCGGGGAGCGGAACATCTGTGCCGCGAGTTGCCGCGCTTCCGCTGACAACTCCGAAGACGCCAAACGTTTGTCGTCCCCACACATCAATCCGTCGGCGAGAGCGTGATAAAACGCCCGGCTCCCGTTCAGTGGACGTCCACACGCCATGCATTCTGAAAACTCCGGCAGAAAACCCGCCAGCCGGGTCATCCACAAATCAAAATAGGTTACCGGTAGCCAAATCTCCGGCCCGCGCATGGCGTCGAGCACGGTGAGCGTGAGCCGGAACACCGCATCGTTAGCTTCGCGATCCGGCAGCAACTCGTCGAGCAATTCCGCCACATGTCCCAACCCCACGGCGCGGGCATAGCTAACTTCACTGGCCATCGGCGATTCCAGCACGTCACACGAATCGAGCCGGGTGAGTTCCTGACCTTCCTTCTCGTCGTAGTAGGCCCGTACCAAGGTCAATGGCTCGAGCGCTCCGCCAAACCGCCGCTTCGACCGCATGGCCGAGCGTGCTACCCCCCGGACTTTTCCTTCCAGCCGAGTAAACAGAGTGACCAGCAGGTCGGCCTCGCGCAAGGGATACGTACGCAATACCAGCGCTTCCGACTCCTTTAGTGCCATGGAAGCCCATTCGCCAAGAATCGATTGTAATGGAGCGCGAGGAACTTCGCTATTGGAGGACAACCTGAGCCGGGATCGTGCCCTGCCATGATTTCAGGACTCAGTTGCGATTTCAGGACATGAAGGGCTGAGATCGGAAACAAAAGGCGCACCCCTCAACCCGCAAAGGTGCGCCTTGGCGAAACTGGGTATCGCGCCGCCTACCGGCCGAAGTACTTGGCGTTGCGCTCGGTAAAAGAGTTCCACTTCTCCGGCAAATCGTCGAGAGCGAAGATTGCCGACACCGGACACACCGGCACGCAGGCGCCGCAGTCAATACACTCGACCGGGTCGATGTAGAGCATTTCTTCGGTCGCGTGTTTGGCATCGTCTTTCTTGGGGTGGATGCAATCCACCGGACAAGCGTCGACGCATGCTGTGTCTTTGGTTCCGATGCAAGGTTCAGCAATTACATAGGCCATGGTATTTTGAGTCTCCCTTTGGGCGGCTTTGCGAAACGGTCATTCTAACAATAAAAATGCTGATGCGTATAGTTTAGCGCGCTTTCGCCAGCGGCGTCGCTTGCGATGCGGCAAGGATTGTCCCGAGCGGCCCGCGAACTTAAGCCCCAACCAACTCTCGCGCCACAATCGGCTCATACTCCACAATATAACCTGCCACCGCGCTCGCCGCGACCGTCAGCGGACTGGCCAGGTACATCTGTCCAGGACCGCTTCTTCCGGGGAAGTTCCGGTTCTGTGCGCTGATAACGATCTGCTCTGGACGGGTGGATACCCCCGGCCCCGCATTGATGCACGCCCCGCAACTCGGCTCAATCACGTGCGCTCCAGCCTGCTGAAAAATCTCCAGATACCCCTTGCGCTGGCAGTACTCGCGCGTTTCCTGAGAACCAAACTGGATGTAAAACAAGCACGACTCCGCCACCCGCTTGCCCCGCCTCAGCGCATCGGCCAGCACGGCGGCGTACATATCCATATCTTCATTCTTGCCCGCGGTGCAGGTGCCGCCGTAGGCGATCTCCACCGGCACTGGCGTATGCAGTTCGCGGATGTACTTGCCGTTTCCCGGATCCCCGGGAGTCGCTACCATCGGTGTGATCTCCGAGGCGTCGAGTTCGATGACCTCTGCATATTGCGCATCGGCATCACTGTGCAGACCTTGGATCATTGCCTCGGCATCGGCGCGCTTCATGCCTCGGCGCTCCGCTAGGAACTGAACGACCTTGGCATCCGGCGCCACAATGCCGGTGAAGCCGCCAATCTCCGCCGCCATGTTGGTCATGGTCGCGCGTTCGTCTACGCTGAGGGCTTCGACCGCCTCGCCCGCATATTCCATGACCTTCGCCAGCGCTTTTCCGCTGCGCACGTAATCCAGACTCAAAATCTTGAGGATGAAGTCTTTTGCCGTGACATTGGGATGGCGCTTGCCTCGAACCACGATCTTCACCGACTCCGGTACCTTGACGCGCACGTCCTTGGTGATCCAGCTGTTGAAGACATCGGTAGTGCCAATGCCAAAGGCGACGCAGCCAATCGCGCCCACGTGCGGGGTATGCGAGTCGGATCCGATATTCAACTGTCCCGGCAGAGCGTAGCTTTCCAGCACGATGGAATGGCAGATGCCTTCGCTGCCCTTGCGGTCCTTGAGTTCGCCATGCAAGCGAATGCCCTGTTTCGCGGCAAAATCTTGCTGCTTCAATTTGAGCTGGGTGGCCAGATCGAGCAGGCCGAGTTTCTTCTTCTCCTCGGAAATCACCTCGTCGAGGAAGGTCAGATGATCGCGGAAAAACAAAATAGACGATGCGTCATTGACCGGAGCATCTTTCCCCACGTTGAGCTCGAAGAAAATTGCCGCCATGGGAGTGACGTACTCGTGACTGAAGCGTAGATCGGCGCGAGCAAATCCAGTGTCGCCGGGCTTCACCGCCGCTACTCCGACCAGTCCGTCGGAAGAAATCATGTGCCGGGCAAAAATCTTCTCTGCCACCGTCATGCCGCGCTTGCCGGTCTGGATCGGCGGCAGAAAAACTTTCTTCTGCATCCGGGCGACGTTAAAGGGAAACAGCCCTCCGTACTCGATCACTTGCCGCGTAATCTCATCCTCGCCGGCTGTGAACTCGCTCAGTTCGACCTCTTTCCCGCCCCGGATTCTGTCAATCAGAGAAAAGTCGGTGGAAGTGAGCACGCCAAGATTTTGGCAATTCTGCTTGTAGATGCGCTCTATGTTCTCGGCAATGACGACTTTGATTCCGGCGCACATCTCGGCGTAAGGAGATTGCTCGCGGCTCGAACCTTTGCCGCGCCGCTTCCCGCTCACCGCACACACAAAGCCGCCGCGCTTTACATCGCCGCGGCCAATCGGAGCCACGTTCCCACACTTCAAACCGAGGTATGGAATCTCCCCCAGGGTCTGATCGAAGTAGAAGCAATAGTGCGCGGGAGTAATTTCGTCGGTCGAAATATCGTCGCGCAACTTGGGATTGTTCGCCGGATTCTGCGTGTCCCAGGGCAGGTCTTCGCCCGCCAGTTGCCGCTTGATCAGTTCGGGGTCTTCGGTGAGGAACAGAATGCGTCCCGTAAAGCGGACCTTCGGCGGCAGCTTTTCAATCGCACGAGTCAACAAGGATTCAATCACGGATGTAGTCCTGAATAGATTTTGCCCAACTTGGTAAGTTACGACTTCTGCGCTCTCGCATACTCCCGCGGATCCGGCAACGGTTCCAGGCCGCGTCCACCCAGCACCGCAGCGAATTCCGCCAGCAACGCGTCATGCACCAGTCCATTCGACGCCACAGTTTCGTGGCTCGCCAACTCAAATGGCCCTCCCTGAAAGTTCGACACCCGGCCGCCTGCTTCTTCTACAATCAGCACCCCGGCCGCAGTGTCCCACGGATTCAAATTCATTTCCCAAAAACCATCAAATCGCCCGCACGCCACGGACGCCAGATCCAGCGCCGCCGATCCCGCCCTCCGCACGCCATGCGTCTTCAGCGTGATCTGGTGATAGAAAAAAATATTCGGGTTCTTGTGCCGCTTGTGGCTGGGGAATCCGGTCGCCAACAAACACTCGCTCAGGGTCGCCGTCTTCGACACCTGAATGCGCTCGCCGTTTAAGGTCGCCCCGCATCCCAATTCGGCGGCGAACAGCTCGTCCCGCGTCGGATCGTACAACACGCCTGCCACTCGCTGCCCCCTGCGCTCCAGTCCCAGCGAAACGCAATACACCGGAAATCCGTGGGCAAAGTTCGTGGTCCCATCGAGCGGGTCAATGTACCACTTGTAATCGCTGCCAGTTTCAATGCGCGCGCCCTCTTCGCCCATCACATCATGCGAAGGAAACTCCGACCGCACTCGCGCCAGTATCAGCGCTTCCGATTCTCGATCCGCAATGGTCACCAGATCGGCATCGCCCTTGTATTCGATCTTCACATGCTGCCGAAAATATCGCATCAGCAGCGCCCCGGCGTCGCGAGCAATATGCTCCATCGCAGGCACGAAGTTTAGTTTTTCTGAGGTCATTCGGATGGACTACCGTCCTGCCTTTGGTGGAAGCCTACCCCTTGACCGTCTTGGCCTCTTCTTCCGCGATGTACATAATTTCGTGTTTGTAGATGAACAGGTTAGGCCCATTGTCGCGAGTCAGCCGGATCATGTTCCTGTCGTAATACTCCACCCAACCCTGCACCACTTCCCCATCCATCAACTTCACGCTAACTGGGCACTGCTTATCGCCCAATGCTTTCAGATATCCCGCCTCTTCAAAGGTGTCTTCTGGCGGAGGTGTCTTCCCCTTGCGAAACGCGTTCGAGTTGCCTGCCTGGAATGCCATGGGAAAATTCTACGCGTTTAGAAGGTGATGCGCACTCCAAATTCCATTTGCCGCGGCGCCCCGGAAGCATAATTTCCGGAACCTGCGCCGATTCGGCCGGTCCGTCCAGTGCAGACTCCCACGGTCGGACCGCAGGCGCCCGAGTTGGTGGTGTTGTTCACCGAGGTTCCCGCTGCGGCGTCCAGTACTCCGCTCAACTGCGATCCGGGCGCGTCGAAATTTGCGAAGTTCAAGACGTTGAAAGCCGAAACCGACGGCTCCACCACAAAACGATCGCCCACATGCAGGGGCCAAGCCAACCGAACGTCCAGGGTCTTAAACCAGCGCGGTCCGGCATTGTTGACGGGTGCATTGCTGAGCAGCGGAGTCAAACCGCCCAGGGTCGCAAGTTGCTGCGAGTTCAGCAGCCCTGAGGAGAGCAGTTGTTGAGACGCGGGAGTGAACTTGAGCGCGCTGAACTGGTTGTAGCTATTGATTACGCTATTCAAGTTGCTTGATTTCACCGTTCGCCCATAGGACCCATTCTTCTGTAGCGGCAGAATGTCGCCTACAGTTCCATCGCCGTTGAAATCGCTGCGGAAAATTTCCCCCGCTACCCCGCCGCCATTGGCCTGCGGCAAAGACAGAGTGGTTGGCAGTGGCGACGCAAGATGCGCAATTGCGCTCAGGCGAAGTCCCTTGGGCAGGTCCAGCACCGGTGCGACGCTGAACTGATGGGTGCGGTCAAACTCACCATAACCATAGTAGCGTTTGGGTGCAGTGTAGTTCTGCGCCAGACTCAGCAGGTTGATGTCGCCCACTCCACCGCGCGGCCCGGTTACGTCCGTCTTGTAGCGAGAGTAAGTGTAGCTCGCATTCAAATCAAAGTGGCGCACCCCGCGCACTGGTCCGTTGCCGCTGGTGCGGTAGCCGAACTGCGCGCCATCATACACCGAGCGCCCGCTGGGAAAATACGCAATCGCCGAACCCACAGCGGGATTGATGCCGCCGAAAGCAGCTTGCGGCAGGCCCTGTGCGGAACAGGCAAATCCTCCGCAAAACGCGTTTCCTGAATCCAACCCATGGCGCGCAAAGTCCGCAATGCTGGCGTTGGGCACCGCGCCTAGATAACAGTTCACCGCAATCTGGGAACTGCTGCCCGCCGAATCGGCAACCGGACATACCCCCGAGCTCAGAGGATTACCCGCAATCGTCGCATTCACCGCCGCCACCGCTGCGTTCGTGTCGAAGTGGTTTGAATCTCCTACCTGATTCGTATCGATTCCCAATAAAGTATGGGTCTCGATGGTCCGCACATAGTCAATGGAAAGCCGGCTGCCGTGTCCCAGATCCTGCTGCACTCCCGCCGTCATGTGCAGTACCACTGGCGTCTTGTATTTCGGCGCCAGCAAGCCCGCTCCGCCCAAGGTGTTGCCCAAGAAGTAGGGATTGTTCGACGAGGACGTTAGCGAAGAGGTCTGGCTCTGAAACTGCTGCTGCAGATCACCGATAGCCGTCGCCACCGCCCCGATCGGCTGGCCGCAAATCTGGCTGCCGATGTCCAACCCGTCCACCGAACTCACCGGACCGCTGGGAAGTAAAGCTGTGCCAGTCGGACACAAGGTCAGGCTGTGGGCATAGCTGCCAGTTGCTAGCCGCGAAGTGCGATCCAGATATTCGTTCTGAAACAAGCTGGTTTCGTAGAACAAGCCGGCACCCACACGGACGACCGTCTGCCCGTGCTTCCCGGGATCCCAGGCAATGCCGATCTGCGGCGCGAAGTTGTTGCTGGGCTGAGACACGGAAGCGCCCAGCGATGGAATGTTGCCAAACTGGTCCAGAAGTAAACTGCCGCCGCTGCACGGCGGAGTGGGAAAGCGCGTGGAGTTGATCTGCGAGCAAGGAATCGCCCCGAGGTCGCTATTGCTCCGCCCGGTGTCGCGCACATAAGTTACGCCGCCGCTTACATTCAGGTTCGGCCGCACCTTCCACGTGTCGCCTACATACGCTTCAATCCGCGTGTCGTTATGCCCGCCCCCCGGCAACCCGAATCCGGACTTTTCGCTATACGCCCCAACCCCGTTGTAAATTGTGATGCCAGTCACCGGATAGTTCAGCGGGTTGTCCGCTCCGTTCGCGGTATCGCCTGGAACCAGTGCGGGAAATAAAGTCGCGGCGCTCACCAGGCCGCTCACCGTACCGAAGTTCGTGGACCCGTAGATTGTGGGCCCATTCGCCCCCAGGAAAGCGGCGTCCGCCTGCGAGATGCGGTTCACCGCTGCGCCAAATCGCAGCGTGTGCGCGTCATGACGCCACTGCCCGTCATACCGCCCGAACAAATTGCTTTGGAAGGTCGAGCGCGGTCCGGCTGCATTCGGGCCGCTCTGGAAGCTGCCGATCACGAGGTTCAAACCCGGCGCGGGATCGATTCCCGCTCCCAGATCCGGCGCCAGATGGTTGACGAACTTCTGGTAACCAAAACGTCCGCTATGGGCGAAGTTTCCGCGGCTCTGGTCCACTCCGATAACGTGCGACGGCGTGTTGAATTGATTGAGATAGGTGGCGTAGCCGTCGGATGAACCCACCAAATGCACGCTGTCATAACTGAAGCGATAAAAGGCAACTGTATCCGCATTCCAGTGCCAGTCCGCGCGCCCCAGGAACTGGGTCTCCTTGAACGGCGCTTTGATTCCGCCGGAGAGTAGGTTGAAAGGATAGTTGAGCGCGACTGGCAGGTTACTGTCTTGCGACGTCCTCTCCCCGCTGCCAGACAAAAACAATTTATCTTTGATCGCGGCTCCGCCCAGGGCGCCCCCATATTGCTGGCGGCTGAAGGGGATATCCAATCCGTTGGGGGAATTCGCATTCCCGGCCGCCTTCTCGCGAAAGAAACCAAATCCATTGCCATGCAACGCGTCGCCGCCTGAAAGCGAAACTACCTGCTCCGCACCAGCACCGCTGAGAGGCTGGTAGAGCTGCGGCAAAGCTCGGGTCACTACCAGTTCGCGAATTCCCCCCGCGGGCACGTTGGTGATCACCCCACCCGTGGTTTCGTCGTTGATGGGAGTTTGGTCCAGGTCGGTGCGAGTCGTGCGTCCGGTGCGCGAGTCTATGGACAGTGCCACCGTCCCGCTCTTATTCGCGCCCAACCCAGCGCCGTCCACGCTCTGCACTCCGGGCTCAAGCCATGGAAGAAGCTGGTAATTGCGGCCATTGAAGGGCAACAGGTCCACTTTCGCCGCTTCCACTGTGCTCTCCGCGCGCGCCGGCCCCGGATCGATGGCTTCCAGCCTGAAGTCCGCGTGGGAGTTCGCCCCGTTCTTCACCACCACCGCCGCGGCCGCGCCGATCTGATATCCGTTGGCTTCAACCCTCAGTTCGTAGGTGCCAGCCTGAAGCACATCGGAGAGAAATACGCCGTCTTTTCCCGCACGTACCGCCACGTTGGTCAGGGTCGACTTGGAATGGATCAGTACTCGTGCCAAACCTACGGGATCTCCATCTGAATCCGTAATCTTGCCTTCAATTCTGCCCGTTGGTTCGTCCTCTGCGAAGGCCACGCCCCCGCCGCCCAGGATCCCAGGCTGGAATAGCAAAGAAAGGCAGAATACAAATGAAAAAAGCACAGAAACGGAAGCAATTCCCGAGCGAAGCGCACGGGCCGGCAAGGCAATCCTTGATGTCGGCAGCAAAATATATTCACCTCTTCTGGCGCAAGCGCACATCCGCAACCCGGCGCAGACGGACCAGGAGTTCAATTCGTTGGAATCACTACATCTTACTAGATGCGGGGGACGGGCGGAATGCGGGCTACCGGACCGAAAATACTGGCGCGCAAAAAATGGCCGTCCGCAAACTTTGCGACGGCCATAAATGAAACTAGGCTGTGCCGGGAGCCGAACAAACCCTAGGCAAGTTGACCTCGTACCGCCCGGCGCTTGATTCTGGCGTGAATTGTCCGGTCCCCCGCCCGCTACCAGGTCGACTTCGCCGTGTAGTACCCGGTGCGATGCCGCACGTGCAGCGAACTGTTTCCGCTCACCGTCACTTCCAACTGCCGAAAGTCGGAGTCGGCAAAGCGCTTCACCGGGTAGTATCCCAACAAATACTGGGTGCGCAGCTCGTCGCTGATCTTGCGGAAGGCTTCGTCCAATTGGTTCATCGAACTGGCGTAATAATACTTTGCCCCAGTGTCTTCGGAGAGTTGGATAAGGGCGTGCTCGCCTCCGGTGTCTCGACCCGCGCTGGCCTCAACCGGCACAATGATCACGCTATAGACCAGCGCTTCGGCTTCTTGCGCCGCCCGCACCGCCGCCTTGTAGTCAGTCTGACTCGCGGTGTCGCCGCCGTCGGTAATCAGCACCATCACTTTGCGGCCCTGGCGCTTGTCGAGAGCTTGCGAACCCAGAAAGATCGCGTCAAACAGCGCAGTCGCCGCGCCCACGTGGATGTTATCAATCCCGCGGTCGATAGACTGCATATCGTTGGTGAAGGGCACCACCTGAGTCACGATCTCGCTGAACTTGTATACCGCCAGCCGGTCGGTCGGCCGCAAAATGGCGTGAGCAAACTTCCTCGCCGACACCAACTCCACCGGCAAGTCTTTCTTGGTACTCAAGCTGGTATCAATGGCCATCACGATCGAAAGCGGCGCCGCCGATTCCCTGCTGAAGACCGCGATTTTCTGCGGAACTTCATCTTCCATGATGGAGAAATTTTCCTTCTGTAAATCTCCCACTGGCGCCCCCCGCGGGTCGGTCACGCTTACAAAAAGACTCACTAGTTTGACGTCCACTTTAAGCGTCGAATCGTCGCTGGCTGCAGCAGGAGGCGGAGCTTTCGCCTTGCCAAACGGATTGGTGTCCGTCTTCTGTGTCTGTCCGGACGCGGCAACTGCCGCCAACAACACGAGGACGAGGAGCTGTTTCATGGTTGACCTGTATGTTAGATGCAGCCTGGTCCAGTGCTTGGTTCACTGCTCGTCCAACGCTGGTCCATGCCTGGTCCCACATAGTCCAGCGCCTGTTCCACAGCGCAGGCTGAATTCGCCTCAATGCGATCCCGGCAGCAGGGCCACGGCCGGAAACGGCTCGCCATCCGCCCACACCGCACCGTCTTCGAAATGCTCTTTCTTCCAAATGGGAACCGTCTGTTTCAGTATGTCAATCAGCCAACGGCAAGCTTCAAATGCAGCCGCCCGATGGGCTGACGCCACCACGATCAAGACACTGGTTTCGCCAATCTCCAGCCTGCCCAGCCGATGCACCATGGCGACTTCGCGGACCGCGAACTTCTCCAGCGCTTGAGCGGCCAGTTGCTCCATTTGCTTCAGCGCCATCGCCTCATAGGCTTCGTATTCAAGATAGAGCGTGCGCCGTCCGCGCGTATGGTTGCGCACTACGCCGTCGAAAACCACGGCAGCCCCATCCGAGCCATGCTTCACGCGTTCCACCACCGCCGCAGCATCAATCTTCTCGCGAACAATCGCAGCCCGCGGCGCCCCGCCACTCACCGGGGGTAATAGCGCGACCTCATCTCCCTCGTGCAATATCCGGTCGCGCTTTGCAAACTCCTGATTGACCGCCACAGCCACCGACGACAGCAGCTTCTCCAGCCCTGCGCTGCGGGACGCATACCGTGCCAGCACCTCATCCACCCGCGCCCCCTCCGCCAGTTCCGCCTCCTCGCTAGCAGCGCCGGCCAAATCGCGCAACATCCCGAAAAATAATATTTGCACCTTCATGGCGTACTGAACCTTCATGCCCTACTGCACTTTCGCTTCAACTTTGTACTTGCCTTGCGGCGTCACTTCAATCTCAACCCCGTTCTTCAAATAGGTTTTCATCACCGCAGGATTCAGCCACTCCACGTCCCATCCGTTCTCGATCGCAACCACGGTGTACTTTCCTGGTAGAGCGCCGCGCAGACTGAAGCTTCCATCGCTGTCGCTCTGATCGCGACGAAAGCGCGTGGTCGCGGTCAGGTCACGCGGTACCAACACTACCATTGCGCCGGCCACGGGCTTTCCGTCATGTCGCGCGATCCCGTCCAGATTCCCCAACCGTTGCGATACCGTCACCGCCAGCCGTACCGCGCCCGCGCCGGTAATCTCCACGCTTTGATCGTCAACTTTGCCGTTCGCTGTCGTCACGCTGCTCACCAAAGCATCGTGAAAATTCAAGACCTGCACTTCATACTTGCCCGGCTTCATCGACGTTTCGTCGAACTTGAACTCTCCTGTAGCCGCGATGGGCGCCGATACCAAATCGCCCGACGCAATGCTCCTTAGCGTGACTTGCGCGTGCGCGGGGACCGTCATCCCGCCATCGGTCTTCACTACGCCGCTCACCGCCACTGGGCCCGACCCGCGGCGAGCACTTATCCGGGTATCGCCCGCCACATCCACCGTCTGCGTCCACTGCCGGCTGGTTTTTCCGAACGTTGACACCGTCAGCTCATAGTGTCCCGGCACCACACCCGAAAGTTCCACTTCCTTGTCATTGATCTGCGTCACTCCCGCCACCACTTGTTCCTGGCTGTCAAACAGCCGCCGCACCAGGGAAGCCGAGGCTGACTCCGCACCCAGGCCCGAATAGTCCACTCGCAACCGCACCGCAGGCACCGGCGTCAGTGTAAGCTCGGCGGTCGCCCTGTCCCCTGGCTTCAACTCCAGAGGGGTCGCATCCGCAGTTTCAGTCGTCCCCGAATAAAACGTCACCGGATAAGTTACGTCCAACTCTGGTGCCGGCCTCTCTTCCTCGGCCAACCGCTCCTCGCCTCGACCCGCATCACTTGATCCCTGCGCTGTTACCTGGGCTGTGACTTCAGTGGTCACCTGCTGGTTCTGCGCATACCACGGTTGGGTCGAAACTGCGACGAAGTAAGTTCCCGGCCTGAGATGACTGAACCTGTAGTGACCTGCCGCATCAGTGACGGCTCCGGTCTGTTGGGTTGTGCCCTGCTTTCCGTTCACCACCCCGCTGCGAAACAACATCACCTGCGCCTGCCGCACCGGTTCGTTCAGATCGTCGGTAACATTTCCCGAGATCGAGCAGTCGGGACGCACCCGAAACACCAGCGCTGCGGAATCAATATTAGGTCCCACTACAATCCCTGTAAAAAAGCCCTCATGTTCATCGAAGTTCTGTCGCGCAAAACCAATCCCCTCCGCCGCCAGCCAATATTTCCCCGCGGGCAGCCCGGTGAACTGGAACCTCCCACCCTCCCCGGACACCACCGCCTGCAAAGCGCCCTGCGCTTCGGCGTGTCCCACCATGACCTGCATATGCGGCAACGGCTGTTCCCCTTGCGCGCTCACCACGATTCCGCTGATCGAGTAGCCTGGCCGTGGCACTGACGGCGGCACAGGCAGCGACTGCCCTTGGGCAAAGATCCCCACTAGCATCAACGCCATCCAATGCATTCGCCAACCCCTACTGTTCAAGGGCCCACCTTCGTGAGATCGAGCGCGACGCTGGTGTTTTGGCTCGGCTGCAGCGTCACTGGTTTCGCCTGCGAAAGGTAGGGAGCCAGCGCCTCCGGATTCAAGTACTCAATATCGTCGGCACGGTCAACTGCCAGCACGGAATATCCTCCCGGAGGCAGCCCCGCGAACTCGAAACTCGTTCCCCCCGGACGGACCTGCAGTCGACGCGGAGCGCGCTCCGGAATTAGCAATACCATTCCCCCCGCGGCTGCCGCGTCCCCGGAGATGGTCCCCGAGAGAGTTGCCGAATCATCCCGCATCACGATTTCGATGGGCTCGGGTTGCGACCCCGGCGCGACCACCAAGTAATCGCGCAACAAATCAATCCCTCCCGATTGCGCCGATGCCACGTACCACGGCGGACTGGGAAATCCCTCGAGCGAGTAACGTCCCGGCTCGATTCGGCGAAAGAAATATCGCGGAGGTTTGCCTTCTCTTTCCAGAATTGAACCAGCGACGCCACCTGTCAGCGACCCTGACCGCGAAACAAGCTGGATGGTCAGCGGCGGAGTTGGACCACCTCGCGTGGCCGCGTTGTCCCGTCCGCTCACAGATTTCATGCTGAACGAAACTGGAACCGAGGCCGCCGGTCCCAGCAACAAATGAATGCCGCTCACGTCGCCGCTCACCGTGAGCGGAAAGTCCGCCATGGCGGTTCCTCCTTCTGCAAAGCCTCGCGCCCGCAGAGTATAGCTCCCCGCCATCACTCTGGTTTGGAATTTTCCGGTCTCCACGTTGTAGACCATAGGAAAGGAATCCGTTTCGCCCGACGGATGCAAGAACTGCAAGCTAACCCCTTGCACTGCCAGAGCGCTGCTGATGCTGCCTGAAACTTGATAGAACGGCTCGCGTTTCAGCGCCAGGTCGGTCTCCGCTACCTGCCCTGCCCCCAGCGTCAGGCCTCGCGCCGATTCTGGGTCAGCCGCTCCCGGATAAAAGGTTCGCGCGTATCCCCACTCTCGCGCTTTCGCTCCCTCCGCCGCCACCATCCATCGCCAGTACGGACCGGCTTCTACGTAATAGGTCCCCGGCATCAACTCCGCAATGCGAAACGCTCCATCTTCGTCGGTGATGGCTGCGCCTCTTTGTTCCCAGGTTTTCAGGCCGTTGACAATCCTGGCTTCGAACACCGTAACCGGAATGGCCTCCGCCGGTTCTCCCTCCCCGGTCACGCGGCCAGTGATGGTACTTTCCGGAACCAGTCTGACCACCACTGCTGAACTATCGGGTCCCACCTGTACCGGGGTCTGCGAGACCACGCCGCGAGTCCGTTGAGACAATTCCTGCTCGCCGAAGAACCCGGGCTTGCGGGCCGATACGTATGCCATCCCTGCCCCTACTCCGGAAAACTCGAAATGTCCTTCGGCGTCGCTAAACCCAGTGGCCGAAACATTGCCATACGCTTGCACCACCGCGCGCCGCACCGGCTCCCCTGTGATCGAATTCACCACCGAGCCGCTCAGAGTGTAGCGAGCCGCGTGGCTCGTGCTTTGCGCCGGAGCATCGATGGCGAAAATCTGCGCGGCCGAATGTCCGCACAGCAGCGCGAGTGTACCCAACAAAACCCACGACCACTGTCCCTGCCGCTTGCGAACCGTTTGACTCATGCACTCATTCTTGCCACAGTCTTGCCGAAATTCTTGTTACCGGTCTTGTTCCCAGTGACCAGACTCTCCCGCCCCCGTTACAGCGTTAGACACCGTGCCCAACGTTTTGGTTGGGCTCAATTCTGATTTTACCGACGTTGGCCGCGAAGCGCGCAGACCCTCAACCCACATCCCTTAATCGTCCTACTGACCTCCGCATTCGACCGCTCCTCACTCTTCCCTTTCCAACCCAAACTCCAACAGGAGTAAGATGGAATGTAACCCGGTGATGATCATGTCATGGGCCTGAAAACGCTGAACGATATCTTCTTGCAAGTTGCGGATAGTGACCGCCTCCGCCTTCTGCTGCAGCATCAACCCTCGGGGTGGCTCCCAGTCTCCTCTGCGGAATTCTATCGCGACGTAGTCGGCGTGGCCCGCGGCCTGCAAGAGATGGGGATTGTCAAAGGCGATCGCGTCGCCATCCTCAGTGAAAACCGCGTTGAATGGGCCGTCACCGACTACGCCATTCTCGCCATCGGTGCGGTCACCGTTCCCATCTACTCCACCCTCACTCCTGACCAGACGGCCTTCATCCTGCGCGATTCGGGAGCGCGAGTGGTCGCGGTCTCCACTCAGGAGCAACTCGACAAAGTCCTGCTCGTCCTGGCGCACACTCCGGTGGAACATGTGCTGGTGATGGACAACGTAGAAACCGCCCACGCCACTCATCTGCAGCGGCTGACCTTGCACGGCCCCGGTTCACGGGACGCTGCGTTCGATGCCCTCGCCCGCTCGGCTCAGCCCAGCGACCTCGCCACCATTATCTATACCTCCGGCACCACTGGACCTTCCAAAGGCGCCATGCTGACCCACGGCAACATGGCCTCCAACGTGGACTACTCCATGAAGCACCTGCGGATGCGGTCTGACGATCTCAGCCTCTCTTACCTCCCGCTCTCCCACGTCACTGCCCGACACGTGGATTTCTCTTTGCTCTACCGTGGGGTCACAATCGCCTACTGCCCATTCATGGAGAACCTGGGCCGCTCTCTGGTGGAACTCAAGCCCACGATCTTCGTTGCCGTGCCTCGTGTGTACGAGAAGATCCGAATGCAGGCGATCCATAAGGCGACCAAATTCCCCGCTAAACAAATTTTCCATTGGGCCTTGGCCGTAGGACGCCGGAATCGCTCCCAGGTTCTCGCCGGGCGGCGACCCCGCTCCCTGGCCTGGCAATTGGCCGACCGCCTGATCTATTCCAAAATTCGTGAAGCCATGGGGGGCAAGATCGTTCTGTATCTCTCTGGCGGCGCGCCCCTGGGACGCGAACTGGTCGAGTGGTATGCCGATGCCGGCATCGCTATTAATGAGGGGTATGGGCTCACCGAAACATCTCCCGTCATCGCGGTCAACACCCCCCACGCCTACAAGCTCGGCGCTGTGGGCAAACCGTTGGACAACCTGGAAGTCTCCATCGCTGCCGATGGTGAAGTGCTGGTCCGTGGTCCCTCCGTATTTCACGGATACTGGAATCGCCCCGAAGAGTCCTCGCCCGCGTTTGTAGACGGCTGGTTCAAAACCGGAGACATTGGGAATCTCGATGCCGACGGATTTCTTTCCATCACCGACCGCAAAAAAGATCTCATCAAGACCTCTGGCGGCAAATTCATTGCGCCGCAACCCATCGAGAATACTTTGAAGTTGAACCCTTTGATTGGATCCAGCGCGATTCTGGGAGAGAAGCGCAAGTTCCCTGCCGTCCTCATCTCGCCTCATTTCCCCATGCTCGAAGACTGGGCCCGCGCCAATCAAATCGTCTTCACCTCCCGCGAAGAACTCATCGCTCACCCCAAGGTGCAATCCCTTTATGAAGGCATAGTGAGCGATCTCAACACCAATCTGGCACGCTTCGAGAAACTTAAGCGAGTCATTCTGGTGTCAGAGGAGTTCTCTCCCGGCCTCGGTACCTTGACCCCTACTTTTAAACTGCGCCGCAAGGGCATCGAAGAACGCTACCGCCAGCAGATCGAGGCCATGTACGAGCATGCCGACCTGTCCACGGTTCCCGCTAGATGAAGTTTCCATCGCTGCTGCTCGCTCTCTCTATAGCTTGCGCCGCAGTCTTCACCCTCTTCGTGGCTCGACCCATTGCTGCCGACTGGCCGGTCCTGCTCAAGGTAGCTAGCATCGTTCTGCTGATGCTCCTTGGCTTTCGAATCCATTGGGCCCTGGGGACGGCTCTGGCGTTTTCAGCGGTTGGCGATTGGCTACTTGGGGTCCGCAGAATAGGCAGCCTGGCGGAACCGTCCTTGTTCCTCTTCGGACTGGGCGCATTTCTGATTGCCCAGCTCTTTTATATGGGCTTGTTTCAGAAGTACCGCACGCTCTCGGGGTTCCTGCGCAGCCCGGCTCGCATCGCCGCAGCCGTCGCCATCCTGCTTGCCATGGGTGGCGTTCTAATTCTGCTGTTTCCCAACCTTGGACCGCTATTGGTTCCGGTAATCGTCTACGCGGCAGTGCTGTGCAGCATGGGGATCAGCGCTCAGATGGCGGGATTAAATAATTCCTACGCGGCCATCGGTGCGCTCCTGTTCATCGCATCCGACGCCTCAATCGCCATCGCCAAGTTTCACGGCGCATTTCCCGGCGACCGCCGGTTCATCTGGATTACCTATTACCTCGCACAGTGGTTAATCTTGCGCGGCTTCCAGACCAATGCGGATTCAAATCGGCAACTGGTCCGGGACGAAACTAAATACCCCAATATCACCAGCCTCTAGCTCTTCCGGCTGCGCGCCACCGCGTCGCGAACTTCCTTGTCTGCCGTACGTTTTCGCTCGGTTTCACGCTTATCCCACAGTTGCTTGCCCTTCGCCAGTGCAAGTTCTACTTTCACTCTTCCACCTTTGAAATACAGCCGCGTGGGCACCAGCGTCAATCCCTTTTGCTGGGTCTTCCCGATCAGCTTCTTGATCTCCTCTTTGTGTACCAGCAACTTTCGCGTTCGCTCCGCGGCATGGTTCGAATAGCTGCCATGCGCATAGGGACTGATGTGGCAATTCAGCAGCCAGAGCTCGCCGTCTTTGATCAATCCGTACGAGTCTTTCAAATTCGCTTTCCCAGCACGCACCGACTTCACCTCAGTGCCAGTCAGCGCCACTCCCGCCTCAAATTTCTCCATCAGAAAGTAGATGTGGGATGCATTCCTATTGACCGCAGCGTCCCTCTCGCCAGACGCGGTGGGCTGCCGGCGCGGGCTTTTCTCCGGACTAGGTTGCGTCTGATGTGTTTGTTGCCTGGCCATAGGCTTGATTGAAAGTTAACATAATCGGCGTCTCGCCCATCGCGTCTCTTCCGACTTCAGACCATGCCGATTGTGCCGGGCCGATACCAAATATCCCGTCGCCTCAATACTTCGCGATCTTGTTGTCCACCTTGTCCGCCCAAGCTAGAATGCCGCCGGCCAGACTGCTTACCTTCTCAAATCCGGCTCCCTGCAAAAATGCCACCGCCTTGGCGCTGCGCACTCCGCCTTTGCAATGCGCCACAATTTCGCGGTTCCGATCCAACTCATGCACTCGCTGCGGCAACTCCCCCAGCGGAATCAGATGCCCGCCCAAATTGCAGATCTGGTATTCATGGGGCTCGCGAACGTCGAGCACAAACACATCCGCGCCCGCATCCAGCTTCCGCTTCAACTCCTCCGGCTGAATCTCTGGCACTTGCACCGCCGCCGTGCCCGTCTCCTCGCCGCGCACTCCACAGAATTGTTCATAGTCAATCAGTTCCTTCACCGTGGGATTCGCGCCGCACACCGGACACTCAGGGTCTCTGCTGACCTTCACTTCGCGGAACCGCATGGCCAGCGCATCCACCAGCAGCAGACGCCCAATCAACGAATCCCCCGCGCCCAGAATCAGCTTGATGACCTCGGTCGCCTGGATCACCCCGAGCAAGCCTGGCAGCACCCCCAGCACTCCGCCCTCCGCGCATGACGGCACCGACCCGGGCGGTGGCGACTCCGGATACAAACACCGGTAGCACGGCCCGCTCCCCGCGCCAAACACACTGGCCTGCCCTTCGAATCGGAAAATCGACGCATACACATTCGGCTTGCCGCTCAGCACGCAAGCGTCGTTCACCAAATATCGCGTGGCAAAGTTGTCGGTGCCATCGGCCACAACGTCGAACTCGCGAATAATTTCCATCGCGTTCGCACTGGTCAGCTTCGCCTCGAACCGCCGCACCTGTACAAACGGATTGATCGCCGCAATTTTTTCCGACGCCGACTGAACCTTCGACCGCCCTACATCGCCGGTCGTGTGAATGATTTGCCGTTGCAGGTTCGTATAATCCACGACGTCAAAATCCACCAGCCCCAGCCTGCCCACTCCCGCGGCAGCCAGGTACAGCGCCAGCGGAGACCCCAGCCCACCCGTCCCCACGCACAGAACCCGTGCCGCCTTAATCCGCTGCTGCCCGGCCACGCCAACCTCAGGCATAATCAGATGCCGCGAATATCGCAACACTTCATCGTTGGAAAGAGTCATCGCGCGGGCGGGTTCATTCGGCGTCGCCATTCATCTCCTGAACACTGCTCACGTCGAACAACCTCGCGTGGAGTTTACCGCGTGCACCATCGTGGTCAAAGCTTTTGCTTTACCCTGTGTAACCCCGTGCCCTCTGTGGTTCAAGCTCTTGCCCTACCCGCCCGCAATCGCCCCCACCACCAGAAACGGCTCGGTCCCCGCAATCACCGCATCGGGAAGCTGCGCATCCGGCGCGTCATGCGATAAATCTCGTTCGCAAGCAAAGAATCTGACGAACGGCCGCCGCTTCATCGTCACGTGATCGCGAATCGTCCCCCGCAACATCGGATACCGCTCCTCCAGCGCATCCAGCACCGCCCGCTGCGTCGCCACTCCCTCCACTTCCACGCGCACCTCGCCCTCAACGCGCGCCAGCGTTCGCAAATGCGCCGGAATAATTACTCGGATCATGGCAGCGTCTGCACTTCCACCGACAGCACCGCCGGCAAGTCCCGCACGATCGGAGCCCAGCTATCCCCCGCGTCCGCCGACGCATACACCTGCCCGCCGGTCGTCCCAAAATACACGCCGCACTTCTCCAGCGAATCCACTGCCATCGCATCACGCAGCACATTCACGTAACAATTTTCTTGCGGCAGGCCTTTGGTCAGCGCCTCCCACTCGTTGCCCCCGCCGCGGCTGCGATACACCCGCAACTTCCCTTCATGCACAAAATGCTCTCCATCGCTCTTGATCGGAACCACATAAATCGTCTCCGGCTCGTGCGCGTGTACGTCAATCACAAATCCAAAATCCGTTGGCAGGTTTCCGCTGATCCTGGTCCAGTTGTCGCCCGCGTCGTTCGAACGCATCACGTCCCAATGCTTCTGCATAAACAACACATTCGGCCGCGCCGGATGCATCGCCACATGGTGAACACAGTGTCCTACCTCGGCGTCTTGGTCGGGAATGTATTTCGAACGCAGCCCGCGATTGATCGGCTTCCAACTCTTGCCGCCATCGTCGGTGCGGAATGCCCCGGCCGCGGAGATCGCGACGAACATCCGCTGCGGATCGCTTGGGTCCAGAATAATCGTGTGCAGGCACATCCCGCCCGCGCCCGGCTGCCATTGCGGCCCGGTGCCGTGTCCGCGCATGCCGGCCAGCTCATGCCAATTCTTTCCGCCATCGGTCGAGCGAAATAGCGCGGCATCCTCTACTCCCGCATAGACCGTATCCGGATCGCTCAGTGACGGCTCCAAATGCCACACCCGCTTGAATTCCCAGGGATGCTGCGTGCCATCGTAAAACTGATGCGTGGTCAACGGCGCGCCCGTCTCCGCCGACACATCGTAAACAAACTTGTTGCTCTCAGCCTTGGGCATGCCTCCCGCGTCGGTGGTTGGCTCACCCGGCGGCGTCCCTGGTTGATGCCACGTTTTTCCACCATCATCCGACCGCTGGATTATCTGCCCAAACCATCCGCTGCATTGCGACGCATACACTCGGTTTGGATCCGCCGGCGACCCCTTCACGTGATACAACTCCCAGCCTGAAAAATGCGGTCCGGTCACGTCCCACTTCTCGCGCTTCCCATCCGACGTCAACACAAACGCGCCCTTGCGCGTCCCCACCAGCACTCGTACCTTACTCATGCATCGCTCCTTTTTGCGGCCGTTCCGCGGGCCCCGCCGCCTCGATTTCAAAATGCAGCGGCTTCCATATTATTCCAAATGCGATTATTCCCAATGCAGATTCAGCGCACTCCCCTGTGCCAATCTTTCCCCCTGCGACCGCATCACAAATTCCCGACCGCGGCCCTTACCGGCTCATTCGCCCCTGAATACGCATTCGCCATGTACTGCTGCAACATCCTCTGCGTGTTAAAGAACGACCCGTTAAACGCAATCGCCGACCGCATCACTTCCACGTACCGGCTCCGCTGCTCGTAGAACATCGGCACAATCTCCCGCTCCAACTTGTCATACATCGTCGCTAATTCGCTGGCCGGATCCTCTTCCACATCGCTGTTGCCCACCGTCCATCCCGTGATCCCCTCGATGTGCCCTTCGATCCACCAGCCATCCGATACGCTGAAGCTCGGCACTCCGTTCATCGCCGCCTTCATCCCGCTCGTCCCCGACGCTTCTTGCGGCCGCAGCGGCGTGTTTAGCCACAGGTCCACTCCAGCGGTCAGGAGCCGTCCCCACTTCATGTCATAGTTCTCTACGTACACCGTGCGAATGCTATCCGCCACCGCCACCGCCCCGCTGAACACCCGCCGGATAATGTCTTTTCCTCCGCCATCCCTGGGATGCGCTTTCCCCGCAAACACCAGTTGCATCTTCCCGGTTTCACGCGCAATCTTCTTCAAGCGTTCTAAATTTTCAAACAGCAGGTCTCCTCGCTTGTAGGTGCTGGCACGTCGCGCAAATCCAATCGTGAATACTTCCGGATCCAGTTGCGCCCCTGTCTGCTTTTGAATCTCCTCGAACAGCAACTTCTTTGCCGTCTGATGCGCCTTCTGCACTTCCCCCAACGGGATGCTGATCGCATATCGCAAATAGTTGTTGTCCGTCCGCCACCCCGGAATGTACTTGTCGAAGAGCTGCATAAACGCATCCGAGGTCCACGTCACTGCATGCACTCCATTGGTGATGGCATTGATCGAATATCTCGGAAACATTTCTCGCGACACTTCCCCGTGCCGCATCGCCACTCCATTCACGTACCCTGAAAATCGCAGCGCCAGGTACGTCATATTCAAGTACTCCGCGTTCCACGCTTCAGCTTCATCCAGCAATGCAATCTTCTCCTGGCCCAGCACTTGAAGCGCCAGCTCCCGCGTGAACCGGTCGTGTCCCGCCGGCACCGGCGTATGCGTGGTGAAGACACACGTCCGCCGCACGCTATCCACATCCAGGTCCCGAACTCGCCCCGCAAAACTTTGGTCCAGCCGCCGCTCCAGCAAATGCAGCGCCAGCAACGCGGAGTGGCCCTCGTTCATGTGGAATACTTCAATGTCGTTGAGGCCCAGCTTTTGCAGCATCTTCGGTCCGCCCAGTCCCAGCACCACTTCCTGGCACAACCGATACCGCACATCCCCTCCATACAACGAGTCGGTCAACCCCCGGTCCTCCGGCGCGTTCTCGTGCAAATCGGTATCGAGCAAATACACTGCGATGGTCTCTCCAGTCCCCCCTTGCACAATGTATTTCCATGCCCGGATCATGACCTGCCGGCCCTCAATCTCCACGCTGACCCGCTTGCCGGCCTCCATCAGCACGCCTTCCGGATTCCACGGCTGCGGCTCCTCTGTCTGGTTTCCCGCTCCATCCAGATGCTGCCGGAAATAACCTTTCCGGTATACCAACGTCACTGCCACCATCGGCGCCCCTAGGTCCGCCGCTGAACGCAGCGTGTCCCCAGCCAGAATTCCCAGACCCCCGCTATAAGTTGGAATGTCTCGGTCCAGCGCGATTTCCATCGAAAAATACCCGATTCGCGGCGAATTATGCCCGTTTTTCATTGCACTCCTGTTTCGGTGTGGTCAGGGCTCCGGCTGCATCGGAGGTATGGGAAGAGTGACCGCATCGATTATAGCGTGGATGATTATCGCGCGGATTCCGGCCCCTACCGTCCAACCGGCGACGGCGCATTTTCTCGTCATGCTTCGCTGCCATCCTCCGGCGGGTCCTGCACCAAGCCATCGGATGACAACTCCAAACAAATACCGAGACAACCCCGATACCGACCCACTCATCTACTACCTCGCGAGTGAGAACTGTGAACAGCCACGGCCACAAATGTTTTTTATCCTACGATAATGGCGACCCCAGTCCACCTCACTAGCTTGGAGGATACAACCATGCACACGAAATCGAAGTCCGTGCTCTTTTCTTTAGCAGTCTTTTTGGTGCTGTTGGCAATCCACGGCTTGGGCGTTTCCGCGTTTGCCTATGACGATCCACCTTCACGCGTTGCGCGTCTAAGTTTCATTGAGGGCGATGTTTCGTTCCAGCCCGGCGGAGAACAGGATTGGGTCTGGGCGGGCCAGAATCGGCCTCTTACCACCGGCGACAGTCTTTGGTTGGACCAAAACGGCCGCGCTGAAATGCACATCGGTTCCACTCCCATTCTTATCGGAGAGCGTACTGCTCTCACTCTCCTCAACGTCGACGACAACACCATCCAGCTTCAACTCAACTCCGGGTCCGTAGATATCCCCGTGCGCAATTTCTACCAGAATCAGATCGTCGAAATCGATACTCCCAATTCCGCCTTCACCGTGTCGCGGCGCGGACACTATCGCGTCTCCGTCGATCCCGACTCCTCCACCACTCTCGTTACCGTTTGGGAGGGTCAGGGTGAAGTCGATGGCGGCGGCCAGGCCTTCCTGGTGGACAGTGGCTCTCAGGCTCAGATATCCGGCTACGATTCCATCAACTACGATGTTTATGATCTTCCCAACCGCGACAGTTTCGATCAATGGTCTGACTCTCGTATTCAGCGTGAGTCCCGTTACCAATCCAGTCGCTACGTTTCTCCGGAGATGACTGGCTATGAAGACCTCGACCAGGATGGACGCTGGCGCTCCGATCCGAATTACGGAGAAGTCTGGACTCCCAGCAATGTTTCTCAAGACTGGGCCCCGTACCGTCAGGGCCATTGGGCGTGGGTCTCTCCCTGGGGCTGGACCTGGGTCGATGATCAACCCTTTGGATTCGTCACCTCTCACTATGGCCGCTGGGCCTTTTTAGGCGATAACGGTGGCGGCGGTGGTTGGGGATGGATTCCTCCCCGCAGAGAACAAGACGGCCAGAGGCCGGTCTACTCCCCCGCCCTGGTCATGTTTGCCGGCGATGCCAATCTCTCGAGTGGCTTTGGCTCCGACGGCGGAGTGGCTTGGTTCCCGCTTGCTCCCGGCGAAGTGTTTGTGCCTTCCTATCAAACCTCGCCCACTTACATTACCCAGATTAATGTCACCAATACCGCGGTCCAGCCGGCGGCGATCGCCACCATCCTCAGTAATCCTACTCGCCACGAAAACTATGCCAACCAGAAGGTAGCGGGCGCGGTCACTGCCGTCCCCAAAACCGTTTTTGTGAATGCCCAGCCTGTGGCCAAGGCGGCCGTCAAAGTTTCGGTCGCGGCCATCACTGCCGCTTCGGTTGTACGCTCCGCTCCCGCTGCTCCGGTCAAAACCAGCGTGATCGGTGGAACCAGCCCCAGCGCTCCCAGCCATGCCGGTGCCGGTGCCAGTGCAAGGAGTGCAACTCCTCCAGCTCCACCCAAAGCCGTGGTTTCGCGTGCGGTTGTGGCCAAAGTTGCTCCTCCACCGCCCCCCGTACCTTTTGCGCAGAAAGAAAAGGCCCTGGCCGGCAATGGCGGCAAGCCTCTCGATCCCAGCGCGGAACAGAAACTCCGTGCCTCTGCGCCCGCGCCAGTCCGTGTGGTGAAGACGGCGCCGAAGGCGCCTGAAGTGAAGCAAGCCGTAGCCGCTCCCAAACCGCAATCCTCTGCCCCTGCCGCAAACGCCAGGGGAGGCGCATCAGCCGCTAACAAGCAACAGCCTTCGTCGCAACCGCAATCCGCCGACAAGGCTCACCAGCAGATGACGCAGCAGGAACAACAGAAAGCCCAGCAGCAGACCGCGCAGCAAGACGCCGAAAAAAACCATCAGCAACAGGCGACTCAGCAAGAGCAACAGAAAGCCCATCAGCAGCAGATGGCCCAGCAAGAAGCAGACAAAGTCCATCAGCAACAGCTAACGCAGCAGGAACAACAAAAAGCTCATCAGCAGCAGATGGCACAGCAGGAAGCTGAAAAGGCTCACCAGCAACAGGCGACTCAGCAGGAAGCCAGAACCCATCAGCAGCAGATGGACCAGCAGGAAGCGGGACAAAGCCGGCAGCAACCGGGCGAACCACCCCAAGACCACCGCGGAAATCCGCCCAACGGCCCCGGGCCTCATGCGGGTGGCCCACCCGAAGGCCAGCCGGTTCGGGTTCCTGAGTCTGCGCTAGCAGCCAAGCTGATCTCGCAGCCCAAACTCAATCCGCCAGCCGGCGTGCACGTTCACGGCGTCGTCCGCGTTCAGGCCCTGATCGGAACCGACGGCCGAGTCAAGAACGCCTCCGTTCTAAGCGGTCCGCCACCACTGCACAGCGCAGCCCTAGAAAACGTTCGCCAGCGCCAATACCAACCAACCCAGGTGAACGGCAAACCAACCGAAGTAGAAACCGAAATAACAGTACCCTTCGAATAAGGTAGTGAACAGGTCGTGAAAAGTCGTTGAACAGGTCGTGAAAAGTCGTTGAACAGGTCGTGAATAGGTGTTGAACAGGTCGTGGAGGAAGCGGGTAGCGCACCAAAACGCTACCCGCTTTTCATCCTAAACAAGTTTGTCATCCTGAGCGCAGCGAAGGACCTGCTGTTCCTCAACATCCTCCTTCCCCTGTGTTCCTCTGTGCCCCCTGTGGTAAAGACTTGGTCTCGAAACTCGAAACTCCAAACTAGAAACTGTTTTGTCCTCCCGACCACGGCCAAGGACCTGCCTTCCGCCTGCGTCTTCCTCACGGTTTTGAAACTCGAAACTAAAAACTGTTCTTGTCACGCTGAGCGAAACGAACCACTCACCACGAATTTGTCGTCCTGAGCGCAGCGAAGGACCCGCTGTTTCTCGGCGTCCTCCACCTCATATTCATCAACGTTTTGACCTGCCCCCGATTTCTCAACCATTGATAACTGGAGTTTCCCGGGTTTGGTTTGGCCTTGAGTTTACCTCGCGGCCGTAGTCGTGGCTGTGTAAATGTGGGAAGCGCGGTTGGCTTTCCACATTTGCATAGCCTGCA
>JBBQVN010000007.1:0-57530 GCA_038211475.1 Terriglobales bacterium | reverse complement strand
TCCACTCAGGCGGCTCAACTGGCGGCGCAGAAACTGACAGCTCTCAACCAGTAGGAACGAACGAGCCTTGGCTGGCTTGCCGCCGCAGCAAGGTAACGGAAAGAATCTCTCCTCCCCTGCCACCCGAAGGTCGCGGCGAAGTGATTTAAGGTCCTTTCCCGGTTTGGCCTCCCCGCAACGGCTAAATGCCGGTTTGGAACTTTGACACGGGCACATGTGACCCTTATCACACTTGATCTCGGGCCCGCCTCGTAACATAGTCTTATGGCGCCTTTGGTCGGGCTCCTTACACACTCTCGCCGGACTTATGCCTCCCTCCACGCTGCCTTTGCATCTAATTTCACATTCTCAGGAGGATCTTCATGTCTCGTTTTTGTGTAGTCCTATTTTGCTTACTTCTGCTGGTTTCTGGTGTCGCTTACAGCCAGGACGCTCCTCGCGCCGAAGTCTTCGGCGGGTATCAATATTTTGGCGTCCGGGACTCGGGCACGAATTTCCACCTGAACGGCTGGAATGCCGCAGTCAACGGGTACTTCAACCGGTACGTCGGCGTCACGGGCGACTTCAGCGGAAGCTATGGTACTCCCACGTTGCTCGGCGTCAACCTTTCCACCAAGGTTTACACCTTCATGGCCGGGCCGGTAGTGCGCTTCCCCAACCCATCCAGGGTCACTCCTTTCGTCCATGGACTTTTTGGAGGGGCTCGCGTCTCGGGCAGCGCCTTTGGCCTCAGCGCCAGTGACACTGCTTTTGCTTGGGCAGCTGGAGGCGGCGTAGATGCGAAACTTTCACCCCACGTGAGCATCCGGGTGGGGCAATTTGATTTCCTGCAAACCCGCTTCGCTTCCACGAGCCAGAATAATTTTCGCTACTCGGGCGGCGTTGTTTTTCATTTCTAAATGAACTAGCCTAACTCGGACAGTCCTCGCCCTTCTTCAAACCTAAGCGGAAGGGCAGGGCCCGAACTCAAAAGCAAAAAATCCGCCCTTCCGCAAACCACGCAGAAGGGCGGGAAGTTCCTGCCAGCTAGCTCGGCCTAGGAATGCCGCACCAACTTAGTCTTTGTCTTCGCAGCTATCACATACCGGCCGGGCCGGCGCCGGGCTGTCCGATACCGCATTAGGGAACCTGAAGTCGTGCGCTGAGCTCAGGGTTCCCGGTTTGTCCACCAGGCCGGTCACCACCGTATTTAGGGATTCATGCCAGGCAGCACCAACTTTTGCCGTCGCATAAGAGATCATCGGAAACGCCTTGCCGCTGAAGAACGCTACCGCCCCGAAGTCGGTCACCATCGTGCCCAGCGTAGTGCTCGCCAGCCAAGGCAGATTCATAGTCGGAGTCAGTGCGGTTGGAGCCGACCAAGTCGAGCCGCCATCCAGCGACGAGATATAGCCGGCTTGCAGTTTGCAGTTTGCGAGGCAGTTTCCATTGGCATAGTAGTAATACATCAGGCCAATGTGCGCTGACGATCCGCCCGTACCCGCTTCAATGGTAGCTCCGGGCAGGAAGTGATCGGTCGGGCTGGCCAGCTTGTCAATCGGCACCCGTTTCACTCTCGACCAGGTCACGCCGTTGGTGGAAGTTGCGTACACGATGTCGTTGGTGGCGCATCCCGCGCGGAACGAGCAGTCTGCCCAGAATACAAAGTACTTGCCGTTGGCATCGATTGCCCCCGAAGGCAGGACCAGGGTGCGAATGCCGCCGCCCGGAGTGTGTTTGGAAATGGCAGAGACGGTGACCGGAGAAGTAAAGGTTTTGCCGCCGTCCGCCGAAGTTGTTGCCTGAATGTTGATATCAAAAGCGTCCGCTGCAGCCGCGATCACAAACCCTTTGGGCTGGGTCAGTGCATTCGCGCCGAACATTGCCGGGCCGCCGGCGGGCTGCACCGGGCTGCTCCAAGTTTGTCCGCCATCGTTGGAGGTGGAGAAATAAATGATGTCGCCGGCGCTGTTGTCGTCCCATTCTGCGTAGCAGGTTCCGTAGTACGGACTTATCGTGCTGTTGTCGCAGGTCAACCACGTTTTGTCTGGACGGTTATAAACTGGGCCCACGGTTACCGGTGCGCCCCAGTGGATTCCATCGGTGGCACGGCTCACCAACATTGGGTTGGTCGCTCCCAGGTTTGCATAAAGCGGTAGTGACTCGGCGAGCCAGATGCGGTGCGCTGCGTCGTACACCACAGACGGATCCGAGGCACGGTCGTAGATGCCGCCGCCCCCGCCGTTCACTGTGATGCCCGGCAGGCTTCCGGTCGTCCAAGTCGCGCCCCCATCACTTGAGGTCGCATAGCCGTTGTCCACCGAACCGCCGTTCGAGTAGTACCGGCCTTCCTGGAATATCGACACGATTGTGGTTCCATTCGAGTTGGTGGCAGCTTCCACTTCGGTGGAATGCTGGCCGCCGATCGGGCTCTTAAACGGGTCGGTGCTGATCTGGTTGAGGGGGACTTGAGCCTGCACGGTCAACGATAGCGACAGAGCAAGCAAGGATAGAAAGCTAGCCTTATAGAACACGTGGGCCTCCAGAGATTGAGTTTTTTGATTTGCCACCGAGCCGGGAGCATCGATCTCCCTCGGCACTACTAGCGGATGGTAGTACGCAAACATAATGATTGCACCGCGCGCTCCTGTCAAGTGCCTGTACTCGTTCCGGCGATTCCCGACACTTTCGTTGCCTGCTTTTAGCGTGAGTCGCGATTCGCGAACGGTTGGCGGAGCCGAACCCCCAGTTGCGCACAACGGGTTGCCGGAAGCTACTCTGCCGTCATACCATAGGGCCGTTCTGCAGTCCGACCTTTCAGGAGGGAAACTATGAAGAAGTTGTTTTCAATCGGCGTTCTGATGCTGGCAGTTGGATTTCTGGCGTCGCCCGTGCATGCTCAGGATGATATGGCGAAAAAAACTGCGGCGGCAAAGCCCGCTCCCAGTCCCTCGCAGGCGGTGCTCGAATCGTGGAATGACATCGGGCGCAAACTGATCGCTATGGCGGAGGACTTCCCAGAAGACAAGTACGACTTCAAGCCCAAGCCCGAGCAGCGCAGCTTTGCCCAGCAGCTGCTGCACGCTTCTGGCGCCAACTATTTCTTCACCAATCTGGCAATGGGTGAGAAGGTGCCCACCGAAGAAGAACCCAAGCGCGACCAGTTCAAGACCAAGGCCGATGTCGTCAATTATGTGAAGAAGTCGTTCGCCGATGGCGCAACCGCAATCAAGGCGAAGGGCGACAAGGGGATGGACGAGGTTGTGACTGAACCCTTTGGCCACCAGCAAACTCGCATCGGCGATATGGCTTACGGCTTCATCGAGCATTCCGGGGAACACTATGGCCAACTGGTGGGGTACTACCGGATGGCGGGATTGGTTCCGCCCGAGTCGCGACTAAAACCGAAATAGATCGGCGGGTCAACGTTGGCGCTATGCGAGCAACCCAGCCCATCGGGTTGCTTTGCTATCCTAACCCCATGGTTCTGTCCGACCGTGCCGCGGCCGACAATCTACGCCTTGGCCTGTGCGCCCGCTGCCGCCACGCCCGTCAACTCGAGTCCGACCGCGGCTCAACATTCCTACTTTGCCAGTTGGCGCTCACTGACGATCGCTTTCCAAAGTACCCGCGCCTGCCCGTCCGCATCTGCCAAGGCTATCAACCGCAAGCGAAGCCAGGGACATGATGCGGGCTACGAAAACTTCATCCCTCAGTAAAACCCCTTCGCTTGACTGGAAACTGGAAACTCGAAACTAGAAACTCGAAACTCACTGCCCCACTACCCCAGCGCCGGCAAACTGCCCGAACTACCCCATAGAAAAATCGCGCCGACCACCAGGCTGTACACCGCCGTCACTGCGGTCACGGCAAATTGAAACTTCGGCATGCGAGTGCTGATGCCAAACACGCCCGCAGCCGACGCCGTCATGATCGTGTTCATCGCCAGCAGACCCACCAGAAACATGCCCAAGCCCAGAAATCCCTTGCTCACTCCGCCCAGGTTCGCTGCCAGCAGGAAAATCATCAACTGGCTTGGCGTCTCGGCCCCCAGTCCGTGCACCGCTCCCACCACAAACACCGACTTCCAGGTGTAGTTCCAGTTCCCGCTTTGCGGTTTCGGAACCTCATGCGTGTGCCAATGCGAGCGCAGTTTCCATTGCATCCACTGGAAACCGTGCCGCAACAAAAGGAACCGACTCTTGGGAACGTAGTTGCCCGTAAACAGACATCCCAGTACATACACGCCCAACACCACCAGCGTGAATCCCACCAGTCGCTCAGCAATACGGTCCACTCCGCGTGGCAGCGAAAGCTGAAACAAGATTACCGCGCTCCCCAGCACCGCCACCGTCGCAGCATGCCCGAGCGCGTAGAGCAGCCCCAATTGCATGGCGCGACGCGGGGACGATTGCACGCTGGTGATGTCTGAAATCGCTGCGATGTGATCGTAGTCGAACCCGTGCCGGAACCCCAGCAGCGCCGCCGAGAGCAGCGCGAGTTGCAGACTGGCCGGGGCCACAGACATTTTCTTATCTTATCTCGAAATCTGCGGCCCCCACTGCATCCCTGCTCACTATCGGCGCCAACTTCCATCCAACTATTGCACCGGAGGTATAGGCGTCGCCGCCGCAATCAGTGCCAAGGCTCGCTTTTTGGTGTCGTCATTCTCCATGTCCATAGCGTCCTGAAGCTGCAAGTCCGTCAGCAGACCGTCCGCTCTCCATTTCGCAAGCAATCCAACGATCGCCTGGAACGCTGCCAGCCCGAGCGCCACTTCTGCCGCAGCGTCGAACCCTGCCTTCAGCGGCGCATGCTGCACTCCCACCAACAATGCCGTCAACGTGGTCAGCGCCGCATCCATGGCGCTGAATGCCAGTTGCAGCTTCTGCTGGCTGTCCGGATTCTTGACGTGCCCCGCCTGCAACCCTACCGCGTAAAATTTCTGCTCAAAAGCCTGCACCCATCCCAGCACCTGCGCGATGTTGCTGCTGTCCACGGTTGCCAGCGTGCGAAGCTGTGCGTTCAATACCTTCTTGGCGTCGGCGGCCTCGCTCACCGCCTGCCCAATGGCTGCTGCTTCGCTGTCGTCAATGTTCTTCTGCTCGTGCAACGAAACGGCCGTTACCACCACCGCATTCAGATCGTCTTCAATCTGTTTGTTGATCCGGTTGATTTCGCGCAACTTCCCGCTGGGACAGCCGGTCAGTACCGCCAACGACACGGCGCCCAACAGCGCGATACCCACTTGCCTCTTCCAATCTAGAATTGCCATGAGAATGTTGTCTCCTTGTATTTATGCCCGCAGCGCTTTCTCCAATTGCTGCGTCTTGTAGTTGTCCTTCAGCCAATTGCGCAGGGCGATTCCCGCCCCTGCCATGGCCGCGACTCCCAACTGCTTCACTCCCTCCGCCGTCAGAACATGCGGTGTGAAAGGAATGTCAATCAGCGCCCCGATTGCGCCGCCCTCCGCCGCCCGCACCGCGCCTTGCAGCAATGGATGCTGCGCCAGAAACGCCTTCCCTTTCTCGATCACTTTTTCGAACCCTGTTCCGAACATGCAACCCTCGCTTCCCCGAATCACTTCCTCCACCACTCTTCGGCGGCTGCGCAACCAGCCGCGCAAATCTCACCGCTTCGCCCAAGCCGACGCGTTCAGGCATTCCACCGTCCCATCAATCACCTGGCTTAGCCCGGCCTTGAACTTGTCCGCGTCCAGAATCTCCCGCCGCGTCACCGCATCCGTCATCGCAATCGCCGCGCCAATAAATGACAATGCAGCTTGCTTCTTGTCCGCACCGCTGCGTCCTTCAAACCACCCTTCAATGCCCGTGATCACTGCGGGAACGAAAGAAATCCCCCGCAGCAATGTGGCTAAGAAATTCATTGCTGTTCTCCTTGCCTGCTTAATTGTTTGGAAGTTTTTACCTAACCCCGAGGTGGTCATGCAGCGCCACTGCTGCGCTCACAATTACAGCAATCGCCGCGCTCGAAAGACGATCGTAAACGCTTCTTCGAATATCGCTGCGTTGCAAATTGTCCACCCGCTCCTCGATCAGCCGCACTCGTCCGGGCTGACCATTGCCCACCAGCATGTCCATCTGGGCTTCCAGCCGCCCCAGTTTTTCCAGCACTTGCTGCCGGAAATCATTAGTGTTGATGCGGAATACCATCGGAGCCTCATCGCCCCACTCATCGCTGTGTTGTCGGATTGTCTCTTCCAGATTCTTCATAACGGATAGTCCACATGCAACGCCGCCGCGTACTGCGAGTACTTGGCTGGCGAGGAATTGTCGTAAAGCTTCATAAAGGAATCCTGCACTCGCGCCAATCGGGGCACGGTGAAGGTCGGCGTCTCGAATCGCCCCACCAGATTGCGGTCATTGTCCGCGCCCCAGCCCGCGTCGCTTCGCCTCACTTCTATGCCCCAACCTACCGGCGGGGTCGCTCCGGCATCCATCGTTACCGTCGTCGAACTGACTGCCGTGATCTGCGCCGCCGTCAGATCCGCCAGGTATTCCGTCCCCACCGCATTCATCTCCACCGCCGTCAGGCTCAGCGAGTCTGCAATCTTCCCCGTTTGAAACTCAAAGGCCAGCGGTTCCGCCGCGTCATCGGCAAACTTGATTCTGTAGCGCATGTTGTCGCCGCTCAGATCCGCCACCGCGATGTCCACCTCGCGGACGATCGCCGTGAACGACGCTCCCCGCGACGTTACCCTCACCTGGATCGCGTCTCCGGGGAAAACGTCCTCGACTCCGCCCGGCAAGTACTGGCTCCATGCCGCGTACTCGCCCTTCCACCCGCAGCCCTTGGCATCGTCCAGCAGAGCCAGGGCAGCGGTCTCGCAATCAACCGAGGTGCGGAGCGTCGGCAATGCAACGTGCCTCACGCCTCCTCGCACCCCGTCGTCGCTGCCTTGCCGATGAGCAACCATGCTCACGGGGTCCGTCACCCTCGCCCTCGCACGGCCCAGGCTGCGATAACTCACCACCATCGTTTCGTTGGCCGCAGGCACCGACTGCGGAAAGAACTGCAACCCCGATCCTGATGTAAGGCTGCACTCCGCTCCATCCATTAGTGTCCCCGCCAGGCGCGTCCGATAACTTTGACCGGGCAATGCGCTCCTCACTTCGGCATCCACACCCAGCGTGATGCGCGTGAACGCCACACTCCCATACAAGTTGATCGCATTCACCAGCGCATACCGGCAGAATCCCGGCGCCCCTGCTACCACTCCGTCATACAGCACGGTCGCGGGCGCCACCATGGTTCCAGGATTCGCCGGATCAATGTCATGCACCTCCAGCACGACCCGCGCATCGGCGCCTATCGCCCCGCCGCCTCGCGCCTGCCCCGCCGGATGCGCTGACGAATGAAACACCTGCCGCATGCGATATACCTCGGTCGCATACAACCGCGTAGTCAATAAGTACTGGTGTCCCCTCTGCGTGAGAATGCTCGTCCCTCTGCTCGCTCCTTGTATCCACGCTGTGATCTTCGATTGCGTCCCCGACGGCGTGATGCGAAACCCCGCCATGCACCCGCCTACTGTCACGTCGCTCGCATACAGCCCGCCAATCATGCCGTCCGACGCCCCGCTGAAAACAAAATTCCCGTGCTGCAGGAATATCGCCCCGCCCAACTCAATCTTCTCGATGAATTCCACCCAGGTCTGTCCGTCACTGCCCGTCCCACCCGCCACTTGCAGTTTGCCCCCGCTCACCCCGATCACTGCTCTCGGATCGGTCATCTTCCATCGCGTCGGCTCCAGGCCGGCAAATTCTTCGTCCACAATCGTCCGGCTACTCCGTGTGAATGGATTCTGCGACAAATAAAAGTTCAGCGTATACCCATCGCCCACAAAGTAGTCCTTCACATAAGCGCATGGTTCGGCGATGCCGACCACCGTCAGATCATTGACCAGCTTGTCTTGCGAAGATAGCTTCAAGTCGCCGGGCGTAAAATCGGTGGCAGCTTCGTCCAGCACCAACATGGTCTGACCCACTGTAGCGAAACTCAACCCGCCATCCAATGCCCGATAGCTCGCTCGCCCCAACACTCCCAGCTCCGCAGCGGTCACGCTCCATCTCTTCTCCGGACTGCTCGCGTACCACGGCGCTGTATCACCCGCTTGCACCGCGCTTGTCTCTAGCGCTCCCGGCAGTATCTCTTCGCTGTACTGCCGGAGCGCTTCACCCACGCTCCGGGCCACGAAAGGGGAACGCGGCGGCGATGTTTTTCTCTCCAGCACCATTTCATCGCTGCGCGCTACCAACCCATAGCAGTAGATAGGATCTCGCTCACCCCATCCCAGAAATTCAAACGTCGGGGGCTCGGCCACATACCCGCTAAACACGTCTTTGCCATTCAGCCGGCCCAGCGTCACTCGCGCCCCGTTCACCGGCACCACAAACTCCGGGCCCGTCGCCACCAGGCTCAACCGCAACTCCGCCGGTTGGTTCAGCTTCCGCACTACTTCCGGCGCTTTGATCCCATCAATCGCCGGGGTATAGTCCTGCGGCCCCCGGCCGTCGAGGTTGTCAATCATGAGTTTCATTGTCTTGGGATAACCTTCTCGATACTCGTTGAGTACAGGAGTTTGAGGCTTTCACTGCACGCGTCCCGCTTCATTCTGTCACCGCGCGCCGCTCTTGCCTGTTAGCTTTTCGGTGTCTCGTGGTCTGGTGTCCAAAAAATTAAACAAAGGGAAAATAGCTCCGATAACACAGCACCGGCTCGCCGTCGTTCTCATCCACATGCGGCAGCGCCGTAAACACTCCGTGCAATGCCACCGCGCTCATCGGAGCCGCAATCGCCATCGCTCGTTCCCGTTCAACCGCCGCCGCTGCCATCAGCCGGGGATAGTGAAAGCACACCCGCCCGCCCGAATCTTCTTCCATCACAAACAGCGCCGACCATTCTTGAAAAAACGATCCGCCTTCGCGATCGGTAAATGCCACTACCTTCTGAATCGCTGCTCCCTCCGGCACGCCGCCCCATAGCGCTTGCTCCAGCAACAGCGACGATGCCGTCGTCTGCGCCACCTGCGCCACGTTGAACGTCACTCGCCTCACGTAGTTAATATCGCGGCCCACATCGGCGGGATCTTTTATGTACGCCCCCGCGATTCCCGTCCCCACATAGCCCGTCTGCTGCTGGTAGTCCGCATCCACCGCCAACCAATCTCCGGCCGCAAACCTCGCCCCCGCGTCGTTGCCCACCACCAATTCCCCCGCGCTCGAGCCCGCCAGCACCGCCACCGCCGCCAAGGGTCTTCCGCCGGTCGCTCGCGCTTCCGCGTTCGGATCTTCCGCCAGCACATTCATGTGCTGCGATCCGCCCGCCAATGCCATTTGCAACTTGCCCCACTCCAGAAAGTCGCACTCCACTTTCGCGTCCAGGTTCGCGCGGTATTGCCCGGCCACTGCGCCCCGCGCTCCCGCCCGCATCTCCCCCACCTGCGTCCCGCCGCTGCGCTTGAAGTTCGCAACCTCGCCCAACTCCATCCACGGCGACGGCGGGGCATCGAGGGGAAAAGCCCCCTGCTTGGCCGGATCAAAGATCACTGGCTTGTCCGATGCCCGGTCCACCGCTGCAAAATACGCCCGCACTCTCCGGCTCACTAGTTGCTGCGTCGTCCCTGATGCGCCCCTCACGCAGCCACCTCCGGATAGAAATACATCGCCATCTCCGCCACTCTTTCCATTCGGCCCTGCGCCGCTCCATCCCGCTTCTCCCCTGCATTCACAGCGCCCAGTTTCGGATAAGTCCAGAACATCCCTGTCCCCAGGTTCACGCTCGGCGACTGCGTGTAATCCTGTTTGCCCGTGCACGCTGGATTGCAGATGGCCAACAGTTCGCTGTCCAATTCCCCCACCATCCGCCCGCGGTCCACTCCGCTCTCGACGTTGCCGCAGGTAAAGTAGCCGATGCGGCACATCATCCCTCTCACTCGCCGCACTTGCGGGTCCAGCACCGCCACGCTCTCGCCCCACTCGATGTAGAACGTATTCGGCAGCCTCTCGCCGTTTCCTGGCAGCTCGTTCTCCACCACTACAATCGCCGGCCGCGTCACTCCACTCACCACTACCGTGCGCAACGGATTCCGCGATGCCAGCCGCGCTCGCAAGGTCATGTAGAAACTGTCTTTTGCAAACTGCATATGATTTCCCCGATTCCCGTCTGCGCCAACCCAGGCGTCACCCGCCCTCACTCAATCACCACAACTCGATACAAATATTCCTGTCCCGCATACTGCTCGGCGACCACGCCTTCCACGTGAAACATCTCGCCGTCATACGCCACTCCCAGCACCGACTCCAGCAGGGCTTGCCCGCACGGTACGTTGCGCAGACTCAATTCGTCCTGAATCGCTCCCCGCCCCACCAGAATCTCCAACCTCTGCCTCGGCCCCGCATTTGACGTTGCCATGCGGCGTACCGCCACTGGCCCAATCACCACCTGCTCTACTCCCGGATCCACCAACCCCAACTCCCCCGCCACATCTCCCGCCACTCCGGCCCCTGCAAACACTAGCGTGATCTGTTGTGCTCCCATCGCTTGCAGCATTGCATCCGCAGCTCGAGCCAACGCGATTCCACTCATCGACACCTGCATCTCAACCCACCTTCTGCGCCACAAACGGCGCGAGCATCGACCGCACACTTGCATCCACCAGCGTGTCGGAGAAGTAGTCCATCCGCATTCGGTCCAGCCGTCCCATCTTCACGTTCAGCGCCGGCGTAGCTTGCGCGTTCTTCACCAGTTGCGCGCACGCCGCCTTCACTACGTTGGGAAGCGGATCCAGTCCGGCCATGTAAGTCAACTCGGTCTCGCTGAATCCCAAGCCGAGAGCGTTCGCCGGCAACGTGATCTCGCCGCTCTCCGCACAAACTTCCAGGTCCGCCGAATTCAGGTTCGTCCAAGTTCCGGGCAGACCAAACGCGTAGGCGATCTCCGATGTCATCTCGCTGAACACCCACTCGCCCCGTCGCGGCATGGTGTATCGCCCGCGCGCACTCACCACCGCTGTCGTCGCCGGCGCCGCCACTGCGAGCGGCAGATACGTCACCCGGACCGTATTTCTTCCCCCCACGATTCGCAGCCGCTCTTGAAACTGCGCCACTCCCAGCGTGCTCCGACGGCAATGCGCATCCATCACCGACGATGCCGCATTCACCCAGGCCACATCCGTAGCCGCCTCCAACCCAAACTGCTCATACTCCGTAACCTGCAAATAATTCATCTCGCCTCCCGATTCCCTAACTGCCCTGCTCGCACTGGCAACTAGCAACTGACAACTGCCTTTTACCGGCAACTGACAACTGGCAACTGCTTTTAAGAAACAGCCAGTTGCCGCTTGACTGACAACTGGCCCCACGCTCCTACTGCAACTGACAACTGCCTTTACCGGCAGCTGACAACTGGCAACTGGCAACTGCCTTCCCTTGCAACTGCTTTACCGTGTGACTTTGACTTCGTAGTGCGCATACCCCGCACCCTTCACCACAACGGCGCCGAACTTCACCACCACCAACTGCGACGCCAGCGAACCTTGCAGCCCTAGTTGGAACACTCGCGGTGTCGGATCCGTGAGCCAGTGGTAGTCGATCAGGTCCTCGCTCACGATGTAGCAAGGCAGCGATGCGGTTCCGCTTCCCGGCGTCCCGGTGTAGCCCAGCGCCCATTCCGGAATCAGCGGCAGCTCGCCTGCCTGCGTCGAAAGCGTCTTCACCCGCAGTCCGCCCTGCACCTCTGCAGTGGACAGCACGACGTTGTAGGCCGCCTTCATTTCGCGATCGATCAAGTCCAGCAGCACCGGGTTGGCATAGATGGCCGTCGGTCGCACTTCGTACGCCGAGTTCGCCACCATCCCTGCGATCACGCTCTTCAGTCCGTCCACGATGCTTTCCGTGTTGGCGATGGTGTGCGTGTTCCCGCCGCCTTCGATCTGTGCCGCCGCTCCGAAATACTGCGTGCTCGTCGGCGCGGTCAACGAAGTGTCGTTGCCGTTCCACAGTGCAACGTCGTGAGTCCGCAGCAGCCCTTCGACTGCGTCTGCCAGGTCTTTCGCTTGCAGAAACGCAAACTGGCTCTGCTGTGCGCCCACTTCCAAATCGAACAGGTTGTAGTTGATTTGCGAAACCAACGCCTTCAGTGGAACGCTGCGCTCCACCCGCGTCGGCGATCCCACTTTGGCCACGATGTTTCGCGGATCCACAAATGCGTCCGCGGCCGCCGGCGAGACGATCGCCGTCTGCTCGAAGTACCGCGACGGATGGCCTGTCGCCGGCACTTGCTTGATGCGTTGTCCGAACACTCCGCGCCGGCGCACGATGTCGGTGATTTCTGTCTGATACCGGTTAATTTCCACCGCGCCCGGCCCCATGAAGTCTGCAGCCGCTTGCAAATCCAGGAATTGTGCTTTCATGTTGTCTCCTAATTAGGTTTTTGCCTTGTCTTGCCTTGTCTTGTCTTGCCTTGTCTTGCTGTGGTCTTGTCTTGCCCTGCCTTGTGTGATCCCGGGTTCCGAATGGCGAAGTCTTTGGCTTTTGCCGCCAATAAAAAAGGCGCGATCGCTCGCGCCTTCGGTGCCCCGCCATCCCGCCTTACTCGATCATTCCAGCCCGCGCCATTTCCGCCTTCACCGCAATCCGCTGCTCGATGCTCAGCGTCTGCAACGTCTTGTCGATCGCCCCGCCGTCCAGATGTTCCACCTCGCCATCATTCTTTCCCAGCAATGCCGAAATCATCGGCGACAGCGTCTTCCGGGCCATCCGCGCGCTCTGCGCCTTCAATTCCGCATTCACTTTTTGCAGCTCCTCGACTTTCTCTCTCAACCCTTCTTCCTGAGGAGCGGTTGGAGCCTCTTCTTGAGGCTCGCCCTGCGACTCCGCGGCCTCCATCGCAACGCCCTCTTCCAGCGCCGCCACGATCCGGTCCACCTTCGCTCTGAGCGATGCCTGTTCCGCATTCATCTCTCCCAACACCCGCTCAAGAGATTCCACCGCTCCTGCCAACTTCTCCGTCGCAACCACCATCTTCTGCACCATCTCGTCTCCCATTGTTCCCTCCTTGTAAATCAAAACTTCTCACCTAACCCGAATCATCAATTCATGCGGGTCCAATCATCAGACTCGTCATCCTGTCGGACTCTGTCATCTCGTCCGACTTATCCTCCGAACTTTGTCGCCCTATGAGCTTTGTCATCCTGAGCGAAGCGAAGGACCTGCTTTACTCGGCGCCGCCCAGAAACGTTTACTCCAACTCAATCCACGTTCCCCGGTACGCCGCCTTCTCCCGCCGCAACACTGCCGCCCCGGTGAACATCATCGCCCTCACCACCCACGTCCGCGCTCGCCTGTCCTCGATGTCCACGCCCGTCATCTCGTACGACATTCCGAGTGGCCCACCCTTCCCACGGGAGTACCGCGCCCGCAGCCGGCGGCTCCCCGCCTGCAACACGGCCAGCAGCCAGCGCCCCCGCTTCTTTCCCCGGCCGCCGCTCGCCTTAACCAGCTTCTCTGCTGCACTCCCGGCGTCCCCGCCCACTTTCAACGCCGCTTCCCGAATCTCTTCCACCACCTCCGGGAAATCATGCCCGTATAAATACCCGCCCACTTCCACCGCATTCCCCGTCACTTCCGCCCGCGTGATCACTCCCACCTTGCGCTGCGCGTCGTGCCCACCGAACGCCGGCGCGTAATCCAATCCCATGCCCAGTAGCGAGGGGAGGGCTTTCTCCACCGCGCGCCTGGTCACGATCACCCGCCTGCCGTTCGCTCCGTGCGGCGCTCCATCCGACGGCAGATCTACCAGCGTCAACACTCCTCGAAATCCCACCCGGTTCGGATGCCCCGCCACTTCCGGCATCTCCACCGCCATCGCTTCCAATTCCATCCCGCATTCCATAGTTCGCATCCTTCCTCACCTTGCCCCGTACTCCCCCGTATCCTCCCGCTTAGTCAGTACCACGCGTTTTCATCGCCACACTTAGTCATTCCTGCCTTTAGCCATTCCCACACTTTGTCATCCTGAGCGAAGCGAAGGACCTGCTTGCTCCAACTCGCCCAATGTTCTCGCAGGTCGCTGCCCTTGGCTCGGCCCGTGCACCCTGTGGTCACCACCCTTACCCGTGCCCCCTGATTCGCTTTCTCGTCGAAGGGTGTAGCCCCCTAGATCTCCGCCAACCCTCGCCCCCGCCTTACCTCGTTCACCGTCAGCACTCCACTGCGCAGCAGGATCTCCTCGATCTGCGCCTGCTCCATCTCGTTCCTGGCATCCAGGTCGGTGAATACAAATTCCAGGTCAGTCCATCCCAGCTTTTTCCCGATGGCATCACGCGTCAGGTACTCCGCCAGCAACCGCGCCGTCGGAACAATCGCCTGCCGGAACGCCTGGTCGTTCATCTCCGCTGCCGTCGACCGGTTCACATCCCGCTCCACCCCCAACCATTGCGGCGGAAGGTCAAACGCATTTGCAATCACGCGCAGCAAAAACTCCTGCCAGCTCAGTCGCAAGTCCGCATCAGTCCCTTGCCCGAACCGCAATACTTCCGGCCTGTTCTCCACTGAAAGAATCGGGACCTTCCCCGTTCCTTCAATCTCGTCCTGCCACCATCGGATCAACCGCTCGTGATGCGCCGGGCTCAAATCCTGCAGCCACAGCGCATACTGCACCACCGAATTCGACGCCAGCCGTCCTGCGTACCGGTGCGCGCTCAGAAATGCATTAATCGCCTCGAACGCCACTTCCAACTTTCCCAGCCCAAACGGAGTGTGGGTGCGCGGGTTCAATCGGATGTAGATCAACTCGTCGTCATTGAGCTTGATGTTCCCGTCCACTCCCATCCGCCCCGTCACCTGCACATAGCGCGTCGATCCCGGCAAACCGTCCCAATCCGTTTTCATTCGGATGGTCGCTCCATCCACCGGCCACAGTTCCAACGGACGCGCCGCGTCGCCCGTAGCTCCTAACTCAATCGCTCCGAACCCGCCAACAATCACATCTTCCAGCACCTGCTCCGCCAACGATCGGAACGAGTCGTCAGGATTCGGCGCCTCGAAATTCTCCATCAACGCCTGCACTCGCATCGCGCCCAGGGGAATTGTTTCCAGCGTGCGCCCCCGCTTCGGCTGGATCCGCCACCGCATTCCTGCGATCCGATCCTTGATGGTGTTGATCCCGCGCCGCGCAATCGGCGTCTCCGCGAACCGACGTAAATTCGCCGGCGTCGCCTTCGGCATCACGTTTCCCATTCCCGACCCAAATCCAAACGACGCCAGCGGTCCGAATCCCCCTCGACCATATGGACTCAGCACCGACGGCAACGCGACTGTCTTCCGTTCCGCCTCAGCAGCAAGCCCACCTACCGTCGCCAAGTCGCTTGCCGCCTTAAGACTTCCCATCGCCCCCGCCGAAAGCTCGTCCCCGGCAGCCAGCGCGGTTCCCGCTGAAAGTCTTCCCGCATCCGCCACCCGCCGTATCGCTCCGCGTATCTTCTCTGTAATCTTCATGCTTCCTCCGTGTCCCCTGTGCCCTCTGTGCTCAAACCCTTGTCTCACCCCGGTAACCCTGTGTCCCCTGTGGTGACGTCCTTGTCGTTGCCGTTGCCCTTGTCGTTGCCGTTGCCCTTGCCTTACCCCGTTGTGACCCGGTGCCCTCTATGGTTAAAGCCTGTTGCATCCGAACTCCAATAGAAAAGGGACCCCGAAAGGTCCCTTCCTGCCACATCTCTGAAAATCTCTTACACTCGCATCTCCCGCCGGGCCCGCTCCGCCCACTCGCCTATCTCTCCCACTCGCGCCACCACAATCCCGCTCCGCTCCATCATCGTCAGCCCGAACTCGATCCCTTCATCGCTGCGATCCAATCCGTCTTCCACCACCGCGGTCAATCGCGCTTCCGCCTTCTCTTGCCGCGCCATTCCCGCAACCATTTGCGGAAAGCTGAACCCCATCACCTTCGCCTCGTTCACGTCCCGCTCCAGCGATACCCCATGGAACATTTGGATCACTCCATTGGGACGGTACCCGCAATCGATCTTCAGCGGATCTCCTTTATAGGTGTATGCCGCCACCGCAATCTGTTTCCGCATCAGCTCCCACACCCCGGCTTGCTCAAACGCGCTCCGCATCTGCGCCACAATCCTCTGCCGCGCTCCCGTCTCCCGCTCCCGCGGCCGCGGCGCGCTCTCCAAATACAACCGCGCCATCGTCTCAATCTCTTTCACCGGATCTACCGTCAGACAGCCTTTCGTTGCCGACAATTGGATGGCGTTTGAAAACGAATCCTGCAATCGCTTCATCAATCCTTCGCGGTCTTTCACGTCCCCCAGGTTTCCCCGGATATCCCGCTCCAGCGCATCCAGCATCTCAGTGTCCACGTCCGCGTCGAGGCCCTTCAACCGCCGCCACCCTCGCATGAAGCGCACATCCACAAATCCCTGCTCGGTCGCCTCCACCATCACCAGCCCGACATTAATGAATTCCCCCTTCACCACATCCGGCACATACTGCAGCAGAAAAAATTCGACTTGTCGCATTTCCGCCACTAGTTCCACTCCGGAAACGGCCGCCGCGGCGATACTCGAAACGCCTCAACCAACTCTCGCACCATTCCCCGCCGTTCAATCAACTTCTTCACCAGCTTCTCCAACTCGTCCCACTCTCCCCCATACCATTCCGGTGGAATATTTCCCGCCTCCGCCCAAATCACGTCCTCGCTCATCTTCTCGATGTTCGACAGCCACGGTTCAAACGACTTCCATCCCCGCACTCCGGCATACACTTCATTCCGCGCATACACCCCGCGCAGCGGAAAATCCGGAAACGTCCACTCCCCCGCATTGAAGCAATATCCCTGGTCGATAAAAGTCACCGTGTACTTCCGCTCTTTCATCTTCCGCCAAAACGCCGCCTGCCGCCCGTTCGCATTGCAAGTCCATTTGTCCACTGTCAGCATGCCGGCAAATGTCTCCAGGTTCCGGACTCGGTCCAGCATGTCCGACGGCAGATAATCCAGCACCTGCCCTTCCAGCGGACTCACCACGTACCGCGACCCAAATTGCAATCCCGGCGCGCACGCAATCGCGTTCTGTCCCAGCAAAATATTCAACTCCGCCGTGTGTTGCACCAGCCACTCGTTCACTTCCACCACTTCGGTCACCGGCACCGGCAACCCTGCCTTATCCGCCAGCCGCGTGGCCAGAAACTCGTTTGCCAGCACCCGCAAGTGCTGCGGATTATTCTGGAACTTCACCACATAGTAGTGACCATCGTCGCAGCGCATCATGTGTCCCTGCGCTCCGCCTCGCATCCGACGCACGTGTTGGACTGCCTGAATCGTCAAACCCTTATCCTATCCCCAATCCCGCCCTGCCCCCGAACAAAAGGAACGCGCGCCCTTGTGACTTTCCTCCGTACCCGCATCTCCCCGGTGGATTCACCCCAACCCTCCTACCCCACACTCGCCCATTCCATCCGCTCTCCCCGATGCCTCCCCACCACCTCTCTCCGCACCGCCCAACTGATTGCCATCGCCATCACGCAATCATCATGCGATCCCGCCGCCGCGCCCGTGTTGCCCGCCCCATCCCGCACAAACGTTCGTAGCTCGTTCAGCAACCGCGGACTGGTAAACTTCTCCGGACTCTGCCCCACCGCCTCCGCCAATGCCTCAAGCATCGCCGGCCGCGTCACTTGGTTCGTCACCCATCCCGCCTGCCCGCGCCGGAAGTACATGTTCGGATACTGTCTCTCCTTCAGATGCGCCAGCACGCCGTGCCCGTGATTGTTGCTCTCCACCGCCAGCAGCGCCCCGTTGTACTCCCGCCCCAACTCCAGCAGCTTGTTCGCCAACTCTCTCGGCGGATAGTGTCCATGCAGCTCCGCGCATTGCATTCCACTTTCCCGATCCATCACCTGCGCGCACGAGTAGTCCCCTTGCGCCCCTCCGCCCGCCGGATCCACTCCCACAATGTATTCATGTCCCGGCTGCGGCGGCAGCCAAACCATCAGCCGGCGATTGTCCCGGAGCTCCACCGGATCCCGGCTGCACTGCATCGCTTTGTCCACTGCGTCCAATTCAAACACGCACTCCCCTGACGCACGGAAGCACGACACCGCATCCTCGGCGAATTCCTGCGGTCCCAGTCCCTTCATCGCCGTCCATTGTGCCCGCCGCCACTGTATCTGCGCCTGCGTCAACCCGTGCTCATCGGCCAGCCGCTGCTCGTCCGCCTTGTATGGAAGCAGTGATGGATGCGGCTTGATCGCATACCGCGGCTCATACCACCAGGGGAAAAAATGCCGCGTGTATCCCGTTTCGCTCGCCCTCATCCACTCGTCGTAGAACACTCCCCACGCCCCGTTCGGAGTGGACTCCAGCACAATCTCCCCTCCCGGCACCACTGCCGCCCGCAGCGATGCCAGCGTCTCCTCGCCCCCGCGGGGCCAACGGGCCACCTCCGAGCAATGCAAGTTGTGGAGGGTCAAACCGCGCCCCGCGTTCTCGTCCGCCGCCGTCACCCGATACTCGCTGTCCAGCATCGGAAATACAATCTGGCGGACATTCGCGCGCGACGTCACCAGCGCGCCTTCCCGCATCGACCTGGGCAGGTTCTCCCAAAATCGGTGCACAATTCTGAAAATCGCTTCCGCCGCATCTTGGTCGTGCGCCACCTGCAAGCTCACAGTTCCAGGTCGCGTGATTGCCTGCACAAAAAATCTCGCCGCGATGTACGTCGTCATTCCCAACTGGCGCGCCTTCAACACGATGTTCTGCTTGGTGCACCGCAACGAATACTCCTGCTGCGTCCGGTTCAGCTTTAGCCTCTTCCGCCCCTCTTTGCTCCGAATCATCAAAACGGTTTCCATAATCCAGTCCCGCACCGTCGGCGGAATTCCTCTCCGCCTGATCCCCGCCGTTCCCGGCATCTCGACGCCGCTCCCGCTCAACCCCTCCAACGCTCCACTCCCAAACTCTCCGTCGCCGCGCTCCTCACTGCTCTGCTCACTACTCTCATCAACGTTCTCCGCACTGCGGATCACCTGCAGTGCCGTCGCTCCCAGTCCGCTTCCGATTTCCTCTGCCAGCTTCTCCGCCCGCCGCAGCCGCTCCAACTGTATGTGCAGATCGCGCAGCCCGTGCCTGCCTTTGCGAATATTCCACCCCAGCGCATCGGGACGCTCATCCAGCCACTGTCCCAGCACCAGCAACAACTCGTAATCCTTCAAGAGCTCCACATCCTTTCCCATCCCCCCACCCTCCCATCCCCGCCCCCGTCCCCACACCCATCCCTTGAAAGCAATCCTTACCCGCCACCTGCGTCCCGCCACCCCGCGCCTCTTGCCACCGGCTAGTTCACCACCACCACCCAGGTCTTTCCCCCGGCATAGGCATACGCCCCCATCTCCCACTGCGGCCCCCACACCGCTTGATCGTTCCCTTCAAGGTCCAGCCGGAACGCCGCCCCCAAATCCGTTCCCGCATTCACCACCGGAGAGGCCGCCGTCGGCCGCGTGTCCACTTCCGCCCCCGTCGCCGCCGTCACCCAATATGTCCCCGTCCCCACTTCCGTCGTTCCCTTAATCCAATTCACCAGTTGCGTGTTCGTCATCACCACGGCGCCATGCGCGATCAGCGCATCCAACAAATTCCCCACCTCCGTCGGTGTCAGCTCGTTCAGGTGCCAGAACACTCCGTACGGCGCTCCCCACACCGCGCTCTTCCACACTAGCGACGCTATCCGCGCATCCATCGCCGCCGCCGTCAGCCCCAGCAGCGCCGGATTCACTCCGAAGCTGGTGATGTTCTGCACGTTCACTCCCCGTGCATACACATCCTTGGTTCCCAAATCCATGGTGAACGCCCCGCGCCCTCCCGCATATCCCGCCGTCACCGCATACCCCTGCGTGCTCGTGTCTTCCTCTCCGCCCGGATACACATACACCCGCGTTGCCGGCAGCCCCGTCAGGTTCGCATTCATCCACGCCTTCGCACTCGCCATCTCATCCGGCTCCAGCCGGCTCTCCTGAAACAATGCCGTGTACGTCGTCCCCTTGATGTCCAGCCCCGCCACGTCTGCCAGCCCGATGGTGTGCGCCGCACCCTGCGCCCCCGCCACCTGCGTTGCCGCGTACACCACGCGCCCGTTGATGGTCGCCACCAGCTTCGACAACGTGTCGTACGACGAGCTCGTCAAGTCCAGGTTCATCCCTTCGCCGCCCGGCCCGCCCGTCACCGTCGTCGTCAAATGGTTTCCGCTGATCGTCAGCGTCCCCGCTGTCCCCGTCCCCGTATAGTGAATGGTCAGCGCATTCAGCTCGTTCGCCTTCTGAAAATACTGATGCGACCACGAATGTGCATTCACATCCCGCCCCGCATTGATCCACTTCTGGAATTCCGGAATCATCTGGTTCGACAACTCATACCCGGTCACAATCGCCAGGCTCGGCTGCAATCCCCGCTGGTCAAACTGCGGCAGCCACCCGTCCACATATGCGCTCGCATCGATCAATCCCGGATCGTCCTCGGTCAGCGAGATCCGCGCCTCATACCTGCGGAACCATGTCACCTGCGGGTCCGTGTAGGCCGCAATGTTTCCCCCGCCATCCACTCCCCCTGTCACATCCGTCGAAGTAAGCACTCCTAACCCGTTGCCGTAAAAATGGCAGTAGGCGTAGTTCGCACCGCCCCCGTTGTCTTCCAAACCATGGTTGCGGTTTCCATACGCCCGGCAATTTTTCACCTTGATCCCCGTCGCCGTTCCATCAAATCGAAATCCGTTGTAGTTCCGGTGCGCGTCATCGTCATAAAAGCTGATGTCCGTCGGCGTCGGACTCGCGCTCACATAGAACCCATGGGGCATCGTGCCCGCTGGAATCATTCCGTCCGCCGAGACGTTCGCCACATGAATGTGATCGGCCGCCCCGCCGATCCTCACCCCATACCCGTCGAAGTACGTCAGCTTGAAGTGCTGCACCTCCACCCACGATTTCCCGTTGATGTAGATCAGCTGCCCGTTGGTCAGCAGCATTGCGGCCACTGTCCCGTAGTACGCCGACGGATTTCCCACCGAGTACACAAACAGCGCGTTTGACATGAAAAAATAATCCCGCGCCGCCACGCACTCCGTTTTCGACGTCGTGTGCCTCGTCCCCCACTCCGTCCCAAACAGCACGTAGGTCATTCCCAGCGAATTCACCGTCGCCCTCCAGATGTTCCCCGAGTCCAGAGTCCATGCCGAGGGTACTGACAGGTCCAGGCTTCCCGTGATAGTTGGCGCCTCCCCCGTGCCATACGCATCGAACGTAATCGGATTTCCCGCAGCTCCGCTCGACGGCGCCACCAGGCTCTCGCGCCAGATCTCGCCCCGCTTGAACAGGATCTGGTCGCCCGCCCCAAACGTCATTCCGTTCACTTTCGCAATTGACTTCCACGCTGTGCTGCTCGCCAGCCCGCTGTTGACGTCATTCCCGCCCGTAGCGTCCACGTAATACGTCGTAGCCGCCGCGCCCGCAGCCAGCCAGATCATCACCGCCGCCAATCGAAGCACTCTCGTCATATCTCCCCATCTCTCAATCAACTTTGTCGTCCTGCGCCACCCGGTTTCCGCTCTCATCGCCACGCAATCGCGATCGGTTTTGGTCCTACCGTCAGCACCTGCCCAGGCGACGCTGCGGTAAAGCTGCCATCGTCCAACGTGTAATATCCGGTGGTTCCTGCCGGCGTCGTATAAGTAGTCGTCGCGCAACTCGCCAGCGTCACGGTCATGCAATCGGAAGTGTCCCAAACCACTCGCAGCATCGTGCCGTCCGGCTTCTGCAGTCCGCAACTCCACAAGCCATACGCCGATGTTCCACCCAGCACCGGCATCGGCCCTGAGCTTGCTTGTGTCACCGTGTTGCCCACCATCCACGAATAGACCTGCTGATAAGCGATGCCGCTCCGGCACAAATACCACGCGTGTCCACCGGCGCTCCCAATCGCTTGCGTACATCGCGCCGTATCCGTCCACGTTGCCAGCCCGGTGTTGCCCGTATTCGAGAAGTCCCACCCGTACCAGTACATGCGCTGGAAGCCCGCCGCCGTGTAGCCGACCAGATAGGATCGGGCGAGATACGCCGCGCGTAAGTCTTCGTCCGTCACCACCGGCGCGTTCGCTCCCCAGGAAAATTCCGTGTCCCAGAGCGCGTACCTGCTTGCCGCGGATACGCTCGCCCGCAGCATCGCCGCCATGTTGATCAACTCCTCTGGATTCCCGGTATTCATGTACGAGTGGAAGCTCAGAATGTCCACCGAATTTGCCACCGTCCTTGCTCCATTGCTCGCACCCAGCGTGGGAGTCGCGTTGAAAATATTCGTCAATGCCGTACCCACTCCCTTCGCCGTCGGCGGATTCCAGTTCACCGTCGTCGGCGAAGTGACCCGCGCCCCCGCCAATATCGGCTTGATGGTCGCGCTGGCATCGATTGTCAGTTGCGCCAGTTGCGCATCCGTCCCCTTCCAACTCGTCCCCACCGTCACTTCGTTCCACGGTTCAAACACACTCGGCCTTGAGTAACTCGCTCCCAATCCGTTGATGTGATTCGCCAACCCTGCGGCCCATCCCGTCCACATCGCGTCGCTGCTTCCGCTGGCCAGGTCCGATGTCGGATAGCATTGCCCCGGCGCAAACGCCCCGGTCCCGGGATTCGCGTTGTAATACTGGCAAGTCGTGTCCGTCGGATTCGATGACCCCCAGTTGGGCGTACGCCCCATCAGGTACATCAGATCGGTCACGCCGTGCGTCTTCGTCAGAGAGAGCCAGTTGTCCAGGTTGCCCCAGGTGTACGTGCCCTGCGTGCTCCCGTTCAGGAACGGCCACGCCGTCGCATCGTCGATCAGCCGCAGCGACCCAAAAGGTACCGTCGGCCACAACGAACCCGACGAGTTGATGTGCATCCCAAACAAGGATGCCGGAACCACCGGGTCGTCAAACTCCGGCGTGCCGCAATCGGAACAGTGGTAGATGTGCGCGGCTTGCGCGGCGTCGAGCGTCGCGAGGTTGGTTCCCACATCTCCGCCGTCGCTCGCCTGCCTGCTCCCACCTGCTTTGTATGGACTGCTGGCGTCCAGCGCGTAGCTGTGATAATCGAAAAAATTGCCATCCAACGCCGCGCCGTTCATCAGCCCCGCGACGCCCACGCAACTCGCGCTCGATCCAGCCACGGTACTTGCCGAACACTCAATCTTCGACGGGAACCACATGGTGGCCGGTGGACTAATGCCTGCAGCGCCGCCGCCTGGGTACTCCGTGTACACGCTTGCCGTGCGCCCCGGATAGACCAGGTGATGTGCGGTGAGAGTGTTCGCATCCCACCCGGCATTCTGGGCCGCCGTGCCTTCTGCCGTCGCGTTGCAAAACCAACCATAAGAACTCGGGCTGGCTGTGCTCTGCATCAGAAACAACGAATCCTTATAAGTGTTGCCAATGGCGTGCGGGTTTTCCCACCACAGCGTTGACGGCCCCTGGCATGACGAGCTCGGAGCGTATGCTTGTTGGTCGGTAATGAACGTGTTGTGCGCCCAAATAAAATTCTTCGGCCAGCCCTGCAGATTTGTGAACGAACATCCCGTCGCCGTTCCAATTGCCGAGCTCGGATAGACCACCGTCAGCCCGCTCGTACCGGCTAATGCTCCCGGTCCCCGCCTTGTTGTGGATGTGTTGAACCCACCGCAGGCGGTCACTGCTACTGGATCCCCAATTTCCACGTTGGTCTGGTTTCTCCCGGTTCCACCATCGAGACAGGTCAGCGTTGCCGTGGTCCCGTCTCCACTCGAATTGCAGTTTGTCCAGATAGCTCCGCCTGAAAGGGTGCGGATCCCAAACGTGGGGGACGCCCCGCCGCTGTACTTCACCTTGTCCCCGATGTCATAAATCAGGTTGTTGACCACACTCCAGCGCTTGCCGCCAATACCAACGCTCACCCCCGCAGAAGCGCCTCCGCTATCTCCATCGAAATTCATGCCTGAGAGAGAATGGCGGATCAAGTTGTTGCTGACGGTAATATCCAAAACCGCAGACGTATAGTTGTCGCATGCAATCCCGCTTGAACACGAGCGCACATTGAGTAGCACAATGCTCCCGGCCTGCCCATCTGCACAGTTGTTTTCAAAGATGTTGCCATCCACCAATACCCGAGCCGCTTCCTTGAGTTCCAGCCGATTCTTGACGCCCACTCCCGCAGCCACCCCGCCGGTTGGGCAGTAAGCCATGTCCAGAGTGACGCGGTTGCGGCGAATCTCGAAGTCGCGGCCATAGTCTGGCACTCCGTTCACCAGGATGGCGGGAGTTCCTCCCCCAGTAAAAATTCCCGCGCTCGCGCCTTCCAGCCAGTTGTGCACAATCTTTACCGGCCCGACCGCATTCGATTCCGCCATCACGTGACTTTCAGCACCCGGGCTGCGGATTTTCTCGATGTAGGTATTCGTGACCCAGCACCACTGGCAGTTCCAATTGATCCCATTGCGAATCTTCGTTTGCGGCGTATCGTAGCCGTGGATATAAGCTCGGTCCAAGCCAACATGCGCTGGTGCTTGCGACTGCATGGTTTGGGCGCTGGTGATGTGGCCGATTGAAACCAAACTAGTGTTTTCAAGCGCAAAGGAAGATTGCAGTCTGATTTCTACATTCTGAAATAGCACATGGTTTGAGCCAAGCGTGGGATTGGCTGTCGAACTGGACAGAAACTCAATCACCGGATTCGCGCTGGTTTGCTCCAGCGTGTACATCGAAGCCACATCGTTCGGCGACGTACAACCGGGATTCCGCACGCCAGCGTCGGGCAATGCCGGCGTCAGCCCCGAATCTTGAATCCCATGGCTGCAAACTGTCTGGCCCACTGGCAGAGGCGTCGAAGAATCTACAACCGCGCATTTCGTGGCGCCCGCTTTTACCGGTACCACAATCAATCCAGCGTTGCTGCTCGACGATCCCGAAATCAAAGTGCCACCGGCAATCACCACATGCCATGATTGGTCGGGTGCGGCCGCCCAGTCTGACAACGCCTGATTCACACCCGCGGCAGTCGCCGCATAGTTTCCGGGGATCATCACCGTGTTGTCGTAGATTCCACCAACCGGCTCGCACTCATGGCTGTTCACCCAGCTCTGCGGCAGGGTCGGCATCACCAGTTCCCCTGCCGTTGCGTTTGCTACCGCCCCATAGCGGCTCGTGCCCACATACTTTGCTCCACCACTCGTTGCGGATTGTCCCGCACAGACCGCCGCCAGAAGCAGTGGCGTCATCGTCTTCAGCCATCTCATCTTGCCAACTCCTGAATTCGCTTTGTCATCCTGCGCCCGGCGAAGGGTCCAGCTTCCCTTCGCCAACTTCGCCGTTCTAAGCCAAACCAAGTACGGTTCAATCCACCACATACCGCACCACCACATCTAGCCGATGCAGTCCCGCCCCGGTCGCCACCGTTACGTGTCCCAGCTTCGCTCCCACTGCCACCGCATCCTTCCCACTCACCCAGCCGGTCGTGCTCGCTCCCGCCGTCGAACATGCCAGGTCCGCGCTCAACACGTTTGCTCCGCCGTTCTGCAGGTTCACCGTCGCGCTCCCCGCATCAATCTCGCAATACACTTCGACGATATGAAATGCGCTTCCCCGGTTTACATAAATCGATGGCACCTGCAACGCCGTGGTCAACGTGTTCAGTGGATCGAAGAACGTATATGTAAACTGCTGCGCCAGCTTTTTTGCCAGCTCCGTCACCGCTCCCGCGTTCTCGGAAACCGACAGCTTGCCACTGGGATCGAATCCCAACTTCGACTTCCCCGTTGCCGCAGCCGTCATCGTCCCGTACGAACCCTCCACGCTCCACGCTCCCGCTCCGGTCGAGATAAACGAATCCGCCGTCACTCGTCCGGTCACCGTCAGGTCGCCGGTAATGCTTTGCGTCGTCCCGCACGCTCCGCTCGACTCCGTGATCGTGGTCCCGTCCGCGCTCGATTGCAGGCACTTCCCGCCGTTCATCGCCGCGACATGCTTTCCATCCACCATGTCCGAATTGCCGCTCGTCGTAATTGCCTTCGCCTTATACCTTCCTAGCCCGGCGTCGTACGTAATCACTTGCCCGTCCGCAGGAATCCCCGAGTCCACCACTACCCCGCGGATTGACGTCGCATCCCCACTCCCGCCGCATGCCCCCCAACTCGAGTTCCCCTTCAGGCACAGGCTCGCATCTCCTGTTCCGCTCCCCAATTGCGCCGGCGGCACCACTCCATTTACCAGTCCCACTTTCGGCGCCAGTCCGTTGTCCACATAGCGTTTGGTCGCTGCCTGGTCGACCTGCACTGGGTCGCCGCTCAACGTCAGCGGGCCTGTCATGGCGTCGCCCTCTTTCGCCACGAACGCCCCTGCCCCCACACTCGCCACCGCTTCATCCACGTATGCCTTGTTGGCTGCGTCAGAGGCTCCCACCGGCGCTGGCACTGACGGCGGCGCAGAGAAATTTTTCGCCCCTTCAATCACCTCGGCGCCGCTCTTGTGTACCACCACCGCATCGTTCGCTTTGCCGCTCACCACTCCGTCCACATACTGCTTCGACGCCGGCTGTGACGCCGCTCCCGTGCCCAACGTCGTCCGCACCATCGCCAGCGTAACCGGCCCTTGCGCCGGTAGCACCCAGTACTCGGTGCGCGCTGTCCCATCATCCAACTGAAAGACCGCCGCGTAGAATGTCACCGGCGTGCCTCCTACATTCGGGACCAGGATCACCGCTAGCGTCCCGCCCGCGCCCAGCTTCACATTCAAGTTCCCCGCCGCCACCGGCTTTGCATCCGCCGTAGTAAACGACGGCCAGGAAATCAACACCATGCCCGCGGCCGCCGTGCCATCCGCCCGGTACACCACGTCGCTTAACAGCACCGTCGCCGGCTTGATCTGCGCGCATGCCACTTCCGCGCTCACCATCCAGCTCAGTCCCGCCGTCAGTATCACCAGCCAATAAAAAAACCGTCCTTTCGGACGGTGCGCTTCAAACATGATCTCCTCCAGTAACGTCTCTTACAGCAACTCATTCCGCGCCGCAAATGAAAAGGCCGCGATTCATTCGCGGCCTTGCAGTCAACACTCTGCTGAAACTAGTTCTTCTCCAGGTACCTCTTCACGCTCTCCACGTACACCCCGACGAAATCTACTACCGGCCGCTTGGCTTCAATCAACTCCATCCCCGACTTGACTGTCCAGCCCAGCGACCCTAGCACCGCCAGCGCCATCATCGGCGCGCGATGGATTCCCGCCGCGCAGTGAATGAATAGCTTCGTGCCCTCTTCGTCCAACGCGTTGCGCGCGAATTTCACGCCCCGCTCAAACACATCCCGCGACTTGGGAGTGAAATCATCGTCCGTCGGGTTCCACAACACCACCACTCCCGCCTGCTTCCCCAAGGGCGTGTCGTCGAACTCGATCTGCATGTCGATGACGTGGGTCACGCCCGCCTCCGCCACTTTCGCCATGTTTTCCGCGTTCCAGATACCCCCGCCCACTGCAATCCGCCCCGTCACCCACGTCATGTCCATGCATTTTGTCCCGGCCGCGAATTGCCGCCTGAATCTGCCTCCGCCTTGTAAAGTTCGTGCCAGCGATGCTTCCAGACGCCGCGAAACTATGCCAGGCTTCCCGGTGCCGCTAGTCATCGCAACCGTCATTCTACGATATTGCCCGCGGCCATCTCGGCAGCGCGTTGCCGTATGTCTTCCGGTACGCCCAATTCGTCCAACAAAATCTTGGCCAGCGAATCTCTCGGCTCTTCCGGCTCAGCCACCCCGCCCGGCGCTAACCCGACCAGTTCGAACAAGAACTTCATCGCCGCGATGCTGTGATTGGTCTCGACTTCTTCGATCATCTTCGCCGTCATGTCTTCCGCCGTGTTGCCAATAAGATTGCGAACTTTCTCCCCCACATACACCATGTCCACTGACTTGCGTGTAGTTACTGCTGCTGACTTGCTCGTCTTCCTCACCTTTGACGCTCTTGACTTCACCATCCATCCCCCTCCCCGCCTGTAGTCTGTCGAAATACCCCGCAAAAACAAAAGGGACGCGGCTTTTGGCGGCGTCCCTTGATAGTTTTCATTTCTTAGTCTGAAATTTAATTATAGCACACTTACATGGGAAATTGTCCTACTCACTCCAACTTTATTTCTCCCTTGTAATCATACAGATAAGCAACAAACCTCCTCCCGGCCCCCTTGACAACTTTGCGGCGGCTTCCTGATTTGCGCCATTCCAGGCTCCCCCTGCAGCAGCCCTCCCTGCAAAAACCGCTCACTCAGAAAGTCCAGCGCTTGGGGAAACTGCCGCGACACCTGGCTCCGCCATAACCCCAACAGCTTGGCCGCCTCGCCCTGGGTATAGTCTTCCAGCACGATGGTGGCGATCAACTCGCGCCCCAGATCATCCAACTCCTCCAGCACATGTTCCACGTCGTGCACAAAAATCACGGCGTCCTCGAACGACTTGCTTTTGCACGACGCGACCTTGCTGCGAAAAATCTCGCGCCCGACTAGCGAAGGCAGTCGGCCCACCTCGATCGACATCCGCCCGTAACGTCTGAGCAAAGCGGTCGTCTGCTTGCGATACACGTACAAGCTCCGATCTGCCTCCGCTGCGTCCCACTGGATCCGCACGCGCTTGGGCTCGCTTTTGAACAACCGTTTGGTTGAGAGGGTCTCCGCAATCATGCGAATACCTCGACGAGCGCGAGTCGCGCGGGTGCCGCCGTCACTCTTCCCGCAGGCCGCTTACCCAGCGCTATGGGCTCGTGATGTTCGCGTCCACTGGCCACCCGATGCCCGCAGGGGGTGCAAAAAACCTCCTCTTCTCCGCGATGGCGCAACCACAATCCACCACAGCGTTCGCAGTACTTTAAATCCATCGACATTGCTGCTAGTTCTTCAATGACCGCATTGTCTTTCACTTGCATGATTTGCTCTCCCGGGATGATTTGCTTTCTGCTATGAGCGGAAAACCCCCTCACCCAGGTGAACCCGCTGCGGCAGCGTTACGATCCTGCTAACCGTATGCGGACAAACAAAAAAGCCCTGCGCCGGGTGAATCCCGGTCGCAGGGCTCGTTTCTCTTACGAAGACCTGCCGTGCTATTTAATTGAGTGTTCAACGGTAGCTACGTACGCCTGCACCCCGAGTGCCCAGGCGGGCCCGTATTTACTGGGCCCCGGCGTGTTGCCGGAAGTAGCCTTCCTCATAGCCGGACTTGAGCACGCGGCCATTTTGCACCACGATGCTCACCCGGCCGGTAAAGTGAAGCGACCGCAAAAGCCGCTCCATCGCACTGGAGAGAATCTCCGCAGAGCGCACCTTGCGGCGGAACTCCACGAAACTCTGTTCCTCTTCCAAAACTTTCACATCTACCATGACTTCTTTCTAAATCTCGAAATCAGTTATACACTTCTCAAATCGTATAGCCATTTGCTAGGCGCTGTCAAGCGGTTTATTTCCTTTCAGATGTTAGACTTACGGCACCCTTAGCAAAGTGCATCCAGTTTTTATGCTATACTTCCGCCATTATGAAATTCCGAGCTCTGCAGGAAAATCTTCGCAAGAACCTTTGGGACCGCATTGAGAACGGCGACCTGACTGGCCTTCGCCTTGCCGAGCAGACCGGTTTCAAGCAAGCCCACATTTCCAACTTCCTGAATCGCAAACGCGGGTTGAGCCTGGAGGGCATGGACAAAGTGCTCAACGTGCAAAACCTGTCGGTGCTGGATCTACTGGACACCTCGGAAGTAAACAAGCGCGCCACCATTATGGCGCCGAGCGACGATGATTTTGACAACGTGGTGCTGACAGACAGCAACGTGGCGGCGACCGAGCCGCTGATCATCAGCATGAACGTGCGCGAGATCATGAAGTTCAAGAAGACGTTTCTGAAACGCATGCGCGCCTCGATGGAAGGCGAACGCGACAACTGGGAACGCTTCGTGCTGATCCGGGTGGACGCGCACGAGGGCATGAGCATGTATCCGCGGATGCTGCCCGGGGCGGTGCTGCTGATTGACCGCCACTACAACGCGCTGCATTCCTATCGCAAGGGCGAGCTGAACATGTACGCGGTCAACAAAGAAGGCTACTGCACGGTGAAGTACGTGGAAGTGGCCAACCGCAATCTGATTCTGCGCCCGCACAACCAGAGTTACCCGGTAGAAATTCTTCCCCTGCAGGAAGGCAAAGAGCCATCCGACTACTTAGTGGGTCGGATTTGTTACGTGGGAATAGAGACTTAAGGGCGGTTGTCAGTTGTCAGTTGCCAGTGACAAGTGATCAGTTGTCCAGTTGTCAGATACCAGTCATCAGTTCTCAGCCGATCTGCCGGACGGGCAAGGGCTTGCTTCCCTGTGCTGCGTCGGCTACTGCTTCCACTTGAAGGTTTCCAGTCCACAACTAGTAAGGGAAAAACTTCTTCACGACACTCGACGTCGCTTGAGCCAATACCAAGCCGGTCGATACCAAACGAAACTTCTGTTTTGGCTCTGACCAGGAATTCTCTTGGCTCTGACCAGGAATTCTTTTCGCTCTGACCAGCCAAAATTGTAACCCTTTCAAACAGCGCAGCCCTCAACAGTCACGGCGACCCGCGAAATGAGCCGCGGAAGACCTCCGCCCCAGCAAAATTCTTCAATATTCAATATCATAGAAACTCCGCTGTTTCCGAAGGGGTATCACACTTGGCAGAGAAGAATACGAACGGTCTCGAAGTCGTTGAAACGCGCGAATGGTTGGATTCGCTGGACTACGTACTTTCCTCCGGCGGCCCCGAACGCGCCGGACGATTGCTGCAGCAATTAGCCCTGCATGCCCGTCGCGCGGCGGGCGTAAATTTGCCGTTCACCGCGACCACACCCTACCAGAACACGATTTCCTCGCTGCAGCAGCCTCCATTTCCCGGCAGCCAGGAAATGGAGAGGCGCATCAAGAGCCTGGTCCGCTGGAACGCACTGGCCATGGTGGTCCGCGCCAATAAACAGCAGGAAGGCATTGGCGGACACATTTCCACATTTGCTTCCGCGGCTACGCTCTACGAAGTCGCTTTCAACCACTTTCTCCACGCCAGCACTGAAACTGGCGACCGCGATATCGTGTACTTCCAAGGTCACGCAGCGCCCGGCATCTATGCCCGCGCTTTTTTGGAAGGCCGCATTCCGCGACAGAAAATCGAGAACTTCCGCCGCGAACTGAAAGAAGGCGGAGGGTTGTCATCGTACCCGCACCCCTGGCTCATGCCCGATTTCTGGGAGTTCCCAACGGTGTCCATGGGTCTCGGCCCCATTCAAGCCATTTACCACGCGCGCTTCATCAAGTATTTGGAGAATCGCGGCCTGAAGACTTCGACCGGTGGCAAAGTGTGGGCCTTCCTCGGCGACGGCGAAATGGACGAGCCGGAATCTCTCGGCTCCATCACGCTGGCTTCGCGCGAACGTCTGGACAACCTGATCTTCGTGGTCAACTGCAACCTGCAGCGTCTCGACGGCCCGGTGCGCGGCAATGGCAAAATCATTCAGGAACTGGAAGCCATCTTCCGCGGCGCGGGATGGAATGTCATCAAGTGCATTTGGGGCACCGATTGGGACGCTCTAATCCAGAGCGATCGCGACGGTTTGCTGGTGCGCCGCATGGGCGAAATCACCGACGGCCAGTACCAGAAATATTTCGTGGAGAGCGGCGCCTACTTCCGGCAGAATTTTTTCGGCACCGACCCGCGCTTGCTCAAGATGGTGGAACATTTGTCCGATGAGCAACTGGCGCGCATGCGGCTGGGCGGCCATGACCCCATCAAAGTCCACGCCGCATTCCGGGCCGCAGTGGACAACGTCGGCTCGCCGACGGTCGTGTTGGCCAAGACCATCAAGGGTTACGGACTGGGCGAAGCTGGCGAAGGCAAGAACATCACCCACCAGCAGAAAAAGCTCAATGACGAAGAGCTGCGCATGTTCCGCTCACGCTTCGGCATTCCGATTTCCGACGACGATCTGCACAACGCCCCGTTCTACCGCCCCGCCGACGACAGCGCGGAAATCAAGTACATGCAGGAGCGTCGCAAACAACTGGGCGGATACATGCCCGAGCGCAAAGTCCGCTCCAAGCCGCTGGCTCCGGTTTCCGAATCTCACTTCGAAGAGTTCTACAAGGGCACCGACGGCCGCGAAGTCTCCACCACCATGGTGTTTGTGCGGATGCTGGCCAAGCTGTTGCGCGATCCGGAAATTGGCAAGCTGATCGTTCCGATCGTTCCTGACGAAGCCCGCACCTTCGGCATGGAAGCGTTGTTCCGCCAGGTCGGCATCTACTCCAGCGTCGGACAGCTCTACGAGCCGGTGGACATGGACACGCTGCTCTACTACAAAGAAGCCAAAGACGGACAGATTCTGGAAGAGGGCATCACCGAAGCCGGCTCCATGTGTTCGCTGATCGCCGCGGGCACCGCCTATGCCAACCACGGCATCAACACCATCCCGTTTTTTATTTACTACTCCATGTTCGGCTTGCAGCGGATTGGCGACCTGATCTGGGCTGCTGCCGATATGCGCTGCCGCGGTTTCCTGGTGGGCGGCACCGCCGGACGCACTACGCTGGCCGGCGAAGGACTGCAGCACCAGGACGGTCACAGCCACGTGCTGGCTCTTTCCGTTCCCAACCTGCTGGCCTATGATCCCGCCTTCGCTTACGAACTCGCCATCATCGTGCAGGACGGCATCAAGCGCATGTACGTGGACCAGGAATCGGTTTTCTATTACCTGACCGTGACCAACGAGCCGCTGCCCATGCCGGAGATGCCTGCCGGCGAGCATGTCCGCGAGGGCATTCTCAAAGGCATGTACCTGTACAAGCCTGCGCCGGGCACAGGCAACAACGCGGGCAAGAAAGACGCGAAGCTGCGGGCCCAGTTGTTCGGCAGCGGCACCATCATGTTTGAGGTGCTGAAGGCCCAGGGGATTCTGGCGGAAAAATATGGGGTCGCCGCCGATGTATGGAGCGTCACCAGCTACAAATCGCTGTACCGCGACGCCAACGATTGCGAACGCTGGAACATGCTGCATCCCGGCGCACTCGCGAAAGTTCCGTACGTCACCGAGCTCTTGAAAGACGCTCCGGGTGTATTCGTCGCCGCTTCGGATTACATGAAAGTGCTGCCCGAGAGCATCGCGCAGTGGGTGCCGGGCAAGCTGGTTTCACTGGGTACCGATGGATTCGGCCGCAGCGAGAGCCGCGCCTCTCTGCGTGACTTCTTCGAAGTGGACGCCAAACACATTGTGCTGGCAACCCTCACTGCGCTGGCCCGCGACAAGCAGATCAAGACTGAGGTGGTGAAGCAGGCCATCCTTGACCTCGGCATTAACCCTGAGAAGCCGAACCCGGTCATCAGCTAGGAAAGGTAGAGAATGGCGACCGAATTCAAACTTCCCGAGCTTGGCGAAAACATTGACAGCGGAGACTTGGTGCGCCTGTTGATCAAGCCGGGCGCCAGCCTCGCTGAGGGCCAGCCGGTCATGGAACTCGAGACCGACAAAGCGGTTTTGGAAGTGCCTTCTTCGATCAGTGGAACGGTGCAGGATGTGCGCGTAAAAGAAGGCGACAAGGTGAAAGTTGGCCAAGTGATTTTTACCGTGGCCAATGGAGCATCGAGCGCCGTCGCAGCAGCTAAGCCGGCCGCGACGGCAGCTCCAACAACGGTAGCTCCAACGACGAAAGCGGCAGCACCAAATGCGCCGGCACCGAATGCGCCGACAACAAAGGATCCGACAACGAAGGGGTCGACAACGAAAGCTCCAACCGCGAAGACCGTGCCCACTGCTCCTACGCAGCAGCCCGCCGCGTCTCCGGTCGCGCCCATAAGCGGCCAGCCCGCCGCACCTTCTGCCGGAGCCTTCAAACTGCCGGAGCTGGGCGAGAACATTTCTCAGGGCGACCTGGTGCGGTTGATGATCTCGGTGGGATCGCGCGTAGCCGAAGGGCAGCCCGTGATGGAACTCGAAACCGACAAAGCAGTTATCGAGGTCCCGTCGTCGGTGAGCGGCGTGGTGCAGGAGATCAAAGTCAAAGAAGGTCAGAAGGTCAGCGTCGGCCAGGTCATCTTCACTCTCGAAGGCGGCGCAGTTGCTGAACCCGAGAGTTCGCGCCAGCACGCGCCGGTCGAGCATGTGGGCGGCCAGCATGCGGCTCGTCTTTCGTTTCAGATGGCGATGCAAGCCGAGGGCAAGACCGAGCAACAAGCTCTGCCTCCGGATCCTCCCGCGGCCGTGCTCCCCTCGTTCGCCATGCCCGAGCAACTTGGAAAAGTGGCGGGGACCGAGCACCGTGAGCCCGTTCCAGCCGCGCCGCATGTTCGCCGCTTGGCGCGCGAACTGGGCGTGGATATTCATGAGGTGCAGGGCCAGGGGCCTGCAGGACGCATCAGCGAAGACGATGTGAAAGCCCACGCCAAATCGAAATTAGCGGCGGCGGCCGCATCGGCGGCTCCGCGCGCCGGACACTTCGTCGAACCAGCGCTCCCCGATTTCGCCAAGTGGGGAAAGATCGAGCGCGTCTCCATGCGCGGTGTGCGACGCAAGACCGCGCAACACCTGGCCGAGGCCTGGAACACCATCCCGCACGTCACGCAGAACGACAAAGCCGACATCACTGAACTGGAGCAACTGCGCGCCCGCTTCGCTCCGCGCGCGGCAGAGGCAGGCGGCAAGATGACCATCACCGCCATCGCGCTCAAGGTTTGCGCCTCCGCGTTGAAGATTTTTCCCCAGTTCAATGCGTCCATCGACATGGCGAAAGAAGAAATCGTTTACAAGCAGTACATCAACATCGGCGTGGCGGTGGATACCGATCGCGGCTTGCTAGTGCCGGTGATTCACGACGTGGACAAGAAAAATATTGTCGAACTGGCGGCTGAGTTAACGCGCCTCTCGGCCAAGGCCCGCGACAAAAAGCTGACGTCTGAAGAAATGGAAGGCGGCACCTTCACCATCACCAATCTGGGCGGCATTGGCGGGACCGGATTTTCGCCAATTGTGAACCATCCAGAGGTCGCCATCCTTGGCCTGTCGCACTCCAGCATTGAGCCGGTTTGGAGGAACGGCAAATTTGAGCCGCGCCAAGTGTTGCCGCTCTCGCTTTCCTACGACCATCGTCTGCTTGACGGCGCCGATTCAGCACGCTTTCTGCGCTGGATTGCCGAAGCTTTTGAACAGCCATTCCTTCTCTCTGTGCAAGGATAAATATCACAATGTCAGATACTTCTAATTTGCGAATTGCAGTTGTTGGCGGAGGTCCGGGTGGTTACGCGGCTGCGTTTCTGGCTGCCGATCTCGGCATGAAAGTTACTCTGATCGACGCCGAACTGAACCCCGGCGGCGTGTGCCTTTATCGCGGCTGCATTCCTTCCAAGGCTTTGCTGCACGTGGCCAAACTCATTGAGGAAACCGAACAGTCAAAAAACTGGGGCATCGAATTTGGCAAGCCCAAGATTGATCTCGACAAGCTGCGCAGCTTCAAACAAAATGTGGTGAAGAAGCTCACGGGCGGCTTGGGTCAACTCTCAAAGCAGCGCTCCGTGCAATATGTGCAGGGCCGCGCCGCTTTCGTGAACTCCAACACGCTGAAGGTCACCAAAGTTGCAGGCGGCGAAGAGAGCATGAGCTTCGACCGCATTATCATCGCAACCGGATCGCGTCCCGCGGCCATCCCGAGCTTGGCGCTGGACAGTCCGCGCGTGATGGATTCCTCAGGTGCGCTCGACCTGCCGGAAATTCCCAAGACCTTGCTGGTCATCGGTGGTGGCTACATCGGCTTGGAGCTGGGCTCGGTCTATGCGACGCTCGGCACCAAAGTGACCGTGGTCGAAATGTTGTCGGGCCTGCTCCCCGGCGCTGACCGCGATCTCGTTCTGCCGCTGCACAAACGCCTGGAGAAGCTCTTCGCCGGCATCCTGCTGAACACCACGGTAAAGTCGTTGAAAGACGAAAAGACCGGCATCCGCGCGACCTTTGAAGGCGCCGATGTGAAAGAGAAAGAACAAGTGTTTGATCGCGTGCTGATGTCGGTAGGCCGCAAGCCCAACTCGGAAATTCCCGGCCTCGACAAAACCAAAGTCAAAGTGGGAGCGCGCGGATTCATTCAAGTGAATCAGCAATTGCTCACCGATGACCCTTCGGCCTACGCCATCGGTGACGTGGTGGGCGAACCGATGCTGGCGCACAAGGCCTCGCACGAAGGTCGCGTCGCGGTAGAGGCGATTGCCGGCCACAAGGTCGCCTTCGAGCCCAACGCAATACCGGCCGTCGTTTTCACCGACCCTGAAATCGCTTGGGCTGGCCTGACTGAATCGCAAGCCAAAGAGCAGGGGCGCGAAGTGACGGTAGCCAAGTTTCCCTGGGCTGCATCGGGACGCGCTATCACCATCGACCGTCCAGAGGGCATGACCAAATTGCTCATCGATCCGAAGACCGAGCGCGTGCTGGGAGTCGGCATCGTTGGAGCGGGCGCGGGCGAGTTGATTGCCGAGGGCGTGCTGGCAATTGAGATGTGCGCGTTGGCCGCGGACATGGCCCTCACCATTCACCCGCACCCCACGCTTTCGGAAACGCTGATGGAAGCCGCAGAAGTCTTCTACGGCCACGCCACTCACATCTACCGGCCCAAGCGCTAGAATCGGGACTCTATGTTCGTACCGCGCTACAGAATGCGGGGATGGGCCGGACTTGTCCTGCTCGGAGGGCTGCTTTTCGCGCAGCCATTGCCAGCGCAGATTCTGAAGCCTTGGGGACAGCCGTCGACCGAGGCCCCCGCCGCTTCCACCGATTCATTTGGCCGCGATACTCCCTCCGGCACCGTCTTCGGCTTCCTGCAAGCCGCACAGGCGGGTGACACCAGGATGGCTGCGGAATATCTGCAAATGTCCGCGGCCCGCCGCCGCAGCGATGGCGACGAAGTTGCCATTCAACTCAAGATGGTGTTGGACCGCGCTTTTGTAGGCAGCCTGAAGCGCATCAGCAACCAGCCCGACGGTGACATCCAAAACGGAAATACTCCCGATCGGCAGGTGGTCGGCAATTTAGTCGCGGGTGATGCCGAAGTGCCTCTCACTCTGGTGCGCGTCACCAACCCGGATGGCGGAAAAGTCTGGCTCTTTTCTTCCGCGACTCTGGAGAAAGTTCCCGAGCTGGCCGATGAGATGCAGGCCAAACAGATTGAGCCTCGCCTGCCGCGGTTTCTGGTGCGGCATCACTTCCTGGGGATCGCGCTGTGGCAATGGGTCGGTCTGTTGTTGGCCATTCCTCTAGCGGCTGTAGTGGGATGGCTATTGCTCAAGGGGCTGGTGTTTCCAGTGCGCGGCTGGCGGGCCTATCGCAAGCTTCCGAACCTGCGCGTCACCAATACAGTGTCCGGTCCCTGGTGGCTCTTGTTGGGAGTGATCGCGCACCGCGTCATGATGAGCTATCTCGGGCTCCCGCTGCTGCAGCGCCACTACTACGCGCGGGTTTTCTCTGTGGTCGCGGTAATCGCAGTGTTCGGGATTCTGTTGCGGCTGTCGAGTTCCATCATCACGCGCCTGCGCAACAAAGCTATCGCGGCTGGCAGGACGGGCACGGGTTCGCTGGCGCTGATGGGCGAACGCCTGGTCAAGGTCGCACTGTTCATCGCGGCCGGTCTGGCCGTCATGGGCGCGCTCGGCTTCAATCTGACAACTGCTTTGGCAGGACTCGGCATCGGCGGTTTGGCGGTTGCGCTGGCCGCCCAGAAAACTCTGGAAAATTTGTTCGGTGGAATTTCCGTCCTCAGCGACGAAGTCATTCGCGTGGGCGACACCTGCACGATCGCCGGACGAACTGGCGTGGTCGAAGACATCAGCTTGCGCTCCACTCGCCTTCGCACCCAGGAACGCACCGAGCTCTCAATTCCCAACGGAGCGCTGGCGACGATGAACGTCGAAAACATTACCCGGCGCGACAAGGTCTTGTTCAACCCCAAGTTGGGGTTACGCTACGAGACCTCTGCCGACCAGCTGCGCTTCGTGCTCGCGGAAATCCGCCGCATGCTGTACCAACATCCCAAGGTCGAAAGCGACAGCACGCGCATTCGGTTCGCCAGTTTCGACGATAGCGGCCTCGGACTGGAACTCTCCAGTTACGTGCTCACCACCGACTTTGCCGAATTCACCGCCATCCGAGAAGACCTTCTGTTCCGCATCATGGAGATCGTGCATACATCGGGCACCGGCTTCGCCTACCCCTCGCGGACGCTCTACATGGGGCAAGACAGCGGCCTCGACAAAGCAAAGTCCGCCATCGCCGAGCAGCAAGTGGAGCACTGGCGCAACGACAAACAGCTTCCGTTTCCTGATTTTGCGCCCGAAGACATTGCGGAATTTCGGAACTCTCTCGCCTATCCTCACCCCGAATCGGCTCGCGGCCAGGATCCCAAGAGCGGCCGCTGAACTGCGAAGGCCCCGCCAATTTCCTAGGGGCATCTTTCTCGCGAAAATCTTGTCGCCGTCATCCTGGTGAAAACCCACGGATGGCCGCGCATGTCAACGTGATAGTGGCCTGTGACCGCCATCACAAGTCGAGGTGTCAAGGGTCACGGCTGCCGGGGGCCGCCGGAGCCGAAACTAAGAGTGGAGCAAGGGGAGGAGGCAGGGATGATGTTAGCTTACAAACTCGTCCGTCTGATTGAGACCCATTCCGACGGTCTCGCTCTGAGCTTGCTCAAGAAGGTTGAGAATTCCGAGATCACGCACGACTATGCCAGCGTGCCGAATGAGGAGCTCAAGGAACGGGTGTATGAGATCTATCGTCACCTGGGCGAGTGGCTGCTGGGAAAGAGCCGCCTCGACATCGAAAAGCGCTACGAGGAGATTGGCGCGCGGCGGGCCCAGCAAGGCGTTTCCCTCAGCCAGGTGTTCTGGGTGATTGTACTGACCAAAGAAAATCTGTGGGAGTTTTTGAAAAAGGAAGCCTCGCCCGACCAGCCGGTCGAGATTTTCGGCGAACTGGAGATGCTGCAACTGTTGGAACAATTCTTTGACAAGGCGCAATATTATGCTGCGGTGGGGTATGAAGCGGCGATCCAGCAGCAACGCCGGAGCAAAGAGCTGAAAGCGGTTTAGGAGAACACTCGATGTCGTGGGAGATTGAATACAAAAAGAAGCTACGCACGCCGGACGAGGCCCTGCGCTGCGTGCAATCGGGGATGCGGGTGTACATCCAGCCGGGATGCGCCGAGCCGGAAACGCTGGTGGACGCGCTGCTCCAGCGCTCGCCCTACGTGGAAGATGTGGAAATCGTCCACATGATGACCATGGGACGGGCGCCGTACGTATCGCCGGAGATGGTCGGGCACTTTCGCCATAACGCGGTATTTATCGGTTCCAATGTACGCGAGGCAGTGAACGACGGCCGCGCCGACTACACTCCCATCCACTTGAGCGAGATCGAAGAATTGTTTGAGAGCGGGGCGATGCCGATCGATGTCGCACTGGTGGAGGTTTCTCCGCCGGATGCGCATGGGTTCTGCAGCTTCGGAGTGGGCGTAGACACCACGCTGACCGCCGCGAATTGCGCACGCTATGTGGTGGCGCAAGTCAACGACCAGATGCCGCGGACCTATGGCGATAGCTTCATCCATGTCAGCAAGATTGACGCGATTGTGGAATCCTCCCGCCCGCTCTGCGAGCTGGAAAAGCCGGACATCACCGAAATGCACATCGCCATCGCGCGCAACGTGGCCGGATTGATTGATGACGGCTCGGTGTTGCAGACGGGTATCGGCGGCATCCCGGACGCGGTCTTGCCCCTGCTGATGGACCGCAAAGATCTGGGCGTACACAGCGAACTGGTTTCCGACGGCGTGATCCCGCTGGTGAACGCCGGTGTGGTCAACGGCGCGCGCAAGAACTTCAAGCCGCGCAAGATCATCCTGGGATTTGCGCTGGGCAGCAAAAAGCTGTTCGACTTTGTGGACAACAATCCCATCTTTGAATTCCATCCCACCGCCTACACCAACGATCCAGCGCTCATCGGGCGCAACGACAACATGGTGGCCATCAACTCCGCGCTGCAGATTGACTTGACCGGGCAGGTTTGCTCGGATTCGATCGGCACGTTTTTCTATAGCGGGATTGGGGGGCAGGTGGACTTTCTCCGCGGCGCAGCACGGTCCAAGGGCGGCAAGCCGATCATCGCGATGTCCTCAACGGCCAAGGGCGGCACGGTTTCGCGAATTTCGCCAATGCTGCTGCCGGGCGCGGGCGTGGTCACTTCCCGCGGACTGATCCGATATGTAGTCACCGAGTACGGGGTCGCTTATTTGCATGGCAAGTCCATCCGCCAGCGCGCCCAGGCCCTGATCGAGATTTCGCACCCCAAGTTTCGCGAAGAATTGTACGACTACTGCGAACACACCAAGTGGTTGCAGCGTCCTGAGAAATTTCAACCTGTATCGAGGTGAATATGGCTGGGCAAGCACGAGGCAATATCAGCATTGACGTAGAGGAGTGCAAAGGCTGCGGGTTGTGCGTGGAATCCTGTCCCCCCAAGTGCCTGGAACTGCTCCCGGAATTAAACGCGTACGGCGTACATCCGGCGCACTACACCGGCGTCGAATGCACCGGCTGCGGAATTTGTTTCTATTGCTGTCCGGAACCGGGCGCAATCAAGGTGTACCGGCGGCGCGCCCCGGCTAAGCCCGCGGTGCGAGGAGGGTCCCATGCGACAGCTCTGTAAAGGTAACGTGGCCATCGTCAAAGGCGCCATCCTGGCCGGATGCCGCTCGTATTATGGCTATCCAATCACTCCCGCCAGCGAGATCGCGGAAGCTGCGGCGCTCTACATGCCGCAGGTGGGCGGCACGTTCTTGCAGGCGGAGAGTGAAGTCGCCGCCATCAACATGGTGTACGGCGCAGCGGCGGCTGGGGCGCGTGTGATGACCGCATCCTCCGGCCCCGGCGTCAGCTTAATGCAGGAGGGCATCTCCTACTGCGCTGGCGCGGAACTGCCGTGCGTGATTGTGGATGTGGTGCGCGGCGGTCCTGGTCTGGGCAACATTGCCCCGGAACAGAGCGACTACTTCGCCATGGTGAAAGGCGGAGGCCACGGCAACTATCGCAACTTCGTGCTGGCCCCCGCGTCGGTGCAGGAGATGGCAGAGCTCACTATGCTGGCGTTTGATCTGGCCGACAAATATCGCAACCCCGCCATCGTGATGGCCGACGGCTTTATTGGTCAGATGATGGAGCCTCTGGACCTGGAAGATCGCGAGATCACTCTTCCCGAAAAACCGTGGGCGGTGAAGGGCACGCCGCAAACCCGCGCCAACCTGATCAGCTCGATTTTCCTGGAGCCAGATCAATTGGAAGCCCACCAACGCAAGCTCGAAGCCAAGTACCAGCGAGCGCAACAACTGGAGACTCGCCACGAACTCTACGAATGCGACGACGCGGAAGTGCTGCTGGTAGGTTACGGCATCACCTCGCGGGTGTTGCGCTCCGCGGTGGAAGCGGCGCGGCGTAATGGAGTAAAGGCTGGCTTGTTCCGTCCGATTACCCTGTGGCCCTTCCCCTCGAAAGAATTGGCCAAAGCTGCGGCCAAGGTGGAGAAAGTGCTGGTGGTCGAATTGAGCAACGGGCAGATGGTGGAGGACGTCCGGCTGGCGATAAATGGCAGAGTGCCAGTGGAATTTTTTGGCCGCACCGGCGGCAATGTACCTTCCGTCGAAGAAATAAACTTCGAATTGACCCAGCGCCTGTTAGTGCTGGCTTAAGCACAAAAAGGGGACGATATGCCGACCGAGCTGATCGAAGAAGTTGTCAAAGAAGCGTTGGAGCAGCACGAAGATCTGGGCTTTGAAGTCATCCACGAAAAGTCGCCGGTCTTCTACGACACCTTCGAACGCAAGAGCGACTTGCAAGGGCAGACGCACTACTGCCCGGGCTGCGGACATGGCGTCGCCCACAAACTGATTGCCGAAGCGCTCGCCGACTTGGGCTTGCAGGACAAGACGATATTCGTCAGCCCGGTAGGCTGCTCGGTGTTTGCCTACTACTATTTCGACGTGGGCAACGTGCAGCTAGCCCATGGCCGCGCCCCTGCGGGAGCCACCGCCATCAAGCGGACGTGCCCTGACAAGATCGTCATCTCCTACCAGGGCGATGGCGACCTAGCGGCGATCGGCACGGCGGAAATTATCCATGCGGCGAATCGCGGCGAAAAGATTACCGTGTTCTTCGTCAACAACGCGGTCTATGGCATGACCGGCGGCCAAATGGCGCCGACCACACTGATCGGGCAGAAAAGCACGACGTCTCCCTTTGGGCGGCGGCCGGGCAACGAAGGCTATCCCCTGCATATGGCCGAGCTAATCGCGACGCTTGAGGCGCCGGTGTATGTGGAGCGAGTGGCGCTCTCAGACAACAAGAACATCATGAAGGCGCGACGCGCGGTGCGCAAAGCGCTGGAGTTGCAGCGCGATGGCGTGGGCTTCTCGTTCGTTGAAATTCTCTCGCCGTGTCCCACCATCTGGGCAAAAGACCCGGTTGAAGCGCGCAAGTGGGTGGCGGAAAAAATGATCCCCGTCTTCCCGCTGAATGTGTTTCGCGACAGAAAGCCGGAAGCGCTGACGGATACCCCACCACCGATTCGTCCGGTCAGCGACGTGCTGGAACTGGGAGCCAAGAGCACCGGAACTGACGTGACGCCACACCACGCGCACCACTTCAAGGAATTTACGGTGAAGGTTGCGGGCTTTGGCGGACAAGGCGTTTTGCTGCTGGGCCAACTGCTCACTGAGATGGGAATGCGGGAAGGCCTGGAAGTAAGCTGGCTGCCGTCGTACGGGCCGGAGATGCGGTCGGGCAGCGCCAACTGCCACGTGACGTTATCAAGAGAGCGAATTGGCTCGCCGCTGATTTCGCATCCTGATGTGCTGGTGGCGTTGAATGAAATCTCGCTGCGCAAATTCGCATCGCAAGTCGCGCCGGGTGGGTTCATTTTGTACAATGCCGAGCGCCTGCCCGCCGACTTCACTTTGCCTCAGGCGCGCATCGTGTGCCTGCCGGCATCGGAAATCGCCGACAAGCTAGGCTCGATCAAAGCTACGAACATGGTGATGCTGGGCGCGCTGCTGGAAGAAACCGAATGCCTGCTTCCCGCCACCGCATTGAACGTGCTGCGCGACAAGATCAAGAAAGTCGCCATGATGGAAGTGAACGACCAAGCCGTCGCTGCCGGGCGTGACTTCGTTGATCACTACGTGCGAGTGGGCGCGGTGACCCAGCCAGACGGCTTCGCGGGATAGCGCCGGGCAAAAGTAGCAGGGTCGATTGAAGACTCGCGATCGCACATAGCCACAAACACTCGTCGGCGTTGTCGACTGTTCTCTCCACTGAGGACCGTCTGCTTTACCATCGCCATCCCCCCCGCCGTTGCCCGTCTCGCCACCACTCCGGTAAGCTGCATGGCAGAGGATTGGCATGGAGAAAGTCGCGTTTTTATTTGATGTGGACAATACCCTGCTCGACAACGATCGAGTGACAGCCGACTTGCGGCGGCATCTGCGGGAAACCATTGGAGACGACAGCCAGAAACGCTACTGGGAGATCTTCGAGCAGTGGCGCACCGAACTGGGCTACGCCGACTACCTGGGAACGCTGCAGCGGTTCCGGATGGAGAATCCGCTTGAAGAGCGGGTGCTCGAAGTTTCGCGCTTCATGGTCAACTACCCTTTTGCCAACCGGTTGTTTCCCAATTCGCTGGACGTGGTGGAGCGAGTGAAGCAATGGGGGCCGGCGGTCATCGTCAGCGACGGCGATGTGGTGTTTCAGCCGCGCAAGGTCGAGCGTTCCGGATTAGGCGATGTGTTCGGCGACAACGTGCTGATCTACATCCACAAGGAAGAGGCGCTCGACGACGTGGAAAAGCGCTTTCCGGCGGAGCGCTACGTGATGGTGGACGATAAAGTGCGTTTGCTCGACGAGATCAAGCGCTACTGGGGCAAGCGCGTCACCACAGTATTTCCCCGGCAGGGACACTACGCGCTGAACGCCAAGCTAGTGGCGCAGTTTCCCGAGCCGGACATCACCATCGAGCGCATCGGCGACCTGCTCGATTACGATTTGGAACAGTTGACTCCCCGGTTAAGGTGACGAACTTTGAGGTGACGAGTGCGGGACTTCGCTGCGGTCGGCGATGCTCTTGAGCATCCCGCGGAAAATCAGCACATGCACCGGGTAAAGCACCCACCAGTAAAGAAAACCGGTCAGGCCGCGCGGCTGGAAAAATGCGGTTGAGCGCAAACGGCAACGCGCCGCATCCAGTGGAAAAATGCGGAACTGCAGCCAGGCATCGCCCGGGATTTTCATGCGAGCTCGCAACCGCAGCAATTGATCGGGCACAATCTTCTCGACCTCCCAGAAATCGAGCGTGTCGCCTTCCACCAGATTGTCGGGATCGCGGCGGCCCTCGCCCATGCCGACGCCGCCTAGGAGGCGATCCATCCCCGCACGCATGTGCCAAAGAAAGTTGACGTAGAACCATCCGCGCTTGCCGCCGATTCCCTCAATCAAGCGAAAGGCCTGGTGGGCGGAGGCGTTGACCTCGCGCTCGCTCACGTCCACGATCATGCCCTGCGATTCCGCCAGCAAGTGCTGAAAGTTTCCATCGGGTAGGGGAGGAGGTTCGCAGATGGCTTCGATCTGCGCCCACTCCTTTCGCGCCAGGGCCTTGCGGACAGCCTGGTCGTAGGACATGGGATGCAACTGCGGAAAGATTTCACTGGCTTTGGAACTGTGGCAGATCACTTCGCTGCGCAAGCCCTCAATCAACGGACGGCTCATGGCCGCGGGGATGGGGGTGACGAAGTCGAGCCAGTAGGAAGAGAGTCGCGGAGTAAGCACCGGCACTTGAAGCAGGTAACGGCGCAAGCCACGGGCCTTGGCATAGAGCAGCATCATGCTGCGATAAGACTCGACAGTAGAGCCGCCGACCTCGATGATCTCGCCGCGCGAGCGTGGTTCGTTGGCCGCGGCGCACAGGTAATCCAGCAGATCGTCAATGGCGATGGGCTGGATCCGAGTGGTCACCCAGCTCGGACAGATCATTACCGGCAAACGTTCGGCCAGGTAACGGATGATCTCAAAGGAGATGCCGCCGCTGCCGACCACGACGGCGGCACGAAATTCGGTGACGGGGGGCCCGTATTGGCGAAGCACATCGCCAGTTTCCTGGCGGCTGCGAAGATGCGATGACAACTCGCCATCCTGCGAGCCCAGACCGCCGACATAGATCAGTTGCTGGACCCCAGCCTTGCGGGCTGCAGTGGCAAAGTTCTGGGCGGCTTGGCGGTCTCGTTCCTCAAAGCCCTGCTCGCCCGCTTTCATGGAATGGATCAGGTAGTAAGCCGCGTCCACTCCCGCGACGGCGCGGTCTAAACTGGCGGGATCGAAGGCGTCGCCGGCAATCACTTGCGCTCCGGGCGGCGCTGCGAAGCGGGCGGGGTCGCGGACCAGGCAGGTCACGGCCTGGCCAGCCTGCAGCAGGCGCGAAGTCAGCTTTCCGCCGATGTAGCCCGTCGCGCCCGTGACCAGAATCTTCACTTGTTAGAAGTATGTGCTGCTTGGCTAAGCCGGTAGCAGCATTCCCTTCTCCAAATGCCGCGTGACATGAGCGTAGGAGGCGGCGTGCGGATCGTGCGTCACCATGACAATCGTCTTGTGGAAGTCCTGGTTCAGACGCTTCAGGATTTCCAACACTTCCGTCGCGGAATGGCTGTCGAGATCGCCGGTTGGTTCGTCGGCCAGCAGCAAGGTTGGGTCGCTGACGATGGCGCGGGCAATGGCGACGCGCTGTTCCTGTCCGCCAGAGAGTTGCTTGGGGAGGTGGGTGACGCGGTCTCCCAGACCGACCAGTTTGAGCGCAGTCATCACGTGGTCGCGGCGCTGGGCGGGCGTCATCTTGGTGAGGAGCAGCGGCAGTTCGACATTCTCAAACGCAGTGAGCACCGGGATCAAGTTGAAGGTCTGAAAAACATAGCCGACATGGTGATTGCGCCAGCGGGCCGACTCGGCGTCGTTCAGGCGGAAGATGTTTTCGTCCATTACCAGCAACTCGCCGGAGGTGGGCCGATCAATGGCGGCGATCATATTCAACAGCGTGGTCTTGCCCGAGCCCGACGGGCCCATCAGCGCGAGAAATTCTCCGGCGGCGATGTCGATGGAAACGTTGTCGAGGGCAGTGACTTCAAACGCGTCGCGCTTGAAGATCTTGCTGACCTCGCGGGCGCGAACGACCTTGGTTCCGGTTGCAACAGGAGGAGTGGTAGCCGTGCTCATGCTTGCCCCTTAATTTTTATTTTGTCGCCGTCTTTCAATCCGGCAGGAGCGGTGGTGATCAAACTTTCTCCGCCTACCAGCCCGCTGACCAGCGCACCCCCCGACCGGGTACTGACTACTTGCACCTCGCGCATCAGCGCCTTGCCGTTAAATGCCAGGAAGACTACTTTCTTGCCGTCACGGTCGCGGAGCGCGGCGGAGGGTACGAACACGCCAGCCGGTTGATGGCTGCCCGCCTTCGACTCTTTGTCTGGGTCTTTGGCTGGTTCATTGGCCAGGAACTTCACGGTCGCATTCATTTCCGGGCGCAGGTAGCCGTCTGGAGTTTGAACCTGCACCTTCACTTGCACAGTCGCCTTCTGGCGATTGGCTTCGGGGGACATCTCGGCGATAAAGCCTTCGTACTTGCGGTCGGGGAAAGCGTCGGTGGTGACGATGCCTTTTTGGCCCGCACTCAGTTTGGCGAAATCGTCTTGAGCGATGTCAAGTTCCACTTGCAGGTCATTGAGATCGGCCAATGCAACCGCGGACCCCTGCGGTCCACCTTCTGCTCCGCTGGCGAATTGCGCGGTGACTAATTCTCCGCGCTCGGCCTTGCGCTCAAGAATCGTTCCAGTCACAGGCGCACGAATCTGGGTGGCATCCAGTTGTGATTTGGCGTAGGCCATTTGCCCTTCGGCCTGCAGGAGAGCACCCTTGGCTCGCGCAATCTCTTCGGCACGCGGTCCTAGTTTAGCCAGCGCATAGCCCTGGCCCAGCGAGTTGACGCGCTGCTGATCGGATTCATATTTCGCGGTGGCGTCGTCCAGCGCCTGCTTCGACAACACACCTTGCGTGGCCAGATCCCGGGTCCGGCCGAGAATCACTTTGTCGTTGGCGGCGGTGGCACGCGCCTCATCCAAATTGTGTTGCGCCTGCTGCACTTCCTCGGGGCGCGAACCGTTCTGGAGTTCCGCCAGATAGGCCTTGGCGTTTTCCACTCCGCCCCGCGCCTGCTCGAACACAGCGCGAAACTCGTCATCTTCCAGCCGCACCAAGACTTGTCCTGCTTTGACCTTGTCGCCTTTCTCCACGCCGATCCAGGCCACGCGTCCCGTCACTTTTGAGTTGACGTTAATTTTGTGGTGGGCGACGATGTAGCCGCTGGCGGAAAGGACGGTGCTGCCGGCGGCGTCAGAATTCTCCGCCGCTGCGCGGACCACTTCGACCTCGGGAGTGTCGGAGGCAAACAAACGATACGCCATCGCCGCCACGCCGAGCAGCACCACGACCGCGATTCCGTAGAGGATCACGCGGTTGGTCCAGGGCGAGGGTTCGCCCCCCATCCCTCCCCGCAGGGAGTGGTCGATGCGGAGGCTGCTCAGGTCGTCGTGTGTCGAATCAATCGGCATGCGGCTTACAGGGTCCTACTTTCTGAATATTGTGTGGGACGAATGAATTTTAGATGCAGCAAACGGCAATTTTTCCTCAGCCTCGCAGTGCGGTCAGTATGTTCTGGCGCGCCGCCCTCCACGCCGGGGCCAAACCGCCCAAAAGTCCCATCACCAAAGCGAAGGCGAGGGCTCCGAGGATGACGGCCGGAGTCATGCGCAGACTAAAAATGACTTCGCTGAATGTAACCTGATTCGAAGTGCCAGTTGTCAATCCGTTAAAGGGAAGCATCAACAGGATGCCGACGATGGCGCCGAGCAATGACAGCAGCAGCGCCTCCAGCATAAACGAAATCAGAATGCTGGCGCGGGAAAAGCCGATGACGCGCAAGGTGGCAATCTCGCGTCCGCGGTAGGCGATGGCGGCGTACATCGTATTGGCGGCGGCGAAGATGGAACCGATCGCCATGATGACGGCGACGATCAACCCCACGATCCGGATCAGCGCGCCCGAACTGGTTTGCTTGGCATAGTACTCGGTCTCCAGTTGGCCATCGAGCTTCAATCTTTGGTCGTCGCTCACCCGGTGCTTCAAGGCGTCGGCCGAAACCGGATCGGTGGCCCGCAAGTAGGCGGAGGAGAATCCCCCCTGGCGGTCAAAGTCGGACGCCATCTGATTGACGTCGCCCCAAATCTCCGACTCGTAGGCGGAGCCCCCGGCGTCAAATACGCCCACGACTTTCCAGTCGCCCTTGCCGAAATGGATGGCGTCATTCAGGTTGGAATCCGAGAAGCGCTTGTGGATGGAATCACTCACCACCACTTCGCGCTGGCCCGGCGTGAACCAGCGACCGGAGGAGAGTTTCACTTTGGGCCGCAGCTCCAGACCCGCCGGCGTCAGTCCTCGCACCGTGACGTTCACTTCCCCGGTGCCATCTTTGCGCGGCAACACGATTACCACCACCAACTCGCCTGAGGCCATGGGCTCTCCGGTGCTGGCCTTGGCGATGCCGGGCAGATTCTTAAGAGTAGGGAGCAACGAGGCGTCAAAGCCGCCGGTCAGCTCGGCGGTCGAACCCTTGCGCAACACCAGAACGTTGAGGGGTTCGCCACTGGTCACAAATGCGCGATTCAAGCCCGCCAGCAGCGCGAACAGAAATACTGCCGTGGTGACGGTAAGTGCGATGCCCAGAGCGGTCATGATGGTCAGGCCTTTGCGCAGGCGGAGATTGCGGATGTTGTAGCTGATGGGAATCGCCATGATGTCTCCGTTATCCGATGTGCCGCAAACCATCCACAATGCCGATTTTCGATGCATGATACGCAGGCACCACTGCGCTGATAAATCCCACCAGTGCGGCCACACCCAAAGCGGTCACCATGGTACCCGGCGTCATTCGTAAGGCAGCCATCATGCCGCCGCCCTTGCTCACTGCCGTCGCGAGTCCCGCAGCCAGCAAGGTTCCCAGAATGCCGCCTGCCAAAGCCAGGGTCACGGCTTCTCCAATAAATAAGCTCAGAATGGATCCGCGGGTGAAGCCGAGAGTTTTCAGGACCGCGACCTCCCGCGTGCGTTCGCGGATCGACATCGCCATGGTGTTGGCGGAAACCAGCAGGATGGTGAAGACCACAGCCATCCCGATGCTTAGAATGAAGGCCTTCACGTTGCCCAGCATGGCGACGAAGCCCAACTGAAACGCTTTTTCACTCTCGGTCTTGGTCTGCTGCGGTGAATTGTGAAACATGTCGTCCACCGTGGTGGCCACGCGACTCACCGATTCGGGGCTGTCGGCCAGGATGGCAAAGGTCCCGGCTTTATCTTTCGCCCAACTTACCGCTTCTTCTACATAGATTGAGTTGAAATACAGCGTGTTTGCCGGCTCGGGCGGATCGAAGATGCCGCGCAGGGTGAGTTCCAGATTGACGGGATAGATATTGCCCTTGAGCACAATGCGGTCGCCAATCTTCCAGCCATATTTCGCGGCCAGGGTTCGGTCTGCAATGGCGCCGGCACGGTCGTGCTGCCACGCGGCGAGTTGGTCGTCCGGTATCTTGAAGTCTTTATAAACCTTCAGGATTTCGGTGGGATCCGTACCGAACTGAGCGAAGAAATTTTCTCCTTTGTCGTCTTTGTACTGGCCACCAAACCAGTTCATCGGGGCCACTGACTGCACTCCCGGGACGCTGCGTATTTTCTGCCGATAAGAACTGGGCAGGAAAAACGTCAGCGACACCCGGTGGCGCGTGATCAGCCGTTGTGTGGACTCGGCGCTGCCTTTGTCCAAGTAGAAGCCGCGCCAGATGGTCATCATGAAAGTGAGCAGCAACAACGAGAACGTGATGCTGAGCACGGTCAGGATACTGCGCAGCTTGTTACGAAACGCATTCTTGGTCACAAAGCCAGCCAGCGTCATAAGGAAAACCTCGGAGAGAACCGTGCCCGCTACACCCGCGGGGACTCGGCGGGAACATTAACAATACAGCATCGAGCGGTGCTGGAAAACAGGCTAGCATAGGCTCGCCACCAAATTTCACGCCAGCGCAACTTTCCCTCGCCGAATTTCACTTTAGCTCAACTTTCCCTTCATCGCAGAGTAACTTGTTTCCCCTACGCTACCCTCAGTCGAGCCGTGGGGTGTCCAGGGTTCGATACTCTCTTCCGAAAGAATAAATGGTGATTGACATGATGAAAAAGGCCGCCACTCTGGGACTGGTCGCTACCTTCCTGGTGAGCACAATGTTTGCCGCCGAAGGCCCCGTTCCCACAGGCATTCCGCACCTGGACCATGTGTTCGTGATCATGATGGAGAACCATGGCTACGGGCAGATCCTCAACAACCCCAACGCGCCCTACATAAACCAGATGGCCAGCTCGGCCAACCAGGCCACCAACTACTTTGCAATCGCGCATCCCAGCCTGACCAACTACATTGAAGTGGTCAGCGGCAGCAATCTGGGCGTGCTCAGCGACAACAGCCCAGACTGGCACAATAGCGCGTGTTCCACCAATCTTTCGACTGGCATTCCGAACACGGATAATCCTCCCAGCCCGAACGTTTGCCCCATCTCCGGCACGGGTACTGACGGAGCGACGGTGGCCATCGACACCACCAACGAGACCCAGGGAACTCCAGGACTTTGCAACATTGATTGCGTACTTTCGATCAACGCGGCGACAGGGATCACCGGCATGAGCATTGGCGACCAGCTGGCGGCAGCAGGCGCGCGCTGGAAGAGCTACCAGGAAAGCCTTCCTCTGACCGGGCCGGATACGGTGAACTACAGCGACGGAGTTTTCACCAACAACACGAATTTCGGATTGATTTACCCCAAGCACCAGCCGCCACTCTCGCAGAGCGCGGTGGTGAAGCTGTATGCCTCGAAGCACAACCCATTTGTGTATTTCCAGAGCGTGCAGCAGGGAACCAATCCCCAGAACAGCCTGGCCAACGTGGCTGCGTTCGAAGGGGGCAACGGGTTGTATGCGGATCTGACTTCGGGCAACATTCCTTCCTATTCTTTCATTGCTCCGAACCAGTGCAATGACCAGCATGGTCGTGGCAACGCGGGCGTGTTCTGCGCTTATGACCCCAGCAGCGACGGGAGCCAGGCGGGACTGAATCCGGCGCTGATCATCCGCGGCGACGTGGCCGTACGGCGGTTGGTGCATGCCATCAAGGCCTCGCCCGCGTGGTTGACCGGCAACAACGCGATCGTGGTGATGTGGGACGAGAACGACTACAGCACTTCGCCCAACACCAACCAGGTACTGGTGATCGTCGACACCAACTACGGCACGCATGGGCTGCAGAGCAACGTGTACTACAACCACTTCTCGCTGCTCAAGACGCTGGAAGCTGGGTTCGGTCTGCCCTGCTTAAACCACGCCTGCGACAGCGGAGTGAACACCATGACCGACCTGTTCGGGACCAGCGGCAAACACTAAACCAACCTGACTTCCAGCCGGATTGCTCGCGAGAGCGGCCGCCTGGCAGAACAAAAGGCACGTTTGGGCCTGATCTCGGGAGGTTTCTCCCGGGTCCGGCCTTTTTTGCTGTGTCCGCTTGCGCCCGGTTGTCACCATGATTGGTGATGGCCGTCACAGAAGATCGGCTGGGCTTGCGATTCAATCACAGAACGGAGGGTGGTTCAGTGACGCAACCTAGCGCAGGCGGTTTTTATCCCGACTTATGGCAAGCTTTGGAGAGCCGCAAGTGTCTTCGTGTGTATCCGAAAGGTACGCGACTCTTCCAGCAAGGCGACGAGGCGGCAGGCGTTTATCTGGTGGAGTCGGGACGATTGCAGATGTGGTTGCCCGAGGGTCCCGCCAGCCAGGCGATGGAGACTGCCCTACCCGGTGCGGTGTTGGGATTGTGTGAAAGCATCTCAGGCAGCCAGCACCGCACCACTGCTGAAGCGCTCGAAACCACGGCGGTCTGGTTTGTTAACAAGCAGGATTTTAGCGATTTCCTGGCGCAGAATCGCGAATACTGCATGCAACTCGTGCGCCTGCTCAGCGAAGATCTGCATGGGCTCTACCAGACCTTTCGTAGCCTGCCCCATGGCAGGAAGGGCGAGGGGACGGCGCTTAATTAGACGGCCTCAATCCACGGGCTTCAACAGCGGCGGCTCCACGGCGAGGAAGTCCTTGATGAAGCGTGAGGTGTAATCTTCCAGCAGCGCCTGAATGCGGGCCGGATCCGGGGCGCGCAAGACGAATCCCGCGTGATGATGTTTCTTGATCCGATACGCAATCTCCGGATCGTTATATCCCGAAGTGTCGGGCTCTTCCTGGCGCGCGAGCGACAAAATCAAGCCGGCGGAATCGTGGCGAAGCGGAGGTAGTTGATAGGGCAGGCGGCCGCCGGCGATCTCAATGCGCGCCCATTCCCGCCACAGGCTCAAACCCGACGCCGCCTCTACCATCTCATGGATATAGGCTCCGCCCACGCGCGCCGCACACTCCAGAAAATATAATTCGCCATCCGACTCGGCGCGGATGAACTCAGCGTGGGCCACTCCGCGCATCAGTTTCAAGGCCAGCAGAATCTCGAGGTTGATTTCGCGCAGACCGGCCGCTTCTTCTCCTTCGGGGAGCACGTAGCTGGTAAACACTCCGCCGCCTTGCGCCACCACCATGGGTGGCTGCCCATAGCGGCTCACGCTGCAGAAAACGACGGCCCGCTCCGAGACCACTGAGTCCACGTGGTACACCTCGCCGGGCAGAAACTTCTCCAGCAGATACGACGATTGCTGGTCTCCTAACTCCTCCAGGACCGGCCACAACTCTTCTGCTGCATATATCTTCTTGATCCCAATCGCGGCTGCTTCCTGCCGAGGCTTCAACACCCACGGGCCGGGCACATGGGCCATGTAGTAGGCGATGTCGGCGTGGTTGATCACCGGGATGAAATCGGGAACGCGAATGCCATAGTCCAGTGCTTGTACCCTCATCGCCAACTTGTCGCGGAAGTAGCGCATGGTCGTGAGCCCCATGCCGGGCAGGCGCATGTGCTCGCGCAAAGTGGCGGCGGTCTCCATGTCGTACTCATCCAGCGCCACAATGCGGTCGATCTTGTGGGAGCGGGCCACATAGTTCACCGCGTTGACAATGTCAGCCAGCGGCAGCTCGTTGGGAAGGAAGAAGAACTCATCGATGCTCTCGCGCGGCCAGTCGGCATCGCGATGCTTCTCCGCGGTCAACAGCAACACCCGGCAGCCCTGCCGCTTGCACTCGCGCACGAACTCGTGACCCTTGACATAGGTCGAAATGGCCAGCACGGTGATAGGACGAGCTTCCATCATGGTCTTTCGCTGCGACCGAACCCCACACATCAGAGAAAAAAGCATAGCATGAGCCCGCCGCAGCGCTGGCGCGGGCAAGGCGGACAACTGCTCCAGCCTCATGCCACAATACTCGGATGCCCGACACGGCTCCTGCCATTCCAGATTTCCTCTACGGTACGGCCTGGAAGGAAGACCGCACCGCAGCCCTCGCCGCACTCGCGCTACGAATGGGCTTTCGTGGCGTTGACACTGCCAACCAGCGCCGCCACTACCTGGAGTCTGGGGTTGGCGAAGCATTGGCCGATGCTTATCGCTCCAGGTTAGTTACGCGCCACGATGTCTTCCTGCAAACCAAGTTCACTTATCAGCGCGGCCAAGACCATCGGTTGCCTTATGATCCCGCGGTCCCGCTTAGCGCGCAGGTCGCGCAGTCGCTGGCAAGTTCGCTCAAGCATTTAGGCACGGACCACCTGGATAGTTACCTTCTGCATGGCCCCGCATCGGGCTCGGACTGGACTGACTCCGACGCGGAAGTATGGGAAGCGATGGTGAAAGAGCGCGATGCCGGACGCACTCGTCTGCTCGGCGTGAGCAACGTTTCACTGCAACACCTCGAGCAAATGGCAGCCGCGCACACTGCGGTTCCGGCCTTCGTGCAAAACCGCTGCTATGCTCGCCAGGGATGGGACCGCGAGGTTCGAGCCTTCTGCCAGCAGCGCAACATCACTTACCAGGGCTTTTCGCTGCTCACCGCAAATCCTGAAGTGCTCCGCCATCCTGTAGTCCGCGGTCTGGCCACAAACTCCGGTGCGACTCCTGCGCAAATGGTCTTCGCCTTCGCACATGCTGTTGGGATGTTGCCGCTGACGGGCACTACTGACCCGGAGCACATGCGACAGGACCTTGCCAGCCGCGTGCTTGCGCTTCCGGCGGACGCGGTGCGGGCCATCGAGTCGCTCGCCGGATGATGCTTTTGTCCGGTCAGCCCGTGCGTAATCGGGGGGCGGCTTGGCTACCTCGGCCCGCCTCATTTGTAAAGTTTAGTCAACCTGAATCGTCCCGTCTCGAAAAGATTTTTGTACGCAGCCCGTTCCGAAAACGCTAAGTCATCGAGGGCAAAGGCTTTCCCGCTTGGCATCCCCGCTGCTTCGAGTCTTGCGTAAGCCGATGTTCAAACCCTTTCCCAGGAGAGAAGAAAATGAAACAACGCAATTTGCGTTTGACAATTGCATTGATGGCGGTCGCGATGTTCGCAGGCAACACGCTTGCATTCGCTCAGAGCGGCACGTGGGCATTTACCGGTAGCGTGCGCGGATCGCGTGACGGCCACACCGCCATCTTGCTGCCCGATGGCACCGTGCTCGCCGCGGGCGGAGAACTGAATGGCGCCGCCCTCAATTCCAGCGAGGTGTACAGCGCCAGCACACTGTCGTGGAGCACAGTAGGAAACCTCAACGTCGCCCGCAATAACGCCAGGTCGGTGTTGTTACCGGTCGGCTCAGCGATGGTCATTGGTGGATGCTCAGGAAATTGTCAGAGCTCCACTATTGCCAGCGCGGAAATCTACAACGCGACTACCCGGGCATGGACCTCCACCGGCAGCATGAGCACGGCGCGCGCTTATTTTGGCGCGGTGATACTCTCGACCGGGAAAATTCTGGTTGCCGGCGGATGCACTTCGTTCAATGTCAACGGGTGCGCCGCAGTCACTGCCAAGGCGGAAATCTACGACCCCTCCACTGGTAAGTTCTCTGCTACCGGATCGCTAGTTGTAGCCCGCGCGTCGTTCGGCATTGCCGCACTCGCCAATGGCAAAGTGCTGATTGCCGGAGGCGAGACCGCAGCCGCCGATGGCCTCTCCAGTTCCGAGATCTATGACCCCGGCACCAACAAATTTACTCTGACTGGCAAGCTGAACGTCGCCCGCGGCGAACACAAGGCCATTCTGCTCTCGACCGGCAACGTGCTGGTTGTAGGAGGCGTGGATGCGACCGGCGCTTCCACGCTGAAGACCGAGATCTATAACCCCTCGACCGGAAAATGGACCCTCTCCGGCAACCTTAACAACAGCCGCGTGGATTTCGGCATGGCAATGCTGTCCAGCGGAAACGTCCTGATTTCGGGCGGGACCAAAGTCACCCTGACCACCAACACAGTTCTCTCCAGCGCGGAGTCCTACAACCCCAGCACTGGGGTGTGGACCAAGACGGGCAGCTTGAAGAACGCGCGCACCGGCCACAGCTCGACGCGGCTCAACTCAGGCCTGGTGCTAGATGCCTCCGGCAGCGGCTCTACCCAGGACCTGACCTCCGCGGAAGTCTATACGCCGTAACCATGTAGGGCGAACCCTCTTGTCCGCCGCAGTTGGGGATGATGTTGATGTTGCTTCGTGTGGGGCACCCAGTACTTGGAGGGTGCCCCGTTCAAGCTCCGCTTGGGCGGGACAGTTTCGAGATCCGCAACCATCATCCTTAAACGCCGACCTCAAAAGAAGGAACTCCCCTCCTCCAAAACAAAGCCACCGCCGGGATCGCTCCGGGCGGTGGCTTTTTCAGGAGGCCCCAGGTCTCAACGGCCTAGGACAGGAAGAATTCTTTTGCCAACGCAGCCCATTCCTGGTCGGGGATGTGAGTCGCCATGTCGTCTACTGCGACTCCGCCATCCTGCGCCAACGCTCCGGCCAGCATGGGCAGCTTGCGTTGCAAACGGCCCGCTGACTCTTCGGTCCACCACCGCGCCATCGCGCCGCCCAGCAGATTGCGGAAATTCGTCTTCGCGTCGGGAGACTGCACGGTTACCAGCCAGCCTTCGCCGTAGGGATCTTTCTGCAGCAGTTGCGGGTCGCGCACCGCAGCGTCGTTGATGTCGGCCACGCTGCCTTCGATCGGCGACAACATGTCCACCGCTGCACCATCGCGATACACGGTCCAAATCTTCTGGCCCTGGCGGATCCATTGCCCGCGCTGCGGCAGCGTGATGCGCTCAACTTTACCGGCCAGCTTCGATGCGAACTCGTCCAAGCCTACCCGCACCAGGCTGGGGCTCTCGCTCAACGCCCAGGTGTGGCCGGGATGATAGCGCAGGTTCTCTGGCACCTTGAAGCCGCAAACCATGTTTGGCATCAGTTTGGGGACTTCTCTCCTGGTCGCAATCGCGGGCTGCACTACCGTCTTGTGGCTGAAGAAATGGTCGATTAACAAGAAACTCGCGAATGTGAAGAGAACCAGGATGACTGTCATAATCTTTCCTCTTTCGGAGGGCTTCTGTTTGAGGCCGCTCGCCAACTTGACTAGGGCACTCGGGATGCCATTTGGATGGCGGCGTGAAGAACGGCTCGGCGGATGCCGGAAGGTCAATGAAATCAATGGCTTAGGAGGGATGAAAGAGGATTGTGTTGCATTTCTCTGTTGTGAATCGCCACGGCTAAGTGATGCGATTTGCAACAGCCGAGAGAGTCCAATACCGTGCAATTCGCAGCGTATCGAGCACAACTTCAACTGTGTCAACTACTTGCGGAGCATGGTGGGTAGCGTTGCACTTCGCCATAGCAACTGATGCAAGATGCAACGGTCTTTGCCACCTGCAGGGATGTAAAAAAGGATTTTCCCCTGGGTTGGAGTTTTATTCCTTGAACAGGGAATTCCCAGGCCCGGGACCCCCTCTTCGAGGCTCTGAAGGCTCTGTTCGCCGGGGCCAGCAAACGACGCGATTCGGGGAAGAGTCGTGTCCGTGGCTGGCTTCGGAGTTTTCTTCGCCAGCGCAGATTCTACTTCACAATCACTCCGACTTCACCGTCACTTCTACTTCAACACAATCACCAGAATCTGCCCGCTCGAAGTGTATCCGCCGCCAGTGGCGTTGCGCGCTTCGAGCACCGGATTGCTGGGGAGGAAGTAGTTCAGGCTCTTGACCTGGCCGGCCTGTTGTAGCGACTCGGCAATGTGGTCGCGCTCGCCGTCAACTTTGGGATCAATCTTGTGGGTCAGGCTGCCATTGCGCTGGTCCCTT
>JBBQVN010000006.1:0-66127 GCA_038211475.1 Terriglobales bacterium | reverse complement strand
GGCGTGATCGTGATTCAGCCCACCGCGCCCATGTCGGTGTACGGAGTGCTCAGCCAGCGGGGACGCGGGCATGTGGTTACCACCATTCTGGTCGCGATGGTCGCGATGCTGTTCACAGCCATCAGCTATGGGCGGATGGCGCGGGCGTATCCCAGTGCCGGGTCGGCATTCACCTATGTGGGGCAGGAGATTAATCCAGCGCTTGGCTACGTGACCGGTTGGAGCATGGTGATGGATTACATGCTCAACCCGATGATTTGTGTGATTTGGATCAGCCAGCAGGCGCATGACTTCGCGCCGGGGATTCCGTACTGGGGGTGGGCAACTTTTTTCGCCGTCGTGTTTACGCTGCTAAATCTTCAGGGGGTGAAGACCTCAGCCAGGGTGAACTCGGGACTAGCGGCGGGAATGGGAGTGGTGATCGCGATTTTCTTTGTCGCAGCCGCGCGTTATGTATTTGGCCACCCGCACGACAGCGCGGGATTCTTTACGCACCCGTTTTACGATCCGCAGACGTGGGATTCGAAGGCCGTGCTGGGAGGGACTTCGGTAGCGGTGCTGACCTACATCGGCTTCGACGGCATATCCACGCTTTCAGAAGAGGCGGAAAATCCGCGACGCAATATCCTGCTGGCCACGGTGCTCACATGCGTGGTCATTGGACTCTTGTCGGCGCTGGAAGTTTATGCAGCCCAACTGATCTGGCCAGTTACACGGGCGTTCCCCAATGTGGATACGGCATTCGTGCATGTCGCCAAGCAGGCTTGGGCGCCGCTGTTTGCGATAGTCGGATTTACCCTGTTGGTTGCGAATTTCGGGTCGGGTATGGGAGCCCAGTTGGGTGCAGCGCGGTTGCTGTTTGGAATGGGTCGGAGCAATGCGTTGCCCAAGTCGTTCTTCGGCGTAGTGGATGCGAAACGGCGCGTGCCACGCAATGGAGTGGTATTTGTGGGCGCGCTGGCATTGGCGGGAGCCTTCTTACTGCCGTGGGCCGCTGGAGGTGAAGGCACGGGATTCGAATTGGGCGCGAATCTGCTGAATTTCGGAGCGCTGATTGCCTTTATGGGAGTCAATGCGGCGGCATTCATGCGCTATTTCGTCCGCGCTCAAGAGAAGAAGCTGATGAATTTCTTTCCGCCGGTGCTCGGGTTTGTGATCTGCGCGATCCTGTGGTGGAACTTGAGCACCAAGTCGCGAGTGTTCGGCGCGCTGTGGATGGCGATTGGGATCGCGTTTGGCGCCTGGAAAACGCGGGGATTCCGGGGCGAGTTGGTAAATTTTGACTTGCCCGGGGAAGAGGAATAAAAGAATCATCTCCCACGCAGTCGTGCGGCCTTATTCCACGTTCCATCCCTTGACTTCAACCGCAGGCTCTGCGGCTCCCAGAGCACTGGCGCGGTACGTGGCCGTGATTTCGCGTTTCTCCCCGGGCAGGAGCGAGAGGTAATTGTCTTCCCAGATCACGGGCAGAATTTCGTCTCCCCCCGCTCCTTTGTTGACTTTCAGACGGACGAAAAATGCCAGACTCGGGCTGGGATTTTCCAACATCACGTGGGTAATGGAATCGTCCGCATGGCGCTCAGTCCGGCTGCGGACTTGCAGTTTGACTTTAGGCAGGTTGGCCAGTGCGGTGTAGTTGGCGAAAGACCGAGTTGGGGTCTTCCACCAATTGGATTTGGCCCAGTCCAGAGTTTCCGGCGCAGTGGACAGCCAATAGAAATTCAATCCCACCAGTTGTTGATTGCTATCGGTCAAGCGTAAAGAGAGGAAGTAGGTGGGAGTCTGATCGGGAATGGAAGGTAATTCAAACAGCTTGCGAGTGCTGTCTGCAGGGGCGTCGAGAGCGACGCTCTTGCTGAATTTCTGGTTCATGTGAAGGTCGAAAACCTGCGCGGACAGTGTGAGGCCTTTGACGTCGGTGTACTGGCTGCTGACCACCCACACGGCGTGGTCATCGTATCCATAGACAGGATGCAACGGCTGATTGGCAGTCTTTGCACCGAAGTAGCCTCCCCCGGGCTGCAAATAATAGTCGTACAGGTGCCAGATCACCGAAGGCCAGGCGTTGTTAAGCATCCACTGGATGACCCCGGTCGAGACATATTTGTTGCGCGAGTAGGCCTCAAACATGGCGCGCACGCCTTCGTAGGTCATCAGTTGCGACTTGAGGGTGTAGTCGTCGAGACTGTCGGCTTTGCCGTAACGTTTTTCCAAAGCCTCAGTGAAGACGTGGACGTTCTTGAATTCTCCTCCGCCAGCATGGAAGCCCCAGTATTCATCGATCGGCCAGAGGTGATCGGCAGGGAGCATCTTGCGCAGACTCTCAACCGGTGGAACCGCGGGACCCATGCTGGTTTCGGTATTAAAGCCATAGGCTCCTCCGCAACCCCCGGGATTGCAGACGGCCTCAGGCTTGCCGCGGGTGCCGTCCAACTGCCAGTAGCCCGGCGCGACGTATTCGTAGGGGCCAGTCATCTTTACGCCGCTGTCGCCGGATTTTGAAGTAGGCTTACCTGTGGCCGACGACACGATTGGGTTCGGCCAAAGCAGCTTCTCCTCGACTTTGAGATACACGGCTTCTACGTTGGCTGGCGGTGGGTTGTCGCTGCCGTTGAGCCACACCAGCAAGCTGGGATGGCCGCGCAGGCGATAGATCTGGTCCTGCAGCGAGGCCTCCGCGATTTGATAGTCGGCAGGCTTCCATTTTGACCAATGCTCCCAATGGTCACAGCAGCACCAGCCGGCCATAACCAGGATGCCCTGTTCGTCGGCGAGGCGAAAGAACTCCTCGGATTCGAGCTTGCCTTCCAGCCGGATGGTATTAAGACCCAGGTCGCGCACGTAGCGGAACTCATCGCGCAGCCGCGTTGGATCCTCGCGAAGCATCAGGTCAGGAGACCAACCGCCACCGCGAATCAAAATTTTCTTGTGATTGACGGAGAAGACTCGACGCTGCCGGGAGTCGAGGTCCGAGGTAATTTCGCGGATGCCAAAGCGGGTGTGCATGGCATCAGAAATCTGGCCGCCGGCTTCAAAGGAGAGGTGCAGGTCATACAGGTTGGGAGTTCCCATCTGCGCCGGCCACCACAAGCGGGGATGGGAGAAATTCAACTGCGGAAATTGCGCGGGCTGGAGGGTGACGTCTTTGGCCTCGCCGGGAAGCAGATCGACCCCGCGGGAGAACTTCATAGCATCGATGTCTCCGTTGAGCGTGCCATGGACCGGGTGATCGAGCGCGTTCTTCAATTGAACGGTCACGGTGAGCTGGGCGCTGTCTCCGCCGGTTGAGACCTGCGAGATAACGGTGGGATAACGAAGAGCAACGGGACCGGTGGCGGAAACAGAAACGTCACGCCAAAGCCCCATAGCGCGATCGGGAGGGGCGGGGTTCCAATCCACGAAAGTAATGGCTAAGTCTGTGGGAGTGGGCGCCGACACTTGAACCGCAACAACATTGGTGGCTCCAGGCTTGGCCACGCCGGAGATGTTGAACGAGTATGTCCGCCAGGCGCCGGCAACTTCGCTCGAGTTGGCGATCTGCCGGCCGTTCACCCAGATGTTGGCGCGATAGTTGATGCCGGCGAAATTCAACCAGATGGTTCTGCCCGCGAAGTCGGCGGGAACGGTGAACTCCTTGCGATACCACCAGGGCACAGCATATGGGCTGCTGCTGTCCATGGCGACGTTGGAGAAGTTGGCGCCGATGGGATAGGTCATGCCGGGCAGTTGGCGCAGGTTCATGCCAAAGTAGGGATCGGAAAAATCGCCAGCCTTCCATTGCGCTGCGACGACCGTGGTGGGAACGCTGACGCGGTACCAGCCTGCGGGGGCAAACCCGGCGGCGGAAATCGCGTCGCCTTTGGCGGTGATCTTGGCCGAGCTTTGGAGGGTCCATCCCTCCGAAAGCGGCAGCGGGGCCGGCAACTGACAGAAAGAGAACGAGCTGGCCAACACGAAGAAGCCGGTCAGAAAACCATAGTAGGCCACAGAACGAATGGACATGGAAAACATTCTCCCGGGACGGTCAGCCACAAACGTTACCACACTCTAGCCACGCGGACTCGTGCAAATCCCTGTATTGATTCGTTTCAATAGAACCCGGCGGAGGGGAGTGCGGCAGCGCACATTTGGGCCAGCCTCGTTCTAGTTTATAATCAGGAATTCCCCTTATTTCTTTGGAGTGTTGAAACGATGATTCGATTTTTGCAGACCCCTGGCCCAGCCTTGAAGATCATTCTGGGCGGCATCTTGCTTGTTATTTGTGCTTCCATGGTAATCACGCTGGTCCCCGGCGGTATTGGCAATGAGTTCCTTTCCGGTCAGCCTGGTAAAGGCATTATCGCTAAAGTGGGCAGCGAAGAAGTGACCGCGACCGAAGTGCAGCGGACGGCGCAAGCCATGATCCGCCGGCAGTTTCCCAAGGGCGGACCGGATGCCGCGATGTTGAAGCCCTACCTGGCATCCCAGGCGGCCGAACAACTGATCACGCAAAAGGCCATGCTGGCCGAAGCCCAACGCATGGGGCTCCGCGTTTCCGACGCCGAGTTGCGCGACGAAATGCAGCATGGACAGTTAGGGGCGATCCTGTTTCCAGGAGGCAAGTTCATTGGACAGGAAGGCTACGACAATTTCGCGCAGAGCAACAACCTCACCATTCCCCAGCTGGAACAACTGGAGACGGAAATCATCCTGGAGCGGAAGCTGCGCAATTTGGTGACGGGCGCGGCCACCGTGAGCGACGCCGATGTGCGCAAGGGGTTCGACAAGGCCAACACCAAAGTGAAGTTCGAGTATGCGGTGCTATCGCAGGAGGATATCCGCAAGAGCCTGCACCCGACGGAAGCGGAGTTGAAGAGTTTCTACGAACAGAAGCGACCGACCTACACGAATTCGATTCCAGAAAAACGGAAGATCAAGTTTGTGAGCGTGGATATTGCCAAGCTCGCGTCTGAAGTCCAGGTTACGCCGCAGGAATTGCAATCGTATTACACCCAGCATCGCGACGAGTACCAGATGCCGGAGCAAGTGAAAGTAAGCCATATTCTGATCAAGACCCCGCTGCCAGGCACGGACGGGAAAGTGGATGAGAAAGGCGTAGAAGAAGCCCGCAAGAAAGCGGAAGACGTGTTGAAACAAACCAAAGCGGGCGGAGATTTTGCCAAGCTGGCAGAGAAGTACTCGGATGATCCGGGGAGCGCGAAACAAGGCGGTGAGTTGGGATGGATCGGTCGAGGCCGCACCGTACCAGAATTCGAAAAAGCCGCTTTCTCTCTGGGCAATGGCCAGATCAGCGATCTGGTGAAGAGCAGCTATGGCTTCCACATCATCAAGGGTGGAGAGAAGCAACAGGCTCACCTTAAGACGCTAGAGGAAGTGAAGCCGCAGATCGAGCCAGTGCTGAAACAGCAAAAGGCCGCAGGCATGGCCGAGGCTGCCGCCAACGGAGTGCTCAGCCAGGCGAAAGCGCTCGGGCTAGACAAAGCGGCGGAGGCGAAAAAGTTGCCGGTAGTGACTACGGACTTCTTCGCGCGCAACGAAAATCCGCGGCCGGGAGAGTTGTCGCCGCAATTCCTGGATACTGTTTTCGCAGTGAAAGAGAAGTCGCCGCCGGAAGTCGCTGCAACATCTCAGGGATACGCAGTGTTTGAACTGGAGGGTATTAAGCCGCCAGGGACGCCGACTTTCGAGGAGATCCGCGCCAAAGTAGAAGAAGACTTTAAAGGCGAACGCACCGGAGCCCTGCTGCAACAGAAGACCCAGGAACTCGCCGACCGGGCGAAAGCCGGACACGATTTGAAGAAAGCCTCGAAAGAAGCGGGCGCGCAGATGAAGACCAGCGAGTTTGTCGCTCCCGATGGGCAGGTTCCGGATCTGGGTTCGATGTCGGGACAGGCAGCCGTGGCGTTTTCTCTGAAGCCCGGAGGCATCAGCGGACCTCTGATTTCGGGTCAGACCGGGGCCGTTTTACAGGTGCTGGAGAGGAAAGACCCCACCGACGAAGAGTATGCCCAGAAGAAGGATCAATTTCGCGACCAGGAGTTGCAAGGACGGCAGAATGAACTTTTTGGCTTATTTGTCTCTAACGTGCGCGCGCAGATGGAGAAGTCGGGCAAGATCAAAGTCAATCAGCAGGAGTTGAAGGCCTTGACCCATCGCGGTCAGGAAGAAGGACAGTAACTCCTTTCTGCGCGGCACTCACCTTCATAGTGTCGGACGAGCGCCGCTTCCCGACTATCTTCACCGGAACCGGAAGAAATCAACGTCATGGCCTTTCCTCGCGCCAGCGGAATCCTGCTTCACCCCAGTTCGTTGCCCTCGCGCGGGGGCATTGGCGACTTTGGGCCGGCGGCGTATCGCTTCGTGGACTTCCTCGCTGCCTCGGGGCAAGCGTGGTGGCAAGTCTTGCCGCTCGGTCCCTTGGGAGAAGGATTCTCTCCCTACTCTTCGACTTCGGCGTTTGCTGGAAACCCGCTGCTAATCAGCTTGGAACGATTGGTAGACAAGGGCTACGCCGACACCTCCGAGGACGAACCGGGGTCGGAGCTGGGCGCAGTGGACTACGAATCGGTGTTGCGGCGCAAGACTCCGCTGCTGGAGGCTGCGGCGGCACGCTTCCTGGAAATTGCTTCGGACTCCCACCGGCAACGCTATCAAAACTTTTGTTCTGAAAACGCATGGTGGCTGGAAGACTTCGTATTGTTCGACGCATTGCGCGAGAAATTTAAACAACGAAGTTGGATTGACTGGCCGCGCGAACTGTCTCGGCGCGAAGATGCGGCGATACGGAGGGTGCAAATGGAACTCGCCCCGCAGCTCGCCATTCGCCGCGTTTTGCAGTTCTGGTTTCATGAGCAGTGGCGGGCGCTGCGGCGGTACTGCAGCCACCACCAGATTCGGATTGTCGGCGACATCGCGATATTTGTGAACTACGACAGCACCGATGTATGGAGCCAATCGGAACTATTTCGCCTCGACCAAGACCTTCGCATGGAAGTGGTGAGCGGAGTGCCGCCTGATTTCTTCAGCGAGACAGGTCAGCGCTGGGGAAATCCGCTGTACCGCTGGGATGTGATGCAGTCACGCGGGTATAAATGGTGGATTGATCGGCTGCGCTGGGCTACGCACACCTGCGACTACATCCGACTGGACCACTTTCGCGGATTTGAGCAATGCTGGGAAATTCCAGCGGGAGAGGAGACGGCTATCCATGGGCGCTGGGTGGACGGACCGCGCGATGAACTGTTCAATACGCTGAACGCCGCGCTCGGTGGACTTCCCTTCTTCGCGGAAGACCTCGGATACATTACTCCGGAGGTCCATGCTTTGCGCGAGCGCCATAACATTCCAGGCATCGCGGTGCTGCAGTTTGGGTTTGGAGACGCTGGCGCGCACATCTACTTGCCGCACACGTTCACCGCCGAGAAAGTGGTGTACACCGGCACGCACGACAATGACACAATCGTGGGCTGGTGGCGCTCTGGCGCGGCGGAACACGAGCGGCGCAATGCCCTTGCCTATCTGGGAAATTGCGCTGACGAAATCCACTGGGCATTCATCCGCGCTGCCGAGAGTTCCGTGGCCCGTCTCTGCATGGTTCCGCTGCAGGATGTTCTTGGCTTGGGTAGCGAAGGACGCATGAATGTTCCCAGCCAAAGCGTGGGCAACTGGTCGTGGCGATACCATCCAAGCGCCCTGACCGCGGGCTTAGCGGAGAAACTGAAGCACCTGGTAGAGATCACCGACCGCCTGCCACAATCGTTTGCGGCTGCTGTGCACGAAGATTTTGCCGCTTGATGCGGGCATTCCTGGGCTGTATCGTGAACTTGCTTTCCAGATGCATCACAACGCCATTTTCATTGGAGTAACAGCGTGACCTATCCAAGCGTGACCGATCCAATCATTCAGGCCCGCGCGGTCGAGAAGTTTTATGTCCAACCCGGCGGCAAGCAGATTGAGGTGGTCGCGCCCATCGATCTCGACGTCGCCGGCGGCCAGATCATTGCCTTGCTGGGGCCCTCGGGGTGCGGCAAATCTACTCTGCTGCGGATTCTCAGCGGCTTGGCTCAACCGTCTTCCGGAAGCGTATTGTGGCATGGCAAGCCCTTGGCGGAACAGCAGCCGAGCGCGGCCATCGTGTTCCAAAGCTTTGCCCTGTTTCCCTGGCTGACGGTACTGGAGAACGTGGAGGCCCCCCTGGAAGCGCACGGCATGGGCGCCGTCGAACGGCGAAAGCGCGCCCTCAAGGCGGTAGACACGGTTGGCCTGGATGGATTTGAGACTGCCTACCCTAAGGAACTTTCGGGAGGCATGAAGCAGCGAGTCGGTTTCGCGCGGGCCTTGGCGGTAGAACCGGAAGTGCTCTTCATGGACGAACCTTTTTCCGCTCTGGATGTGTTGACCGCCGAATCGCTGCGCAATGAACTGCTGGAACTGTGGCTAAGCAAGAAGATGTCGAGTAGCGCGATTTTTCTGGTGACGCACAACATTGAGGAAGCTGTGCTGCTGGCCGATCGCGTGATCGTGCTGGGGAAGAATCCGGCCCGCGTGCGCGCGGACTTTCAAGTGGACATTCCGCAATGGCGCGATCGCAAGGCGGCGCGGTTTGTGGAGTACGTGGACTATGTGTACCGAGTGATGACGGAACCGGAGGCCGACCATGTTCCGCCGGGAAGCGCTGCGACCGCCATCCCCACGATCAAGGCGACTCGCCAGAAATATCAAATGCTGCCCCACGCGCGCGTCGGCGGCATCACTGGACTGCTTGAGTTGCTGGCGGACCGCGGCGGCCGCGAGGATATCTACCGTCTCTCAGACCAATTGGTGATGGACGTGGAAGACCTGCTGCCCATCCTGGAAGGCTGTGTTCTGCTAGGTTTCGCCACTTTGAAAGAAGGCGACATCGAGATTACGCCCGGCGGCAGACGATTCGCAGAAGCTGACATTCAAGACCGCAAAATCCTGTTTCGCGAAGCCGCGCGAAAACACGTGGTGATCTTGCAGCAAATCGACAACATTCTGCATGCAAAGTCCGACCATTCCATTCCCGAGGAATTCTTCCACGACATCCTGGACGATCACTTCAGCGAAGATGAAGTCGAGCGCCAGTTCAGTACCGCAATGAACTGGGGCCGATACGCCGAGATTTTTGACTACGATCCCGAAACCCACCGCCTACTCCTGGCGGAACATCTCGACTTCAACTCCCTCTCCGCTCCCGAACGATCATGAAGACCCGGGAAACTCTGCGCCCTAATCTTCTCCGTCCGCTGTGGTCTGTACTGCCGCGGGTGTCTGTTTCGCGCCTGCCCGACCTGCTGATGTTTTCCGCTGCGCTGGCGCTCTTCTATGGCACCGTGGTCGTGGGCAAAACCTGGCTCGGACCGTTTACTCCATCGGTTGAAATCTCCCGCAGCCCCTTCGCTCTACCCATCTATGCGGGCTATTCGCTGTTGCGAATCACCGCGGCCTACGTGCTGAGTCTGCTATTCGCTTTGGTTTATGGCTACATCGCTGCCAACAACCCGCGCGTAGAGAAATTCATGGTTCCATTGCTGGACGTGCTGCAGTCCATCCCGGTGCTGAGTTTCTTGCCGGGAGTGATGCTGGCGATGGTGGCGCTGTTTCCCGGGCGTCAGCTCGGTGTGGAGGCGGGCGCCATCTTGCTGATTTTCACAGGACAAGTGTGGAACATGGCGTTCAGTTTCTATGCGTCGCTGAAGAGCATTCCGCGCGAGATGCGTGAAGCCGCGAAGATCTACGGGTTCAGCGGGTGGCAGCGCTTTGTGCAGATGGAGCTTCCCTACGGCACCATCGGCTTGGTGTGGAATTCGATGATGTCGGTGGCCGGTGGATGGTTCTTCCTGATGGCGTGCGAAATGTTTGTCTTGGGTGAGCGCGATTTCCGCTTGCCAGGGCTTGGTTCCTACCTGCAAACCGCGGCCAGCGCGGGCGATACTTCGTCCCTGCTGTGGGGCTTAGCCACCATGATCGCCGTGATTGTGCTGCTTGACCAAGTGGTGTGGCGCCCGGTGATTGCGTGGGCCGAAAAATTCAAGTTCGAACAGGTGGAGAGCGCGGACGCTCCAGAATCCTGGTTTCTGAACTGGATGCGGCATTCCCGCGGATTGCGACGCATTCAAAAGAAAGTAGTGCGGCCAATGGGGGAATCGGTCATGGCTCATTTCGCCCGCCAGCATGGGAGAATTGCGCCGCCATCGCGGTCCAAGCCTGTCGTGGTATGGACTGGACGCTTGTTGGGAGCGGCTGCGTTGGTGCTGGTGATTTATGCGATGGTGCGCGTGGTGGGAACGCTATCCACGCTCCGAATCATGGAATTGCGAGAACTGGGAGGGGGTCTCGTCGCAACCTTCTTTCGGGTGAACCTGGCGCTGTTGATTGGCGCAGCCTGGACCATTCCCGCCGGGGTCGCGATCGGCCTGAACCCGCGACTGGCGCGAATTGCTCAACCCCTGGCGCAGATCGCGGCATCGGTGCCAGCAACCGCTCTGTTCCCAGTTGTGCTGCTCTTGCTTATTCGCATCGGCGGCGGGCTGGGGATGGGCTCAATCGTGCTGCTGCTGCTGGGGACCCAGTGGTACATCCTGTTCAACGTAATCGCTGGAGCTATCGCCCTTCCCTCCGACTTGAAAGAGGCGACATCCGTCTTCGGGATCGACGGCTGGAACCGTTGGCGAAAGTTGATCTTGCCCGGCATCTTCCCATACCTGGTCACAGGGTTAGTCACTGCTTCCGGCGGCGCGTGGAATGCCAGCATTGTGGCTGAATATTTTCACTTTAAAGGGCACATTTACTCCACCCCCGGTCTGGGGTCCACCATCTCTCACGCCACGGATTCCGGTAATTCGCAACTTCTGCTGGCGGCGACCATTCTCATGGCGGCCGCAGTGGTCACGGTGAATCGCCTGGTGTGGCGGCGCATGTACGCGCTGGCCGAGAGCCGATACAAGATGGAAGGATGATGATTTGTAATGTTGAGGTTTTTTAATTTGGTAATTTTGCCGTTCGACCTCACCGCTTGATGCCACGGGAGCGGTTGGGGCATTCCGGCAATACCACCGGCTGAGCGATTGCGATAGCGCTCCACTCACCGAGAAGTTAGCGAGCCGATCCACCTTCGGCGATTTGCAAATCCAAACCAACCCTCTCGCCGTTGATGAGCACCGTACCGGCGTCAATCAGTTGCTGCCCTGTGCAGTCGTATTTCTGGTAACACTTCAGCGCGGCGAAAGGAAAGTAGAACTCAATCGCCTGTGCTGCGGCAGCAGACTGGTTCTTGCCGGCCAGGTGAACCGTAGTGCTGACCCCGATCCCGTCAAACTTTTGTTCGCCCTTAAAGTACTCGAGCAATGGGCGAAGGAGGTGCGACACATGGTCATCAAATGCGACGGCCGCCAGCTTGTAGCGAGAGCCAGCCGCCAACTCAGGCAGCGCAGTGTTCACCGAAAGCTCCAAATAAATTCCCTGCCTGAAAGCCACAAAGCTGGGCGCAGCATAGGTTACAAAGTGGGCCTGCGGATCGACTTCCTTAACAATCTTGGCTAGCAGTTCCTGACTGGAGGCCTGCAGCTCACTTAAAGTTTCAGGCGATGTATTCCGCGCAGGTTGCGGGATTGATTCAGGATCGACCGATGGCTTGATGGGCTTAGGGAAGCCTGTTACGGTGGGCGCTGGCACCACGTGTCCCTGATCGTCGCGCACCGTGTCGGCCGAAGGTGTTGCGCCGGGCTGCCCTCGGACTGGAGCATCGGGCACCGCCGCCGTGGCCACTTGCGGGCCTTCGCCATCGGCCCAAATGGTGACTGGCTCCCCATTCAAGAAGAATTGTCCTTCCAGCAATGCTGCCTGTCGAACCTGCTCGTCCTTGGATGTGACGAATCGAGTCGCCTCAATCTGGGGGATATATACCAGGAAATTCTCGGGTCGCTCCATCGAGACACCCATTGCTTTGCCGCGGACATGGTGAGAAATCTCAATCGCGTAGCCGTCCACACTCTTGTTGTTCTGGAAGTGGGGAACGGTAGCTTTCAGCAGCGGCTCGATCACATCGAAAAAAGTCTTGTGGGCACGTTGGCCCTTGTTCAGTTGCTCGGCGTTGTAGGCGGCGAAATAGTTTCCGGTAATTGCGATCACTGTCTTGGCGTTGTAGCGCTCGAAGCGAAGTGAGCGCTGGTCCGCCCAGCGCTGCTTGGCTTGGTCGAGATCGAGCTTGCGGCTGAGGTAGAACGGATACTCGAACGGCAGGTTGATGATGTCGGCGCCGGCTGCCTTGAGGTCGTCCATATACTTCGATTGCAGGTCGCGCAGGACGGGATCTTTGATTTCAACTGGAGTGACCACCTGCGCTCGAGCAGCCAAGACCACACCCATCACCAGCAGCAAACACCAACTACTTTTTGGCATACACCATCCCGGAAGTTTGGTACGGAGGATCGGAGATGGTGCGAATGTAAGCGATGAGCGCCTGCATCTCCGCCTTGCTCAGAGTATAGCCGTAGGGCGGCATCAGGGGAGACTTGTTCAGCGCCGGCCCGCCGTGGCTGATGATGGCCAACAGGTCGGCGTCGGAAATCTTGTTTAGCGTGTCCCCTTCGGTGAAGGGGTGCGGCTTGACGGCAAGATTGTCGTAGTTGGAAACGCGTTCCGGAGTTGACTCTGGGCTGTGGCATCGCGAACAGTATTTGTCGTCGAGAGTCTGTCCCCAAGCGCGCTGATAGTCGAGAGCAATCTCGTCCACTTTCAGATCGACGGCCTTGTGCGCTTTGGTCATCGTGGTGGCCAGCAATTGATAGCGGCCCGCCATGCTTCCGAGCATCACGTTGGTCGTGGCTTGTCCGCTGGAGTCGGTGAGCATCTGGGGAGGGTCGAAACTGGTTCCCGCAGGGCCGTGGAATTGGACGAGGGCTCCCGCCACGGCGGCGCCTTGATCGTCATTCACTTGGACTACCAGTGGTTGCGGTAGAGTGGTGCCAGCGGACGCAATCTGCTTGCCGCCACTCGATTCCACCAGCGCGGCGCCAAATCCGCTAGCGGCAGGCCCTGCCGCTTGGACGTTCCTGCGCGCACAACCTGCAGATATCAATGCGATTCCCAGCCACAGTCCAAAAACTACAGTTGTTTTCTTCATCACTTCTTGGCCCCCTGTGACTTGGCACTTCCCTTCTGCATCATCAGGAATGCGGTCAGCGCTTTGGCATCCTCGTCGCCCATGTGGCGATTGGGTTCCACAGTTCCCGGGCGCAGCGCCTGCGGATCTTTCAGCCAGTGATAGACCCACGCTCCGGTCATGCGGCTGCCGACTGCGGTCAGCGTCGGTCCAATGTAGCCCTTATCCACTTTTGCATCGACGATGTGGCAGGACTGGCAGGCATATTTTGAGTAAAACAGTTGCTTGCCCTGTTCGACGTCAGTGGGCGAGTAGCCGGTCGCTGGCAGTGAGTCACGGTCAAACGCCGGAGTCTGATACACCGTCATGATGTAGTCGGTGAGCGTCGTAACTTCCTCGTTGGTCAGGTTGAACTTGGGCATGCGGCGAATGAGAGCGGGACGCAGGGTGTTGGGATTCTTAAAAAACTCTTCCAACCACTGTCGCTGTACCGAACTGCCTTCCCAAGTCAGGTCCGGCGCCATATCGCCGCCGCGGCCGTTGATGGCATGGCAACTGAAGCATGCAAGATCAGTCATCAACTGGCCCGCTTTGCCCGCCGGTTGATAGTGAGATGCGGGGGCATTGGGCGCCATAAGCGCAGGCGGCAGAGTCTGAGCCCGCTCGTTCTGCGCTAACAGCGCCGTCGTCAATGAATCGATTTGCGCGACGCTCAAGGTGTACTGCGGCATTTTCAAACCCGAACCGAAGGCGCGGGGCTGGCGAATCTTACCAGCGATATAGTCAGGCAAGGTGTGCGGCATGCGCTCCAGAAACACCAACTGCGACACTGGCTTGCTGCCAATCCGAGTGAGTTCCGGCGCAAAATTCTCGGGGCGCTTGATGCCACTGATCTCGTGGCATGAGGAGCACCCGTACTCGGCCACCAGGCCTTTGCCGTGGGCGATCTGATCTGGAGTCGCCGCCTCAAGATGGACGTTGGCCAGCAGGTCGGGGTCTTTCTTGGCCAACAGAAAGCCCTCCATGACTTCCAACTGCTGGTCGTTGAAGCGGTAGTGCGACATCTCTGTCGCGGCATCGTAAACGCGGGGATTGCGCAGCCAGGCTCGCAGCCATTCCGGGTTCGCCTTGTTGCCGATGTGTGTCAACTCAGGCCCGACATTACCCCCAACTAGATTGCCCGCAGCATTCTGTACCGCATGACACGAGGAGCAGAACGCCTCCCCATAAAGACTCCCGCCAGCTGCGGGGTCTGCAGCCTTGTGAGCGGTTTCAGGGGCAGTATCCCCCACCACCGGTGTGCTGTTCGCCATCAGGAACGCCGAGATGTCGCGCGCTTCCTCGTCCTTCAACTGGAAGTTCGGCATCGTCGTGGCGACGGCATAGGCTTGCGGATCTTTCAGCCAGGCGTACACCCACTCGCGAGTTGTTTTGTCGGCAATGTGACTCAGCGCTGGCGCATCCTGAGTGGCCTTGAGGACGGTCCCATCGGGCGACTTCACGATGTGGCATTGCACGCATCCATAGCGGGCGAGGGTGGCGCGGCCCTGGTTCAATACCGGAGTGCTGTCAAGAGGCTTCTGGTGACATTGCCCGCACCCAGACTGGATGTAGCGCGCGGGCAACAGCGGCTGCTCCCAGGCGAGCGTGCTACTGTGCGCTTCCTCTACCGTGGTGGCGGCGCCCTGTCCGCGATGGCACATCACACAGCCGAACTGATCGATGGCATGAGGAATCACCGGATGCTTACGATAGGGCTGAGTGCTGACATCGGTCAGACTCGATTCTTTCAATCCCACGTGGCACGATGTACAGCGATCGGTGACGCCTAGCTCAGGATGCCAGATCTGCTGGATGCCGGACTGAACATGACGCTGCAGCGTGACTGCATCCCCGCGATTCCGAATCAGCCGCAAATAACCGTTTTGATAGTGCCGCCATTCACTGAAATAATTCTTCGCCGGGGCAATGGCTAGAAGGGCCAGCAAAACCATGCTGACCACGCCAAACGTGCGCACTGGGTCGCTTATGAACTTTCGCCACCACGACAATGCGGAATTCGATGATTGCACTCAACTCCTCCAAGGCCATACCCAGGACCAGCCCGGGCCGCGGAAGAAGGTACCGACGGCCGTCAGCACCACCAGTTCAAATAAAAACCAAGTCATGATCCAGTAAGAGAGCGGCTTCGCGGTCAGATAGCGACGGAAGGATCCCGGCGACTGCACTGAACTCTGCGCCGCCACCACCATGAAGGCCACCACCATCAGCGTGGGGACCAGCGCCACGTACACGTGAAACGAAAATAGAAAAATGGAGAGTGCAACCGCCACGATGTAAAACACTCGCAGGCGCCGCCCCCTGTCCTTGGTAAACAAACCTTCCGCTTCCACATTGATATTGAAATACGGGATGACGATCAACGCCATCACCACCAAGCCAGGCACCAGAACCCCCGCCACCACGGGGGGAAAGTAGTGCAGCATCTCCTGCAATCCCAGAAAGTACCATGGAGCCTTCGCGGGATTGGGGGTATGCGATGGGTCCGCCAGTCCTTCCAGCGGAGCGCTGAACAACAGAGAAACCGCGACTAGGACAATGGCGAGCAGTTCGACTGCGACCGCCGAACGAAACAGCACCTCTGGATAAGTCTGGACCTCAGCCTCGTCCACCGCTCTTACTTGCGGCGAGGTTCTGCGGGTAACGAAGACGACGCGCCGCGGCGAACGCTTGGCGCTGGAGTCAATCCCTGTGACAAAATCTTTGCCGTCGCTCATTGCGCCTCCTTGGCTGGCGCTAGTGGAATTGCCGCCGCCACCTTGGGCTGGCTATGCGGCGAGTACAAGCCGCCGTCCTTGCGGATCCTCCAGAAGTGGATGGCAATGAAAAACATCGCCACCAGTGGAAGAATCATGCAGTGCAGCACGTAGAAACGGAGCAGGGCGTTTGCATTCACCAGGTTACCGCCCAGCAGCATAAAGCGAATCTTGTCACCGACCAACGGCGCCGCCGACGCGATGTTGGAACCGACTGTAATCGCCCAGTAGGCCAACTGGTCCCAGGGCAGCAGGTATCCGGTGTAGCTGAGCAGCAAAGTCACCAGCAGCAGCACCACTCCGATCACCCAGTTAAATTCGCGAGGTGGACGATAGGCGCCGCGATAGAACACTTTGAACATGTGCGCAAAGACTAGAAACACCATGGCGTGCGCCGACCATCGGTGCAGGCTGCGCAGAAACAAGCCCGATGAAACTACAAATTGCAGGTCTTTGGTGTCGGCATAGGCCTGAGGTGCAGACGGATGGTAATAGAGCATCAGCAGAATGCCGGTAATCACCAGGATCACGAACGTGCCCAAGGTGAGCGTTCCCAAGTACCAGGTCGCGCTGAGACTCATCATCCGGCGACGGACTTTGGTCGCGAACAAGTGAAAAAAGACATTCTGCTGGATCACCAGCGAGCGGTGCAGCGGAGTCGAACCTGTGCCGCTACGAAACACCGACCGCCACACTCTGGTGCCGCGAAGTTCGTCGAAGTATTGCCCGAATGTTTTCGCCATGCCTAGACCCTCAGGAACTCCATTTCGCGAACGGTAGTGGAGCGGTCCACCATCAGTTCGCCGTCGTCACTCAACCAAGTGCGATACCAGGGCAGGGGCTTGGGTGCGGGGCCTTCGATTTTTTGCCCTTCCCGATTGAACTTGCTGCCGTGACACGGACAGGCAATAATCCCCAGTTCCGGCTTCCAGGAGGTGAGGCATCCCAAGTGCGTACACACCGCACTCAAGGCAAAGAAGCCTTCCTTGGAGTGGATCAGGAAGATGCCCGAGTTTACGTCGAGGGTCACTGAGTCCATGGGATAACTATCGGGCTTGCCGGCGTTAATGATTGGCGAGGGTTCGTATAGCACATTGGGCGACAAGAATTGGTACGCAAACACCGTGGTTCCGGCTGCCGCAATGCCTAGCGATCCGAGCCCCATCTTCAGAAAGAAATCACGCCGGTTCAGATCGTTGCCGGCCTTCATGTCGACTTCAGATTTTTCAGTCATATTACCTCGTCGCTGCGGCCACCGGCGGCTTGGGGCGCAAGCCTGAATCCATGGCTTCGATCGAAATGAGTCCTGTAGGCTCGGCTGGAATCAGGTTGTAGGATTCCATAGTGATGGTATCCACCGGGCAGCGCATCGCGCACAGTCCGCAGCGGATGCATCGGGTCTCGTCCTTCAGCATGGCAGAGCCGGAGATCACGCCCAACTCGTCCACCCCAACATCGCTAAGTTCCACACCGAAACACTCGTGTTCATTGCGAATGTGAGCAACCGTCTCCTCAGTAAAGTCGAGGCGCCCAAGCGAGACCAGATCCAGGCAGTTCTCCGGACACACATCCACACAACCACCGCACAGGATGCAGGTGGTTCCATCTTCTTCGTTACCCTCGAAAACGGTATTGATCCAGCACTTCAGGCAGCGCTGCGCTTCTTCCATGGCGGAGTCGGCGTCGTACCCAATCTCTACTTCGGTCACGCCAGTACGGCGGTCGAGCGGCAGCATGGGGATGGGTTGCCGGTCGATGTTCATGAAGTCGAGAGGCATGGAGTGGCGATTAAAGACTTCGACTTCCACCGTAGGTTCCGGGTGCTTGAGACCGCGCAAATACTCGTCAACACCGACGGCGGCCTTCTTGCCGTCGGCTACGCTGTCGATGATCATGCGAGGGCCAAAAACGCAGTCCCCGCCAGCAAATACTCCGGGAGCCGACGTCATCAAAGTCTGCGGATTGACCGCGATCAATCCCCGCGGCGAAATCTCAATGCCGTCTTCTGGCTTCAGGAAGTCAAGCCGCGGGGCTTGCCCAATGGCCATGATCACCGTATCGCACTCGATGATGCTCTCGCTGCCCTCATAAAAAGCGGGATTGAAGCGCTTGTTCTCGTCGAACACCCACTTGGTGGCAAGGGTTTCCAGGCCCACCACTTTGCCGTCTTTGCCAATTACCCGGTGCGGTCCCAGGCCGGGATGCAGAATAACGCCTTCGGTTTCCGCCTCTTCGATTTCTTCTAGTGCCGCCGGCATCTCGTTGCGGCGTTCCAGGCAAACAATGTTGACTTCGCGCGCTCCCATGCGCAAAGCCGAGAGCGATACATCCACCAATTCGCGGGTCGCCACCGCGGTCATGTTATCGGCCGAAGGCTCAGCGTCCTCAACCCCTTCGGTATGCTGCTTCACCACTTCGCGCGCCGCGGAGCGGGCGACATCCATCGCGACATTGCCGCCGCCAATCACAACCACTTTCTTGCCGATGGTGAATTTGTAACCAAGATTTACATTGAGCAGGAAATCAATGCCCTTGTGAACGCCATCCAGGTCCACTCCGGGAATGCTGAGGTCGCGGCTACGATGGGCGCCAACTGCGATAACCACGGCGTCGAAACCTTGGCGTCGTAAGTCTGAGACGGTGAAGTCCCGCCCCGCCGCCTGATTCAGTTTCAGAGTGATGTCGCCGGTCTCCAGTATCTCGCGCACTTGCGCTTCCACCACGTCGCGAGGCAGCCGGTATTCCGGAATTCCAAGGTACAACATGCCGCCTGCAACCGGCGCTGCTTCAAAAATGGTGACGGAGTATCCCATCAACGCCAGATCGTGGGCCGCGGAAAGACCGACCGGCCCGCCACCGACCACCGCCACCTTAAAGGCCAGCTTGGGCTGCGTGCGTCCCTCGTAAACGTTAATGGGATGTTTCGACTCGGGGCCGTGACGCTCGGTGAGAAACCGTTTGAGAGCGCGAATCGAAATGGGCTTGTCTATTTCGCCGCGCCGGCACGCGGTTTCGCAAGGATGGGCGCAAACTCGCCCGCAAATTGATGCCAGCGGGTTCGGATCGCGTGAGATGCGGTAAGCCTCCTCAAATCGGCCCTCCGCAATCAGCGCGACATAACGACCGGCATTGGTATGGGCTGGACACGCCATCATGCACGGGAAGTTGGTGTTCAACCAATCCGCATCGACTTTTTTGTTGACGTATCGTTTGAGCACAGAACCTATCCCGTCCGAACCGTTGGGTTGTAGCAGGTGAAGAGAGGAGAGAAGAGGAGCGGCGGTGCGTCGCCGCTCCCCGCAATACTACTTGCTGAGGGTGAGGTCGGCTTTGGTGTCGCCGGCAACTGTCACCGGTTTGCTTTGATTCTTCGCGCCTTCGTGCCATGCCGTCACGGTATAGCTCCCGTCCGGAACGCCCTCGATCTTAAAGGCTCCCGACTTGTCCGTTACGGCAAAATACGGAGTCGGCGAAACGAGCACGTAGCCCGACATCTCGGGATGAACGTTGCACAGCAGAGGCACTGCGCCCGGGTTGTCGAACTTGAAGGAACGCTTCTCGCCCTTGGGCCATGTACCCAGGTTGTGGGTGAGTTTTTTATTGCCGCCGACGCCGGTCCAGAACACGTTATGGGCAACCGTGTCACTATTCAGGAAATCTACAGTCGTCCCCACTTGCACGGCGACGAGGTGCGGCTGGAACATCAGCCCCTTCTGGTCAATCGTTGGGTGAGCGGTGGGCGCGGGGTAGGTCTTTCCGGCTGCGGCTTCCAGATACACCGCTGACTCCCCGGCTACACCAGACACCTTGCCGGAGATCGAACCCGCGTAAGCCATCGCACTCAACACTGTCATCATCAGAATTACCGCTGCAAAATTGCGTTTCATAATTCTCCTTGGACTCCAAATGGCGGGGAGGTCGGGCCTCCCCCGATCTCAGTACACGAACTCTAATCCTGCCACCGCGGAATTGGTGCGGAACGGGTTAGTGAGTGCGAAATTCGTTCCCGGCGCATACACAATCTGTTTCGGCCGGATTTGATACTCGAACGAGGTTTTAATGTTGGCGTGAATCAGGAACTGCACCCCAGGAGTAAACCGGTTGCGCACAGAACTGAAGGGCGAAAAGAAGGGCGATGGCGGAGGACTACCGGCGTCAGCCCCAATGCCGTTGATTTGATCGGCGGTGGAGTTTACCCGGTCCCAGCGCATGATTGTCATCACCCAGGGTAAAGGGAGGTAGTCGGCTTCCAGAAACCCGCCGGAGAAAGTGGCCGCGCGGCCTCCGATGAAGCCGGTTGGCAAAATAAAGTCGCTGGGCGTCAACGGCACCAGGTTCTTGTCGTGCCCATACATGTAAACACCGAAAAGATTCAAGGCGTGGTAGTTGAAGCTGAAATCCCCACCCACGCGATAGAAGGGCTCGCGGGCAGTGATTACGGTCTGGGTTAGGCCGTCCGATTGAACGCCCGTCGCCCTCTGCACCGATCGTCCGTACAAGTAAAAGCTGCCTAGATTCAAAGAGGTGTGATCGTGCGGGCCCGTCGCACCCGCTGCCTGGATTTCGTTCCGGCTAGCCGGATCGCGTTCCAGGTTGACGCGGTAGGAAAACCGTGCGTAGATGTCTTTGAAATTGGAATCTGAGGAGAATCCAACTCCATTGGCAGGATCCACGTTCGGCGGAGCGGCGGAATTTCCGCTTGTGTTCTGGTTGATGACAGCGACGGAATAGTGATATCCGCGATACAGGTGACCACCGCTGATCTCAATTCCCTGCCCGGGACCGGAAAACGCAAATCCGTTATTCACGTTTTGCGGCTGCAGTCCATTGGCGGCGCCGATGTTGGCCTCGCTGTAAATATCCCATCCGCTCAAGTTCCAACTGCGGGCCTGGCTAAATGGCAGGTCCAACTCAAACTGACCAACCCGCAAGCTGAGAGAGTCGGTGGGAAGCTTAAGGATGCGACCGAGGTTAACGAACTTCAAATAGGCGTCGCCCAATCCGCCATTGGCATTGGAGCCGGCAACACTGAGGTCGTCGTCCACCCAGAAAGCGATGTCGCTGCCAAAATTGCCGGCAGTAAAAATACTGAACAATCCGGCCTGGTTATCAGCGCGCGGGATGTAAGTGCCTACCTGTCCGTTGGGCAATTGGGCATTGTAGGCATTGCGATTCCGGCTGACCACCTGGAAAAAGTGGTTGTAGCGTAAGCCAATCGCCGGAATGCCCGGAATGGTTCCCGGCCAAATGGTATGCGGCCAAAGATCTTTGTTGGCCGGAGCTCCCAGCAGCACCGGCGGAATCTTCAGGAACGACTCGTCGTCCTTGGGAAACTTGAAGCCGGCATCTTTGAATGCCTTGCCAAAATCATTCAGCTTTGGAAAATCTACGTGGCACGTGCTGCATGAGGTTCCATACTGCCGCGACCAGGCAGGAATGGCATAGCTGCTAGTGGTGAACCCGGTGAGCATCAACAAGCCCAAGACTACGGCGTATACGCGATGGAGCACCTGCATGGCGTCGACTCCCTTTCAAACTCTTAGAACTGAGATGTAGTGCGTACCCCAAATCAACACTGAGTCATTCTGGCAAAGGATGAGCCTGCCTGCTGTGGCTGCCGTCACTATTGGTTGTGACGTAGGTCACAATGCACGCACAAGGTGCCTATTTTCAACGTGCGCGCCAGCGTGATGGCTCTTTTCTCGCTCCGGGACGGCGAGATTGAACAGCAATGAGCCACAGGACCATTCTCAACATTTCAGCGCAAGAAACTGTGCAATATAGCTCAACCGCAGCACGTTTCGTCATCTAGTCATCCCAGTTTTGGACTGAGATTTTCAGATGCGGCGAGCCCAGCGTGGTGGTACATTAGATGCTCGTTTGCAAACCTCCCCTGGAATGAGTTTGGTTGTTGCACAATCCTGGTTTTCCGGAGTTTGGGATGCCTTCTTGCCGATCGTTTCGCCTGCTCGCGACCCCAGCATCTTCCTAACACTCTTCCTGTGCAGCGCTGCTGCTCAGGAGACAAAGAAAGATCCTAACGTCGCGAAACTTCCTCCCCACTTCGAGAAACAAGAAGGCTTCGTGCAGCGCCGTATGGATTGGTTCTACCACCAGCGCGCCTACCCCAATCAGAAGGTACCGACGGGAGCTCGCATGCGCGCCCTGGAGCAGCGCGACGCTATGCTCGCCCGGGAGACTGCCGAGCGCATCGCTGCCGGCTTGCCTCTCCCCAGCGCGGGTTGGACGGCCATCGGCCCTCAGCCTGCTGACAGCTTCGGCCTTGTGAGTTCTGGCCGCGTGACCGCTGTGGCCATCGATCCCGTCAACACGCAGATTATTTATGCTGGCGCGGCAGACGGTGGCATCTGGAAAACCACCAACGGCGGAACTTCGTGGACTCCACTGACTGACACTCAGGCGTCCCTCTCCGTCGGTTCCATCGCTCTTGATCCGCAGAACCACAACACCATCTATGTCGGCACCGGCGAACTCAACAACGCAGTGGATAGCTACTACGGCGCGGGCATCCTGAAGTCCACCGACGGCGGCACTACTTGGACCAACTATCCCGGGCTCTTCGCCGGCGGCAGTGGCGGTGGCTCCCGCATCGGCGGCATCGCCGTGCACCCGACCAACTCGCAAATCGTTCTCGCCGCGGTGGGCTATGGCGGCCAAAACAATTGGGGCGTGTTCCGCTCTACCGATGGCGGACAAACCTGGACCAACGTCTTGTTCAATGGCAGTCAGGCCTATAACGTCATCTTCGACTTCGTGAATCCCAACAACGTCTATGCCTCGCTCGACGGTAACGGGGTATGGAAGTCGACCGATGCCGGCATCACGTGGGCCGCCGACAACGGCAGTGGCTCGACCTCGCTGCCCACTGGGTCCGCTTATGAGCGGGTCGCTCTTGCCATTGATCCCAACAACTCAAGCACCCTCTACGCCTCTGTAGCCAACACTCCATTTGGAGGCCCCGGCACTCTCGCCGGCCTGTTCAAGACCACCAACGGCGGATCCTCCTGGACCCAGCTCACCAACACTCCCAACTACTGCGGCGGGCAATGCTGGTATGACAACGTGATTGCGGTTGCGCCTGGAAACTCGAACTTGCTCTTTGCGGGCGGCGATGGCGGCACCCCTCTCGGCCGCTCTACCGACGGCGGCAATTCATGGACCACGTACAACTCCATCCATGCCGACCTGCACGCCTTGGCATTTACTCCTAACGGCGCCCAACTCATCATCGGCAATGACGGCGGAATGTATCGCGCGGCCAGTCTCACCACGACCCCAGTGTTCACTTCGCTCAATTCGACCATCGAAACCCTGCAGTTCTATCCTGGCCCCGCCATCAACCCCAGCAACGCCAACAAGGGATTCGCCGGCACCCAGGACAATGGGACGCTGCAGTATTCCGGTTCGCTGGCCTGGACTGGCGGTCCCTATTGTGGCGATGGCGCCCGCAACTTGATCGACTCCTCGAATACCAACACCATCTATGAAAGCTGCACCCAACTGGCTATCGGCAAGTCCACTGACGGCGGCGTCACGGTCAACTCCGCCCAGAATGGCATCGACCCCTCCGGCACCGACAGCGTCAATTGGGTCGCGCCCTTCACCATGGATCCCAGCAACTCCCAGAACCTTTATTTCGGTTCGAACTTCGTCTATCAGACCACCAACGGGGCCACGACCTGGAGCGCAATTTCACCGGATTTGACCGGTGGCGGCGGCAATAACCTCTCTGCGCTCGCCGTCGCGCCTACGGACTCCAACACCGTGTACTCGGGATCCGGAGACAGCAAGGTGCACGTCACCCGTAACGCGCTGATGGGCGCCGCCGCCACCTGGACCGACATCAGCAGCACGACCGCCCTGCCCAACCGTTACATCACGGCCATTGCGGTTGACCCCTCTAACTCCAGCACTGCTTACGTAGCTTTTTCCGGCTTCTCGGGCTACGGCGACAATCTCGGGCACATTTTCAAGACCACCAACGCTGGCGCCGCTTGGACCGACCTTAGCGGCGACCTGCCGAACGTTCCGGTGAATGATGTAGTGGTCGATCCCGTGCTCTCGCAGACCATGTACATCGCGACCGACGTGGGCGTGTTTTACACCACCAGTGGCGGCACCAGCTGGGCGACCTTGGTTACCGGACTGCCCAACGTCACCGTCACCGGACTCGCCTATCAGAAAGCTACCAAGACGCTCTGGGCCGGGACTCATGGCCGCAGCATCTGGTCCTTGAATGTCTCGTCCGTCACCGCCGTTCCTACTCTCACCTCCATTTCTCCGACCAGCGCATTGGTCGGCGGGTCGACGTTCACTCTTACCGTGAACGGCACCGCCTTCACTTCCTCCTCCGTGGTGCAGTGGAATGGCGCGGCGCTCACTACCACATTCGTGAACAGCACTCAGTTGACGGCCTCGGTTCCGGCCAACGACCTTGCCGTTGCCGGAACCGCATCGGTCGCGGTCCTCAACGGCACGCTGGCCTCCAACCCCGCGACTTTCGCAATCAATAATCCAGTCCCGGTGCTCACTTCTCTTTCCCCCACCAGTGCGACTGCGGGCGGGGCTGCGTTCACCCTCACAGTCAACGGCAGCAACTTCGTAAACGGCGCCTCGGTGCTGTGGAATGGTTCAAGCCGCACCACCACCTTCGTCAATTCCAGTCAAGTGACCGCGACCATTACCGCCGGCGACATCGCCACGGCGGGCACCGCCAGCGTGACACTGTCAAATCCTGCGCCCGGTGGTGGGACTTCCGGGGCGCTCACTTTCACCATCAACAACCCTGTGCCGACGCTGACTTCGCTTTCGCCCTCCAGCAAGACTGCTCCCGGCGCGGCGTTCACTCTCACCGTGAACGGTACCAACTTCGTGCGTGGCGCGACGGTGAACTGGAACGGCTCGGCTCGCACCACAACCTTCGCCAGCACCACCAAAGTGACGGCATCGATCGCGACTGCCGACGTTTCCGTTGCGGGCTCATTCCCGGTGACGGTCACCAATCCCACGCCGGGAGGTGGAACTTCGGGTTCGTTGACCTTCACTGTGAACAATCCCAGGCCCACCGTTTCATCGCTCTCCCCAGCCAGCGCTACCGCAGGTGGAGCGGCATTCACTCTCACCGTGAACGGGACGAACTACGTGGCTACGTCAGTAGTGAATTGGGCGGGGTCGGCTCGGACTACAACGTTTGTCAGCGCCACCAAGCTGACCGCCGCTATCACAGCCGGTGACATCGCTGCGGCTGGAACGTTTAAGGTGACGGTGACCAATCCCGCACCGGGAGGCGGCACCTCCGGATCGCAGAACTTCACCGTGAACAACCCGGTCCCGACCCTGACTTCGATCTCTCCGGCTTCTGCCACCGCAGGCGGCGCGACGTTCACCCTAACCGCGACTGGAACCAACTACGTCTCGGGATCGAAGGTCGAATGGAATGGCGCAAAACTAACCACAACCTTTGTTAGCAGCACATCGCTAACTGCCTCTGTACCGGCCGCGGACATCAAGAACGCAGGCACGGCCTCAGTCACGGTGAACAACCCTACGCCCGGCGGAGGTAACTCCGGGTCCAAGACCTTCACTATCAACAATCCGGTGCCGACCATCACCACGCTCTTGCCCTCGAGCGCAACCCACGGCGGAGCGGCGTTCACGCTGACGGTGACGGGCACAAATTTTGTTTCCACTTCAACCGTGCGATGGAACGGATCGAACCGCACCACTACGTTTGTGAGCGCGACCAAGGTCACCGCGGCCATTACCGCGGCGGACATTGCCAATGCGGGCAGCGCCAACGTTACCGTCAACAATCCCACGCCGGGAGGTGGCACCTCGGGCGCGTCCACCTTCACCATTAACTAGCAACATCATCGGGAAGCAATTAGCGAGCGGCGCTATCATTGTCCGTAGGTTCCGCAGACTCAAACAGCCTCCGCCACGACCAGTGTTTTTCCGACCAGGGCTTTCCTCCTTGGGGCGGACGGTCGCGATTTTCGTCTCTACAACGGCAACTTCGTTTATCTTGGATTGCCGAACATTTCTTCCCCGGAGGTCATCGTGACCCATCGCCGCATTCTTGCGCTTACTCTTTTCGCCGCAGTCGTCGCATCGTTTCCACTTCTGAGCCGCGCTCAACAGGTTCCCGAGAAGACCTACCAGGAGCTGCGTTGGCGGATGATCGGCCCCTTCCGCGGGGGACGTACCAGGGCCATTGCAATTGTCCCGGGTGAGCCCGACACTTTCTACATGGGGCACGTCAACGGTGGAGTATGGAAGTCCAATGACCTCGGCCGCACCTGGGACCCTATCTTCGACAGCGAGTCTACCCAATCGATCGGAGCGATTGCCGTGGCGCCGTCGGATTCGCGCGTGATCTATGTCGCGACCGGGGAAGGGCTGCACCGTCCCGACCTCTCGGTAGGCAACGGCATCTACCGTTCCGCTGATGCCGGCAAGACTTGGACCCACCTGGGACTGCGCGATGGCCGCCAGATTCCGTGGCTGGCAGTGGATCCGCACGACCCCAACCGCGTGTTTGCGGCTGTCCTCGGACACCCGTACGGACCCAACCCCGAGCGCGGAATATTTCGCTCGACTGACGGCGGCCAAAACTGGCAGAAGGTTCTGTACAAGGACGAAAATACTGGCGGATCGTTCGTCGCGCTCGACCCCTCCAATCCCAGCGTAGTGTATGCGTCGCTGTGGGAAGAGCGGCTTGGCCCGTGGGAAGACAACAACAGCTTGAACGGAAACGCTGGCGGCCTGTTCAAATCCACCGACGGCGGCACCACTTGGCGGCAACTGACCGACGGACTGCCCAAGAACCTGATACAGATCAATGTGGCCATCGCGGCCAGCGACCCGCGGCGATTGTACGCATCGCTGGCGACAACGGAGAAGGGCGATTACGGATCCGATGCGGGGCTCGGAGTGTACCGTTCCGATGATGCGGGCGATCACTGGTATCGCGTCACCGTAGATCGACGGCCGGCGATCCGCATTGGAGGCGGCGACTTGCCAATCTTGGCCGTGGACCCCAACCATCCGGACGTCCTCTACAGTGCCAGCATCGTCACTATGAAATCTGCCGATGGCGGCAAGACGTGGTCGCAACTGCGCGGCGCGCCCGGAGGCGACGACTACCAGAACGTTCTAGTGCACCCGAAGAACTCCAACACCATCCTGCTGGTCGGCGATCAGGGAGCGATCATCAGCGTGAACGGCGGCGAAACCTGGAGCTCATGGTTCAACCAGCCCACTGCGCAGTTGTATCACGTGGCAGTGACCAGTTCGTTCCCCTACCGGGTTTGTGCAGGACAGCAGGAGAGCGGTTCGGCATGCATTGCCAGCCGCGGCAACGACGGCGCCATCAATTTCCGAGACTGGCATCCGGCGGGAGTAATTGAATACGGCTATGTGGCGCCCGACCCACTGGACCCCGATGTGGTGTATGGAGGTGGGCGAACTGAGGTTTCGAAATACCACGTGAGCACCGGGCAGGTGCAGAACGTTTCACCCATTCCAGTGCGCGACAAGAAGTATCGCGCCGACCGCACCGAGCCGCTGATGTTCTCGCCTCTCGATCCGCATACCTTGTACTACGCCACCAACATTTTGTTCAAGACCACCGACGGAGGACAGTCGTGGCAGGAGATGAGCCCGGATCTGACTCGTCCCGAACCAGGCGCTCCCGCCAGCGTGACTGGCATGATTGCAAAAAACCCGGACGCAGCCAAGCAACGAGGCGTGATCTACTCTCTTGCGCCGTCCTTCAAAAGCATGGAAACGTTGTGGGCAGGCACTGACGACGGCCTGCTCTGGATCACTCGCGACGGCGGCAAGAATTGGCAGAACATCACGCCGCCGGAAATGACTGCTTGGAGCAAGGTCAGCCAGCTCGAAGCTTCCCACTTCGACGACCAGTCCGCCTACGCTTCGATCAGTCGTTTTCGAATCGACGACCAGCGCCCATATATCTACCGAACCCATGACGGCGGCAAGTCATGGCAACCCATCACCAACGGTCTCCCTGCGGATGGGCCGGTCAACACGGTGCGCGAAGATCCGGTTAGAAAAGGCATGTTATTTGCGGGCACCGAGAATGCGGTGTGGGTCTCATTCGACGACGGCGACCATTGGCAGTCGCTGGAGTTGAATCTGCCGCACACCTCGATGCGCGATCTGTGGATTCACGATGCGGACTTGATTGTAGCTACCCACGGACGGTCCTTCTGGATTCTCGACGACATCTCGCCGCTACGGCAGGCCAACGACGCGATGACGAAAAATGCGGCCTTCTTGTTCCATCCGGCCACAGCTTACCGGCTGCGTCGAAACACCAACACCGATACGCCGATCCCGCCCGACGAGCCCATGGCGCAGAATCCTCCCGATGGCGCCGTGCTCGATTTTTATCTGGCGCACGCTGCAACCGGGCCAGTGACCATCGAAATCCTGGACGGCGAGGGGAAACTGGTGCGCCGCTATTCCAGCGCTGACAAGCCGTCGCTTACCGATGCGGAACTGAAGCAGCAGTTGATTCCGGCATACTGGGCTCGCTTGCCGCGACAGCTTTCAACCGCTGTGGGAATGCATCGTTGGGTGTGGGACCTCCGCTACCCGGCACCGAAGACCCTGCGCTACGACTACCCAATATCCGCAGCGCCCCACGACACGCCGCGCGGTCCGGAAGGCCCTCTGGTCCCGCCCGGACAATACACAGTCCGCCTGACGGTGGATGGCAAGAAATACGACTCGCTGGTCGCGGTCAAGATCGACCCGCGCGTTCATGCTCCGATGCTAGCCTTCCAGGATCAATTTATTCAGGAAATGAAACTGGCCGGGCAGTTGTCGAATACTTCAGACGCTTTGCTGCAGGCGCGACCTCTGCAAAAGCAGCTGGCTAAGCTGGCGGCAGATGCCAAGAGCCCGGTCGCAGCACAAGCTAAGGCCACGCAAGAGAAACTCGAGGCGATTGTTGAGGGTTCCAAAGCGGCGGAAGCGACTCCGGGACTGGATGGTGTCAACGGCAACATCGGTGGTCTTTACGAGAGCATCGGGCAGAGCGACGCAGCCCCGACGGCCGCGCAAATCCAGGCGGTCTTGTCCGCAGAGCGCGATTATTCCAATGCTATGAAGCGATGGGAGGAATTCAAGTCAGCGGATCTCGCCACTCTGAACCAGCAACTGAAAAGCGCGGGCATGCCCGCCGTCCAACTGGAAGCGAATCCGGTAGCGGAGACGGGCGTCGAAGAGTAGAAACCTACGCCGGGGCGGATGCGACGATTCAGCCCTCACTGAATCGTCGCGTCACTAAATGGTCGCATCACTAATTTGTCGCAGTATTGACCTGCTGCGTTACTGAACCTCGCATCACTGAATTGTCGCATCGCTAAATGTCGCGTCTCCAAACTGTCGCATCGCCCGGCCGCTTCCCCACTTGAAGTGGTGCCAGTAGGGATAGGGCAAGGGCATTGCACTCACTTGGTCGAGACGATTGATTTCTTCTTTTGAGAGCACCCAATCAGCGGCGGCCAGATTGTCCTGGAGTTGCTGCTGGTTCCGGGCGCCGATGATGATCGACGTCACTCCCGCCTTGCCACGCAGGTAGTTCAGAGCGACCTGCGCGACGGATGCAGAATGCGCTTTGGCAATTTCGTCCATTGCGTCCACTATCGCGTACAGGTGCTCCATGTCCACGGTGCCGGGACCGTCCATCGTCGCCAGGCGTGCGTTGGTCGGGGGCGCCTGCCCGCGACGATACTTTCCTGACAGCCAACCGAAAGCCAGCGGACTCCAGACCAGGATGCCGACTCCCTGATCGATTCCTACCGGCACCAGTTCGTATTCTGCCTCTCGGGCCAGCAGCGAATAGTAAATCTGCTGTGAGATGAAACGTTCGATTCCGCGTTGATCGGAAATGGCCATAGCCTTCATCAGCCCCCAGCCGGGAAAATTGGAGCTGCCAATGTAGCGAACTTTTCCCGATTGCACCAGCGCATCCAGCGCGCGCATGGTTTCTTCGACCGGAGTGAAGGCGTCGAAGTTGTGGACCTGGTAGAGGTCGACGTAGTCGGTCTTCAGGCGCCGCAGGCTGGCCTCGCACGCCTCGATCAAGTGGTAGCGAGAGGAGCCCAGATCATTCGGCCCAGTGCCCATCGGGGCAAATGCTTTGGTGGCGATCAAGACTTCTTTGCGGCGCGGTCCCAACGCTTCGGCAAGAATCTGCTCTGATTGGCCGCTGGAATAAATGTCGGCGGTATCGAATAGGTTCACGCCCTGGTCGACGCACTGCGACACGAGGTTGCGGGCTTCGTCCACCTGGGTCGATCCCATGCCCGACCAGAAGCTTTCTCCGCCAAAAGTCATGGTGCCGAAGCTCAGGACACTGACTTGCAGACCGCTGCGACCAAGAAAACGCATTTCCATGATTGCTGCCTCCAGGGACGATGTTCGTACGGATGATCTGGTACTGCTGATGTTTACCGGTGATGTTGGTACTGACGATGTTGTACTTAAGCCCACGCCATCATCGGTGCGCGCGCCCGCTGCGCCATCCAAACTTTATTTTCCAAACACCCTTAATGTACCTTGCGGAAAATCCGGAAATCCCAAGCGCCCAATGACAACGCCGGCAGCGTTACCGCGGGTTTCGGATCGTCAACTCCGGGGGTTTCGTCTTTGTACTCTCCCTGAGGAACGGCCACAACCCCCTCGAACGGTTGGTTAGAAGTGTTGATCGCGATCAAATACTCTTCGCCGCCGCCCCGCCGAAAATACGTGAGCAAACGCGACGACGCGCCGTTCTTCACCCACTCCGTTTCCCCCTGTTGCAGCGCGGGGTGGGCCCTGCGCAGCGCAATCATCTGCTCGTAGAAGGGCCGGAAATTTGGCCGCCGTTCCCTAATTTGCCAAAACACCGGCATTTTTTCGAACAGAGCGGGTGCTGTCGATTCCGTGGTGTCCCCTATTTCCATGCCGTTGTAGAGCGCCGGTACACCGTCCATGGTAAGCACGAGCGCTGATGCAGCCATCGCACCGCGTTCGCCGAAACGCGCAATCGCCCGCTTCTCGTCGTGATCGTCTGAGAAGCGCATCTCCAGAGCGCCCTTGGCATACCGCTCGCGGTCCTTGCTCCAGGTGTCGATCAGTGCGGTGGCGGGCGCCCCGTTCTCCCACACATTGGTCAGCGTGGAGTGGAAGGGCCAGTCGTAGTCCAGATCAAATGCCTTTAGCAGCAGTTCAGGTTTGTTCGCCTCCGCGATCATGATCATGTCAGGCTTGATGTTGGTCAAGGCGATGCGCGCACTCTCCCAGAAATCGGTTGGCACTTCTCCAGCCACATCGCAGCGGAACCCGTCGAGATCAAACTCGCGCATCCAGTACTTCAACATCTCCAGCATGTAAGCCCGCAGATCTTGGCTGGCGTAGTTCAGCCCTGCAACGTCCGACCAATCCGGCACCGGCGGAATAATGTTGCCCTGCGCGTCGTGCTTGTACCACTCCGGATGCTTCATCAGCACGCTATCCCAGGCGGTGTGGTTCGCCACAATGTCGAGGATGACGCGCAGTCCCCGGCGATGAGCTTCGCTCACCATGTGCTTGAAGTCGTCCTTGGTGCCGTAGGAAGGGTCGATGGCGTAGTAGTCTTGCACCGAGTAAGCGCTGCCGATCGAGCCTTTCTTCTTTACCTGGCCGACCGGATGGATGGGCATGATCCAGAGGATGGTCACTCCCAGTTGCTTCAATTCATCCAGCTTCTTTTCGATGCCCCGAAAATCCGCGGTCTGAGAAAACGTGCGCGGATTGATTTCGTAAATTACCCCAGCCCGAATCCAATCCGCCACCGGATGCGCAGTGGGCGGCTGGGCAAACAGTGAATTCAACAAGCAGAGCAGTACCGCGATGACCGTCAACATCCGAGCAAATTTTCTAGGCATAGGTGCTCTTCCTTCCGAGACCTTGGCAACAGAAGACAGCCGCCAATCGAGAATCATACCGGTGTCGGTGCAATGAAGGAAGGGTGGGCAGCGAATGAAAGATCCGTCTCTGTCTGGCAGTGGCGGGCGTTACTTCTTCCCAGCAAACTCCGCATTCTTGCTGTCGGCAGCCGCCATGTCCCGGAACTTAGCCGCTTCCTCCGGTTGATGCAACGCATCGTATTCCGCCACTAGATCTTTGCGGGCGGTTTGCAGCCACTTCACGGTCGGACTGGCTTTCTTGGTCAGGGTTTCGTAACCAGCACGACTCTCTTGTTGCGCCTCCGCGAAGCGGCGCTGTCCAAGCAGCGCAGTGCCCAGCCGGATGCGCGAAATGGCAACGCTGGAATGGTCCCCCGCGAGCGTACTGGAATAGGTCTTTAGAGCATCCCGGAAAAATTGTTCGGCGCGGACGTAGTCCTTGCGCTCCACATAAATGCCTCCGAGATTGGATTGCGCAATGCCGACCTGGTAGTGGGTATCTCCATACACCGACCGATAGATGTCCATGGTCTGGCGGAAATACGCCTCTGCATCGTCGAGCTTCCCTTGCCTGATCGCCACATTGCCCAACTCGTTGAGTGCATACGCCACCCGGGGATGAACTGGGCCATATGTATGTTCCAGAATAGCCCGCGATTGTTTTAACAACGCTGCCGCTTCCTCGAATCGCTGCTGGTAAGTGAGCGACTGGCCCAGAATAGTCATCGTGTCAGCGGTCTCGGGATGGTCCTTTCCATACCAGGATTGCACGATGTCCAGGGCTTGCCGATTGAAGCGTTCGCTCTCAGGGTAGTGACCCAACTGGAACTGGATAGCGCCCAGATTGATTAGCGTGTCCGCCACCAGCGGATGCCGCTCTCCGTAGATTTGGCGTTGCATCCCCAGCACCCGCTGGTTCAGGGTTTCAGACACATCGTAGTGCCCGGCATAAAAGTTCGTGTTCGCCAATTCAGACAATGTGGCAGCAAGGTCTGCCGGCAGCGCCCGAGGTGCCGACTGAAGTTTCGCTGCCTGATCGAGCACCTGGATCGCTTGGTCGTACCGGCCGCGGTCTTCCAGCACTTTCCCCAGCGCGAAAGTCGCCTTCGCAACTTGAGGATGATTGGGCGGCAGGTGGCGCTGGCTCATCTCCAGACCTTGGCGGGCGAATTGCTCGGCGTCGTCGTATTTCGCCTGGTCCGCTCGCAGCAAGCTCAGGAGCACCAGCGTCTCCGCCACAGAACGATTGTCCGCACCTAACTTCTTGCGTTCCCCAAGGGCTGACAACAGAAGCGAAGCGGCGCGATCATACTTCCCCAGCTTTTGATAAATGCCGCCCAGAGTTTCAAAGAGTTCGGCTTGGGCTCCAGGTTCGCCGCTGAGCAACTGAGCCTCTTGCACGCCGCGATCCAGCAGGGTTACCACCCGCAGCTCTTCGGAGGGTCCAGCGGCCTCGTCCCCGCCCTTAAACAAATCCAGCGTGAAGCGTTGAATGCGTTGAGTACGGGCGGCCTCTGCCAAGGCGTCATTGCGAGCTTTGGCGAGCCGCACCGTGAAAAAAATCACCAACCCGACCGCGATGGCAACAGTCGCTACCGTAACTGCCACCGCCCGCTGGTTCCGGGTGACGAATTTCCTTATGCGATAACGCGCGCTGTCGAGCCGCGCTTCCAACGGTGCACCTTGCAAGTAATGGTCGATGTCGCGGATCAGCGCTTCCACCGAGCGATAACGGCGAGCCATGTCCTTGTGCATCGCCGTCAAGCAGAGCACGTCGAGATCCGCCCACGCGGCCTTACCGAGTGCAGGACTGGACGACTCCCCATCTGCCGAACTCTGTCGGGCCTTGGTTGAGGGCTTGGCCGGTTCCTGCTCGAGCAATACAGCCTCGGCTTGACTCGTCGAAAGACTCGACAAGTCGAACGGGGGCCCGCCCGCCATCAGCTCGTACAGAATCATTCCGAGCGAGTACACGTCACTCTGGATTCCCACCCGACTTCCGCGGATCTGTTCCGGCGCCGCATAAGCTAACGTCATCAGGCGCAGGCCCGTCATGGTTTCGTCGGTGGCGAGATCCAGGCTTTCCACTTGCTTGGCGATGCCGAAGTCGAGAAGACGGATGCTGCCATCTTCCTTCACCAGGATGTTCGAGGGCTTCAGGTCGCGGTGGATCACGGCATGGCTGTGGGCATATTGCACCGCTTCGCAGACCGCACGGAACAACTGGAGGCGCCGCTCGATGGAACACTGATGCCGGTTGCAGTATTCGGTGAGAGGCACTCCCTCCACAAACTCCATGACGAAGAAGGGTGTTCCATTCGCGAGCGTATCGGCATCGTAAAGACGAGCAATGGATGGGTGGTTCAGTTGCGCAAGCATCCGCTGCTCGCTGGTAAAGCGTTCGCGTCTGGCAGGGGAAAGCCAGGCATCCCGCATTAACTTGATCGCCACCCGGATGCCCAGGTCTTCCCGCTCTGCCAGGTACACCACACCCATGCCTCCCTCGCCCAGCACGCCGACAATGCGATACGGACCGAGTTCCCCAAACGCAGGCGCGGCTGGTACGTCAGGATCGAGCAGTTGATTTGCGACTTGAGCCATGCCTCGATCGAGAAAGGAGTCGCCTCGCGCCTCCTCCGCAAGCATGGCCGCCACATCTACCATCAGCGATTCGTCGCCTCCGCACGCTTTCTCAAGGAAAGAACGCTGCTCCGAGGGCGGAAGATCCACCGCGTCATGAAACAGGGCTTGGATCCGTTCCCAGCGATCGCTGTCCATGGTTATTCCCCATCCCTCTCCTGGGACCGCGGTGCCTAGCTTCCTGCACGACGCAGTTCGTGTGCTAGCCAAGCCTTCGCCGCTCTCCAGTCACGCAGCACGGTGGCTTCGGAAACTTCCAGCAGAGCAGCTGTCTCGGGTATATCGAACCCGCCGAAAAATCGGCTCTCCACCATCAATGCCTGCCGCGGCTGTATCCGCGCCAGCCCCTCCAGCGCCCGGTCGAGGGCGAGCACGTCGTGTCCCCATGAGGCCGTCGGCTCTATCGCATCGTTGAACTCGATCGTGACTCCCTCCGCCCCGCCTCTTTTGTCGGCATGGCGACGGCGTGCCGCCTCGACCAGCACCTGGCGCATGGCGCGCGCGGCAATCCGTTTGAAGTGCAATGGGGATGTGTGAGCGAAACAAGGTGAATTGGCCAGCTTGATCCATGCCTCATTAACCAGCGCGGTGGGGTTCATGGTGCAGCTTGGATCGCCTCGTCTCACACAGGAAGCTAGCCGGCGAAGTTCCTCATAGGTCAGGCTGAACAGTTCGTCCAGTGCCTGCCTCTTGTTTCCTTTGTCGCCCACTGGGCCGGCCGCTTCTGGGCTTGGCACTCGAATACTTTGGAACTCCATGACGGTTTCTCTCGAACTTCTGCGCAATGTGAAGTGAAAGGCCACCAGACCCAGGGGACGAGCGGGCAGTGCATTTGGGAGGACAACCCGGCTCTCGGGAATGCTACCACCGCACTTGCACCGATACAACAGTTTTCTAGCTCTGCAAGCTTGCACTCGGGACGCTGCTTTCAACCCGGCAGCAGTAGGATTTCAATCTCTAACTTGATGAATTTGAAGGAGGAAGCACCATGATGACAGCAAAGCCCACTCTAGCCAGTCTCATCGTTGTTCTCGCCGTCGGCGCCCTGCTCGCGTCAGTCGCCCAGGCGCAAACCACCACTCCCCCGAAAGCGCCCGTCCCTGCGAAGCCCGTGGTGGCGGCCAAACCGGCTGCACCTCCCGCGGCAACGGCCACCGCAAAACCCTCCCCATCGGCCCCACGCGGAACGACCGCGGCGCCAGCACAAACCGTTCCGGCCCGCGCGGGGTCCACTGCCCAACCCTCCGGACGAATTGCGCCAGTCGTCGGCGGTGTAGCAGGAGCCAGGACAGGTTTGGCTACCACTCCCGCCAGTACGTCGCGCTCCACCATCGCTGCCCCAGCGGGTCGCGCCCCGATTCCGACTTCCTCTGCCACCTCTGCTACCTCCTTGTCGAGAGGCTCAGTCACCGCACCGAGTGGCCGCTCCCCCATCCCCATGCCAGGCTTGGGGACATCGCCAAGCGCGTCCAGCTACGTCGGGAGGTCGTCCGCATCAGGTCGCGGAACCATCCCATCGCTGGTTTCGGGTAATTCGAACCCCGGTTCCGGAGGTGGTTCAGGTGGACCGGCAGTGGCTGGCCCGGATGGTGCGCTCGCCACCGTTCAGTACGGGGGCGGCATGCTGACCATTTATGGCTGTGTACGCCAGGGTAGTCAGGTGGCATGCGATTGCGACTTCAACAATCAGAATCAGAACCGCACTCAGTACGACACCAACTGGTGGAGGGATGCCTACGTCATCGATCAGTTCGGCGACCGCCATGCGCGCGCTTCTGGCTATTTCGTGAACGGAGAGGGCAAACCGCGAGAAACCATCGATATTCCCTATGGCCAAAGCTCGCGCTACATCATGATCTTCAATGATGTTTCCCCCAATGCTGCATCCGTCAGCCTGCACTCCGCCTACGGTCAACTCGACGTGGAGAACATGGCGTTGGATGGAAACACAAATGGCGGCGCGGGCAATGCGGTAAGCGCCGGCGGCTCCGACAATTCAAGCATCGGAAATACAGGCCAAACGCTCAAGAGCACGGGCATGCAACAAGCTGATGCGGCCAAGGGCAGGGCGATGGACAAAGCCAACCAATCCCTGCAAAAAGCCTTAGACAAACTACCGCACTAAGGAATGCTCCCAGCGGCGGGCCTCTTGCACCAGACCCGCCGCTGATTTATAAGGCTAGTCTTAAGAATGTAAATGAGTTGATTGGGGTGCCGTGCCAAGGATCTGTGCTAAGAAGTTTGGTTGCCCCCCAGGGATTCGAACCCCGATAAGCAGATCCAGAATCTGCTGTCCTACCGTTGAACGAGGGGGCAAAAGCGTGCAGACAGGGATGCATCAGCCAGCCATTCGATTTTATGGGTTGCCGCAGTTCGGGTCAACCGAAACCGCACAGCGCATCTTAGCTCCGCCGCGTTAGAATCTTCCTGACCACTCTCCAGCAACGCGGAAGGAAACATGGCGACCACCCTTGGCAGCATCAGCACTCAACCGAGCGACTATTCCGAAATGGCGCGCAGGCCACTCGATGCAGATCAATGCGCCCTCATCGTCATCGACATCCAGCAAAAGCTTCTTCCTCCTATTTTCGAGAAAGAGCGCTTGATCAAGAACTCCCAGATTCTCATCCGCCTCGCCGGAATTTTACAGATTCCAACGCTGCTCACCACGCAATATGCCAAGGGCCTCGGTCCAACCGTGCCTGAGATTTCCTCCCTCGCGCCTGACTATCCCCCCATCGACAAACAAATGTTTTCCTGCTTTGGCAGCGATGTCTTTTGTTCGTTGCTCAAGCGGCTGCCCGGGACGCGAACCACTGTCTTGCTGTGCGGCATGGAAACGCACATCTGTGTCATGCAGACGGCGCTTGCTGCCCTGCGAGAAGGTTATCTTGTTCACGTCGCATCTGACGCGGTGAGTTCGCGTGCGGAGTGGAACTGGAAAGTCGGCCTTGAGCGGATGCGGGATGCAGGCGCCATCATCTCCTCCACGGAAATGATGCTCTACGAGCTGTTGCGTTCCTCCGGGGCGCCGGCTTTCAAAGAGCTTTTGCCCTATTTGAAGGGATAGCGCGCGCCCTCGCCGAGCCTTTGCTGTGGAACCGGATTATTCGATCGGTTCCACTGTCTTCTGCTTGACCCGCACTACGGTGATTTTTGCGAACCCTTCTTCAAATGTTGGCGCCTTGAGTTTGCCTGCCATGCGCCGCATCACGTCCTCAGGAACTACTCGCTGACGCTTCTGGTTCCGCTCCAAACAAACTTCAACCGGAACGTCGAAGTACAGCGCGTGCACATCATACCCGTTGTCTTTGGCCAGCTTGATCCAACTATGGCGATCATGCGGAGACAGGTTCGTTGCGTCCACATAATTCATCGGACGGCGCGCAATCAATCGCGCCTTCAGCATCGAGCGCAGGTTGGAAAAAACCAGGTCCTGGAAGCGCTGCTCGGTCGGATTGTCGAACAGCAGGTCGCGCAACAAATCACTGGAGAGGGGACGGATATCGTGCCGCTTGAACCAGGAACTCTTGCCCGATCCAGGCAGGCCCACCGTCAACACAACTAAGCCTTTGGAAACTCTCGGCGGGGCGGGTGCAGACGCTCCAGATGCAGACGCAGCGGATGCAGACGGGACAGGCGTAGCGCCTGCAGAGGCCGTCGCCGCGCCATCTTCCGCGGATGACGGCATGGCCTCAGAAGCCAGGCCTCCTGCGGATTGCGGGGCAACCGCTGGTGTCCCTCGCCGGCCTCGCTCTCGGCCTCCGCGACCGCGCCGCCGCCGCCGATTCCGATCCGCCGGCGCCCCTGCACTCGGAGCCGCTACTGCCCCATCATTCGGGGTTGCATCGGGCACGGCTTCGGCGACTGGGACTGCTGGCGCCGCCTGTGCTGCTCTACCTTCCGGCACCGGAGCCACTCGCGGGTCCACTCGGTTCCCAATGTCGTCAGGCAACGCTTCCGGACTGTCGTAATAGGCCGGCTGGAGAGGCGTCTGCCCGGGATTGGAAGACTGATTTGTTCCTGGTTTCTTGCCGCGCTTCATGCGCTCGCGCATCCATTTACGCATATACGGCTTTTAACATATCGAGGCGGTGAACTGCAATCTCCACCGCCCCGCCCGTACCTCGAAAGGCAAGAGATTGCCGGCTCCATTGGACGCCACGGGTACAATTGGTATTTCAGGAACCAACTTATGTCCACAACTCATTCAGTTCGTCCCGAAACTCGCGCTGCTGAAATGCCCGAGATGCCGCTCACCGTCGAAGGCTATCCCACTCTGCACCAAATGATGCGCTTCCGCTGGTCCGCCTGGAGGCAGTTGCCCCGGGCCGAACGCGACAGCATCATCGCTGAGGCCATCCCTAAGCTCGTGAAAATGGAGCAAAACGCCAACGGCCAATCTGCTTTGTTCTCGCTGCTCGGACACAAGGGCGACCTCATGCTGATCCACTTCCGCGAGACGTTCGACGCCTTGAACCAGGTCCAACTCCATCTGGCCCAGCTTCGGTTGAGCGATTTCCTTGAGCCCACGACGTCTTACCTCTCCGTGGTTGAACTCGGCCTTTATGAATCCACGACGAAGGTTTACAAAGCGCTAATGGATCGTGGCATTGAACCCCACTCCGAACAATGGAAGAGCGAGATTCAAGATACCCTGGCGCGTCAGAAAGAGGCCATGCGTCCGCGTTTGTTCCCCACCATGCCTCCTCACCGCTACGCCTGTTTTTATCCTATGGACCGTCGCCGCGGCGAGGACAAGAACTGGTACACCCTGCCCATTGCCGAGCGCCAGCGCCAGATGAACGAACACGGCATGATCGGACGCCGCTACGCCGGCGAGGTTAAGCAGATCATCACCGGCTCGATCGGCTTCGATGACTGGGAGTGGGGCGTAGATCTATTTGCCGAAGATCCGCTGGTCTTCAAGAAGTTGATCTACGAGATGCGCTTCGATGAAGTCAGCGCGGTGTACGCGCAGTTCGGCAGCTTTTATGTAGGCGTGCGCTGCCCGGCGGCCGAACTGGGCCGACTGCTCTCAGGTCAGTTGCCCGCGCCTGCCATTACGCCATAAGCCTGACGGGGGCGAAAACGAATTCCTCCTCGACCAAGGAACCCTGTTGCCTGAACCGCACACTGCGACTTCCCGCGCCCATCCGCGCACCGGCTTGCGTGCATGGATGGAGCGAGTGCTGCGGGAATGTGACCATGCTGGCAGCGAATTAGCTCCCGACCCCGTCCACGACTTGCGCGTAGCGCTGCGCCGCTGCCGCTCCCTGGCTGACGGCATGATGGCCATCGACTTCGATCCCCCCTGGCGAGACATGAAGAAGGCGGGCCGCAAACTCTTCCGCTCGCTCGGCGATCTCCGCGACCTGCACGTCATGCGGGAGTGGCTGAAGAAGCTCGGCGATCCCGACGATCCTGTTGCCCGCAAGCTCACCGAAGTCGTGCGTGCCCGAGAAGCGGAAGCACGGCCGTTGGCTGCTGAAGCCATTGCGAAGTTTGACCGCAAGCAATGGCGGCAGTGGAGTCAGTCGCTTCCGCGCCGCGCCACTCGCATTCGCCTGGGCAGCCTGGCCTTCGAACACCTGGCTCTGGAAAAATGGGCCGCTGCCTATGACCTTCACAAGCTGGCAATGCGTAGCCGGTCACCGGCGGCCTTCCATAGCTTGCGCATCGGGATCAAGCGGTTCCGCTACACCGTGGAGAATTTTCTGCCGCGCCAGCACAAACTCTGGAGCGCAGACCTGAAGCGCTTACAGGACTTGTTGGGCGAAGTCCACGATCTCGATGTTCTGTGGCAAACCGCGCTTCAGATCGGAGCGTTTCCCGACCCCGGCAGTCGTGATCGCTGGCGCACCAGGCTGCAAGCCGAGCGCAATCTCCGGCTCAACCATTATCGCGCCAGCATGGTGGGACGCGAAGCGCTTTGGCAGGCGTGGCGTGACGAACTCCCTCGCGGCCAAGCGATCAAAACAGCATCGCTGGCCCGTCTAAAAGCGTCGGCGCGTTTTCTTGACCCCGACTTCGCTCACTCGCAGCGCGTCGCCCAACTCTGCCTTCAACTTTATGACGGACTCGCTCGCATTGGCCTATTCCAACCCGAAGCAGGACGAGACGTGCGCAGCGCTCTACTGGCGGCTGCCTTGCTGCACGACGTGGGACGCGGAACCGGAGCCAAGGACCATCACAAGGAAACCTACCGGCTGATATCCAAGTTTCCCACCCCATTGGGATGGAGCGAGCCAGACTTTGCCCTGGTCGCCATCGTCGCGCGATATCACCGCGGTGCGCTGCCGCGGATTGGACAGAAGCCGCTGCTCGCTCTTACTCTTCCTGAGCGCCGCATTGCCACCCGGCTGGCCGCCGTCCTCCGCCTGGCCAGCGTCCTTGACCTGCGTCACTTAGACAAACCGAACCTCCACCGTTTGCATAAGGCGGCAGTCCATCTCGAAGGCAAGGCCGTGGCGATTACCGTCAATGGGTATCGCGGATATGACCAGGCCGCCGAGAAGATTGCCGCGGCACGGCATTTGCTGGAACTTACTCTGCGCAAGCCCGTGATCGTGAAAGGCGCCTCTCCGACGCGGCGCAGAATCCTTCACCCGACGCCCAATGTTGCGGCCGGCTAGAGCTCTCTTCGCCCTTCCATTGCCTTCAACATCGTGATCTCATCGGTGTATTCAATGTCGCTACCCACCGGAATCCCCATCGCGATGCGAGTTACTTTCAGTCCCGGGCGCTTGAGTTGTCCCGAAAGATAGGTCGCGGTGGCCTCGCCTTCGACCGTGGGATTGGTTGCGACAATCACTTCGTCCACTTCGTCGCGCTCCACCCGCCGCAACAGGTTCGCAGTCCGCAGTTGTTCTGGTCCCACTCCATGTAAAGGGGAAATCGTCCCGTGCAGCACGTGGTACACCCCGTTGTAGTGCTTCGTTTTCTCAATCGCAGCGATGTTGGTCGGCTCTTCTACCACGCAAACCAGCCGCTGGTTGCGCGTGGGATTGGTGCAATAGACGCAGGGATCGACGTCGGTGATGTTGTTGCAAATGGAGCACAGCCGCAGACTCGCCTTCACGTCGCGCACCGCCGTAGCCAATCCCTCAGCATCGTCGTCTGACGATCGCAGAATGTGGAACGCGAGCCGCTGCGCCGTCTTGCTGCCAATGCCCGGCAGCTTCTTGAGTTCATCGATAAGCCGGGTCATTGGCTCAGCAAACTTGGACATAGATCAGATATGGTAATTAAGGAATTGGGTAATTTGAAACCAAGCCCACCTTCCGTGGGTTTATACCAGATTACCCGATTACCAAATTACAAAATTCCCTTAAGTCCTCCCAACATTCCGCCCACGCTCGACTGCATGGCGTCGTCCACTTTTCGGCTGCATTCATTTACAGCCGCCACAATCAGGTCTTCCAGCATCTCCACATCGCCGGACTTGACTGCCTCAGGGTCGATCTTGATCCGCCGCAACTGCTTCCGGCCGTCCATCTCTACCTTGACCGCGCCCCCGCCAGCGGCGGCCTCCACCACGGTCTCTTGCATCTTCTTCTGCAAGACCTGGTACTGCTCCTGCGCCTGCGACATCAGTTCTTTTAAATTGAATTCAGACATAAGAAAAGTTTGTAATTTAGTAATTTGGTAATTGGGTAATTTGCAATCGTAGTTTAGTAACCCAGCACTTATGCCGCCCAAACCGACGCCAACCTGAGTCACGAAGGTTTTCAAATTACCAAATTACTAAATTACCCAATTACCAAATTCTTCCTCAATTCTTCTCCCGGTAGTCAATCACCGTTCGTATTTCCGCGCCAAACTTTTCTTGCAACCGCCGCACCACTGGATCTTGCGCCATCCTTCCGCGACCGCCGCTGCTTCCCGTGCTGCGCGGTTCCACCGCAGCTTCTGTGCCCCCCGGCAATACCGTAAATCTTATCGGACGCCCGGCCCGTCCGCTAGCTGTCGCACCCGCGATTCGCCGCGTATCCGCACCCACCGTCATATCGATCACCGCCGACGACGACGCCACTCTCACCACCAGTTGATTGCCTTCCAGCGTCCAGTCGCCCGCTTCGAGCATCGACACCGCCATCTGCTGCCCCGCGTCGGTCAGCGCGTCCAGAATTGAGTCCCGTATCGCTTGCGGCCCGTTTGCGGCAGCGACTTCCACGGCAACCTCCACCGCTGGCGCCGCCGATCCCATAATCACCGGACTAACACCCGATTCCAGAATCACCGGGCTGCCACCCGAGTCCAGCTTTGCGACCGACTGCACTGGCTTCGTCTCAGATGCCATTTCCGGCGTTCGGTTGGTCTTGCGCGCGGAATCTGCTGCAAACGGAGAAACCGCCGGTGTCCGCGCAGACGGCGCGGTTGAAATCGGCCGGGTCTCGGCTGCTCTCTCCGATGCCCGCTCTGCCGCTCGTCCCGCGGCCCGTGCCGGCGCAGCCACCGCCGCTCCGCTCAGCAATTGCTCGAGTGGCAACAGCCGCTGCGCATGGGTCATCTTCAGCAGGCCCAGCTCCAAATGAAAACGCTGCTCCTGCCGGTACCCCAGCTCTCCATGAGTACGCAGCATGATCTGTAAATGACGCGCCAAATCTTCTTCGCTGAACCACTCCGCCACCCGAGCGATGCGCGCCCGCTCGTCGGACGACACTTGCAGCAGCGCGGAGTTTTCGCCCGCCACTTTCGCCACCACCGTGTTGCGCAAAAATCGTACCAACTGCCTCGCCAGGTGGGTGGGACTGTGGCCTTCGCCAATCAATTCATCTACTGCCTGCAGAATGTCCTGACTGGAGTTGTTGATCACCGCCTGCATCATGCCCTCCATCACGCTGGCGGGCGCGGTCCCGATCAGTTGCCGCACTGCATCCACCGTGATCCCGTCCCTGCTGGAGGCGATCGCTTGGTCCAGAATCGACAGCGCGTCCCGGATCGAACCGTCCCCGGCTTCCGCCAGCAGGGCAAGCGCGTCGCGGTCCGCCACCACATTTTCCCGCGCCGTCAAATCGGCAAGCTGCGTCAGGATTTCCTCAAACTTCACTGCCCGGAAACTGAAGTGCTGGCAGCGCGACCGGATGGTCTGCGGAATGTCTTCCGGCTGCGTCGTCGCCATCATGAACACTACGTGGCTGGGCGGCTCTTCCAAGGTTTTCAACAACGCATTGAAGGCGGCGTCGGTAATCTGGTGGGCTTCATCTAGAATGTAAATCTTGAAACGGTCGCGCGCGGGACGATAACGCGCCGCTTCGCGCAATTCCCGAATCTCATCAATTCCGCGATTGGTCGCCGCGTCAATTTCGATCACATCCACCGAGTTGCCGGCGCGAATTTCCGTGCACGATTCGCAAATGCCGCATGGCTCCGGCACCGGATGCTCCTCCGACCGGCAGTTCAATGCCATCGCCAGAATGCGCGCCACCGTGGTCTTGCCGATGCCACGATGTCCGCTGAAAATGTAGCCGTGCGCCACGCGGTCCTGGGTGATCGCGTTCTTCAGGGTGCGCGTGACATGGTCCTGCCCGATCACGTCAGAGAATTTTTGCGGCCGATATTTGCGGGCAAGAACCTGGTAACTCATACGCGGAATCCCGATTATACGTGATTGCAAAACCATCGTCCCGACTCGCTGAACTGCTCCTCTGCCACAAACCGCCGAGCCCTTTGTGGTACGCTTTTTCATCTCCGAGGGCTTAATGCAACTGCAAATGGATGTCCGCAGCGCCGATGGCATACAACTTGTCGAATGCAAAGGACGCCTGATGTTCGGGGATGAGTCCGCCAGCTTTCGCGACATTCTGCGGGCCCTGCTCACGGAAACGAAGCAAGTGGTTTTGACCATGAACCAGGTTGAATACATGGATAGCGGCGGTCTGGGCACTCTCGTCGCACTGTGCCAGACCGCTCATGCGCAGGGTGCGGTGGTGAAGTTGGCCGCGCTGCCTGCGGCTATCAAAGACATGCTAAGCGTCACCAATTTGCTTGCCTTCTTCGACGTCTATGACAGCGAGCAGGCCGCGGTCCGCTCCTTCTCAGTCCGGCCCTCAAGCTCTCGGGTACGCACTCGAAAATAATTCTAGCCATCGCAGTCGCATCACACCGAACTCATTCATGCTCGCCAAAGTTATCTTCATCCTCGCTCTCGTATTCGCCGCCAGCGGCTACGCTACTCCGCCAATGGCTTTGGCCATCGGCCTGTTGTTCGGCCTCTTCTTCCCTCACCCCTATGGCAAACAGGCCAAGAAATATTCGAAGCTCCTGTTGCAGGCTTCGGTGGTCGGACTTGGCTTCGGGATGAACTTGCAGAAAGTAATCCAGGCTGGCCGCAGTGGCTTTCTCTACACTGTTCTGGGAATCAGTTTCGCCATGCTGGCGGGCATGGGACTAGGCATGTTGCTGAGTGTGGAGCGCAAGTCCGCCTTTCTCATTTCCACTGGCACCGCCATCTGCGGCGGCAGCGCCATCGCTGCCGTTGGTCCCATCGCGCAAGCCAGCGACGAGCAGATGGCAGTCTCTCTCGGCACTATTTTTGTGCTGAACTCAGTCGCCTTGCTCACCTTCCCGGCTATCGGATGGGCGCTTAAGTTGAGCCAGGCCCAGTTTGGCCTGTGGGCGGCACTCGCCATCCACGACACCAGTTCGGTCGTCGGCGCCGCCGTCAAGTACGGCCCCGAGGCCTTGGCCATCGCCACCACCGTCAAACTGGCTCGGGCCTTGTGGATTGTTCCACTGTCCCTCGGCACCGCAATTTTTCTCCACGCTAAAGCAAAAATTCAGTGGCCCTGGTTTATTGCGTTCTTCTGTTTGGCTGCGGTCTGCTACACCTATCTCCCGGCCGGCGCACCGGTCTATGCTTTGCTTTCAAAGGCGGCCAAAATCGGCCTTACTGTCACTCTGTTTCTGATCGGCAGCGGCATCTCTATTGCCACCCTCAAGCGCGTCGGCCATCGACCATTGTTGCAGGGCGTTCTGTTGTGGCTGTGCGTCTCAGTGTTGTCAATGTGGTTGATTCGGGCGGGCTGGATCCGTATGTAGTTGGCGTGAGTAAACCGAAAGCGCCTCAGCCGATGTTCTGAGGCGCTCTGCTTTTGCCACAATTAATTTTCCCGCGATTAGTTCAAGTCGGCCAGCGTTTGCAGCGTGATAGGAAACCCGCCATTCACCGCATCCAACACCACCAGGCTGCGAATCTGCAATGCGGCTGGGGTTATCGTGGTGTCAATATACGAGGTGCCAGTGTCGCCAGCCGGCGTAACGATCAGCTCATAGGTTCCTGCCGCCATCGACAGATACGAGGACGCCGACCTCAATGCTAGACCGGCCACCGTCGGCGTCACTCCCGTTATGCTGGTGCCGGGAGCGACGATGTACACATCGATGGTGCCCGCCGTCGGAGAGGCATTGATCACTCTCAGACTAACGTTGCCTGCACTGGGCGCGGTGTTCGTATCCGGCAGCACCACGGCTGCGATCGACGAGAGATAGCCGGTGGAGAGAATCGTCGTGAAGCCGCTCCCCAGATTAATGTTCGAACTAATCAGATCATTCGTGGTTCCCGCCGTCCGCACTTCCAGCTTTTGCGAACCCGCCGGCACCGACTGATACCCTGTGTTCTGGCCAAACGCGACATTGGTAAACGTGGTCTTGTTGTTCAGCGCCACGTCCAGGTTGCCGGCATCGGGCGAGGCCTGCACAAAGCGCAACTGGGTTTTGCCCGACGATCCGCACGCCACGGTAAGAGCAAGCAGTCCCGCAATCAATAGGGCGGGGGACAACAACTTCAACAAGCGCAAGAAAAACCTCCGAGGAAGATAAGGTTGGTTGAGACTCTTTGGCTTGGATGCGTTCCCGACAACTTGGAGTTGTGGAATCGCACTGCCTTTGCCATTCTTTACAAGAGTACCCCATTCCCCATCGCTCTCGCGCCATGGACACAAGATCGACAAATCGAGCTCGCATCCTTCGTGCCATCCGCTCCGTACCGTGCGGTAAAGTCTCTACCTATGGCGCGATCGCCAAGGCCTGCCGTCTCCCGCGGGCGGCACGGCTGGTGGCGCAAGTGTTACACACTTCCGTCGGACTTCCCTGGCATCGCATCGTGGGCGCCGGCGGCCAGATCAAGTTGAGCGGCGATCAATTCATCGAACAGCGGCTGCGCCTCCAATCTGAAGGAGTCACCTTCCGCGGCAGCAGAGTGCGCATGGCATTGCACGAGCATCACTTCGCCACTGCCCAGCGCAAAATTCGACCCGGCACATAGCCAACTCCATCGTCCACGCCAGGTCGTACCGATCAATGTACTTGCCTGAAGGCGCCCGTCGCGCGATAATCCGCAATCATCCCACCAGGAGAACAGAAACATGAAAAGAGCAGTCAACATTTTCGCCATTGCGGCTTTGGGGCTGCTGGTGTTGTTGATGGCGGGCATTACCTTGACCATTGGGTGGCGTCCATTTCTCGGGCCTCGGATGCGCGCCCTCACCAACGTCAAGTTTCAAACCACTCCAGAACGACTGGCGCGCGGTGAGTACCTCGCCAAGGGACTCTCCGGCTGCGTGGACTGCCACTCCCCTCACGACTGGACCACGCCCGCCGCCGAAGCGGACGAAACCCAGCTTTGCGCCGGGACGCCATTTGCTGGCGAAGGCTTTCCCGGCCAAGTTTTCGCCCCCAACCTTACGCCTGATTTGGAAACCGGTGCGGGCGCTTGGTCCGACGATCAACTGGCACGCGCTATTCGCGAAGGCATCGGCCACGACGGCCGGACTCTATTCCCCCTCATGCCTTACGAGCACTTCCGTCACATGCCCGATGAGGACGTGGCATCGGTCGTGGTCTATCTCCGCTCCCTGCCGCCAGTGCGCCATTCCGTGCCTCTCACCCAGATTGATTCCCCCGTAAAATACCTGATGCGCGACGCTCCTCAGACCATTACCGCGCCTGTTCCAGCACCCGATCTTTCCACACCCGCCAAGCGCGGCGAGTTTCTGGTGGACATGGCAGTGTGCGCCGAGTGCCACACCCCGCAGGTCAAAGGACGTTTTGATAGCACCCGGATGTTCGCTGGCGGCGTTCAACTCAAGGGCCCGTGGGGTGATGTGAAGAGCGCTAACCTGACCCCGGATCCTTCCGGCATTTCCTACTACGACGAGGCGCTCTTTCTCAGTGCCATGAAGACCGGCAAAGTTGGCGCCCGCACTCTGAACCCAATTATGCCGTGGGCTTCGTTTCGCAATTTGAGCGATGACGATTTGAAGGCCATGTTCGCCTATCTCAAAACCCTCAAACCAATTGCCAATCGCGTACAGAACACCCAGTAAAACCGTTTCGCCCTCGCAAAAAAAGAGCCAGCCCGATTAGGGCTGGCCTTCTTGTTTCGATACTTCGCTCAAAATTAGTTTGCCAGTACTTTCTCCCGCTCTTCCGCGTCCCGCTTTTCCTGAAGAGGAGTAGCCGGAAGCATCAATCGTAGCGCTTCCTCAATCAGCTTCACGTAATGCACGTTCAGACCTTCAAGTTGTTCCGGGGTAAGGTCCTCCAGCACATTCGTTTTGTTCTCCGCCGGAAGAATCACGTCTCGCACACCAGCTCGTTTCGCCGCCAGCACCTTTTCCTTGATGCCTCCCACCGGCAGCACATTCCCGCTGAGCGTGATCTCCCCCGTCATCGCGGTCAGCGGACGTACCGGACGCTCCGTCAACAACGACACTAGCGCGGTCGCCATGGTCACGCCCGCAGAGGGCCCATCCTTCGGAATCGCACCCGCCGGAACGTGGATGTGCAGATCGTGCTCCGCGAAGAAACTCTCCTCAATCCCCAGTGAGACGGCATTCGACCGTACCCAGGTCAGCGCCGCTTGCATCGATTCCTGCATCACCTGCCCGATCTGTCCGGTCATAGTGAAGTTCCCTTTGCCCTTCATCTTGTTGGCTTCGATAAACAGAATGTCGCCTCCGGACGGCGTCCAAGCCAGGCCAACTGCAACCCCCGCCCGTTTGGTGCGCTCCGCAATCTCGCCTTCGGTGCGCACTTTGATTCCGCCCAGAAATTCCTGCACCACTTCCGGCGTCACCACCAGCGGCTCCTTCTTGCCCTCCGCCATCCGCCGCGCTTGCTTGCGGCAAATGGTGCCAATGTTCCGCTCCAGACTGCGCACGCCCGCTTCCCGCGTGTAGTGCCGAATCACGTGCCGCGTTCCCGCTTCCGGAAACTCAATCTGCTCTTTCGTGATCCCGTTTTCTTCAATCTGCCTCGGAATTAAGTATTGATACGCAATGTGTACTTTTTCCTCTTCGGTGTAGCCCTGCAGTTCGATAATCTCCATGCGGTCGCGCATCGGCTCGGCGATGGGATCCAGCATGTTGGCCGTGGTGATGAACAATACCTGCGACAAATCGAACATCACGTCCAGGTAGTTGTCGCGGAAGGTTGAGTTCTGTTCCGGATCCAGCGCTTCGAGTAAAGCCGACGCCGGGTCACCTCGAAAATCGCGTCCCACCTTGTCGATTTCGTCGAGCATGAATACCGGATCTTTGGTCTCAGCCCGCCGAATCCCCTGGATGATCTGTCCTGGCAACGCTCCTATGTAAGTACGCCGATGGCCCCGAATCTCCGCCTCGTCATGCACTCCACCTAGCGACAGCCGCACGAACTTCCGTCCCAGTGCCCGCGCGATGGATTTTCCCAGCGAGGTCTTCCCCACTCCCGGGGGCCCCACAAAGCATAGGATGGGTCCCTTCATTCCAGGTTTCAGCCGCCGCACCGAAAGGTAATCCAGGATCCGGTCTTTGACCTTCTGCAGATCGTAGTGGTCCTCATCTAGAATTTCTTTCGCTTTCAAGATGTCCACTTCGCCGCCCGAGGTCTTCGACCATGGCAACACTGCAAGCCACTCGATGTAGTTGCGGGTCACCGAATAATCCGCCGCCATTGGCGACATACGCGCCAGGCGGCCCAATTCTTTCAGCGCCTCTTTCTTCACATCGTCCGGCATCCCCGCTTGCTCGATCTTGGTCTTCAGGTCTTCGTTGTCGCGCTGGCCTTCATCCTGCTCACCCAGTTCTTTTTGGATGGCCTTCATCTGCTCCCGCAGATAGTATTCGCGCTGCGTCTGCTGGACCTTGTCCTGCACCTCGCTCTGGATCTTGTTGCGCAACTGCTGCACTTCCAACTCTTTTGCCAGGTGCTGGTTGATCTTGTCCAAGCGCACTCGCACGTCGGTGGTTTCCAGAGTGTCCTGCTTGTCTGCGGTCGAAAGCGCCGGCAGCGACGACGTGATGAAATCCACCAACCGCCCCGGCTCCTCAATGTTCATCGCCACCGTCGACAGTTCGTCCGACAATGTGGGCGACCCCGACACGATCTGCTGGAACAACGTCAACACATTCCGCTGCATCGCTTCGATTTGCGAATCTTGCGGCGGAATCGTCTCCGCAATCGTTGTCACCGTCGCCATCATGAACGGAGCCAACTGCGTGAACTCTTTCACCCGCACTCGTTCCAGACCTTCCGCAAATACGAACAGGCTCTGGTTCGGCATCTTCACTACCTTGTGCACCACCGCCAGCGATCCCACTTCATACAAATCTGTGGGCTGGGGAGAATCCACCCGCGCTTCCCGCTGCGCCACCACTATGATCGTCTTATCTTCCCCGAGGGAATTGATCAGCTGCACTGAACTTTCCCGCCCCACCGTCAGCGGCAACACCGCATGCGGAAAAAGTACCGTGTCACGTACCGGCAACACCGGCAACGCTCGATCCTCGTTCGGAATGGCGCCCATTTCTTCGATTTCGTCGCTCATTTTTGCTCCCTGAGTGTAACTCACTCAACCTTTGATGCCTCCATCCACCGATAGGATTCAACCGCCCCTATCTTGTTGAATACTATACCGTTTCCACGGGAATCCGGCAGACGCTAAATCGCCCTGCCCGTGAAAATTTAAAGATTTCTCGTTGCTTTCCACAAAATAATGGCCGCCATCTCGTAGAGCACGAGCGGCGGCCCCAAAATTTTCCTCACTCACTACCGATTGAGTGCCTTCTCTGCCGCAAACACGTGCTTCGCCTTGTCCCCTTTGAATACCATCTGGGTCAGCACCTGCTCTTTGGCGTTGTTGGTCGTGTACATACGCTCGCTCTTCGTCGCTGTTTCAGTGAGCGGAACCAGAGTGCAGTTCACTTTTGCTTCCATTTTCTTGAATGACGCCATTTTCCGGAACACCATCACATGATTGGCTCCGTCCATGGTGTGCCGTACATCATACTGACCTTCGGGCAGCAACACTTCGCCTACCCAAACCGGTCCGGTGAAGGTCACTGTTTGCACATCCGAAACTCCATACTGATTGGTTTTGGCCACACTCACCGCACCCACTACCATCACGAATACTGCAAGCACAGCCAGCATTTTCATTACTCGCATAATTGCCTTCCTTTTCTTTTAAAAATTACCGGTGTCCCACTCCGGGGATCCAGTTCCAGACTCGCTATAGGCTACTTACAGACTAGTTCCAAACTTCCCGCTTCGCCGTGTGTTAGCTCACATCCGGTTGTGACGTGCAAACAATGCGCCCTCTACAGCTCCAACAGTTCTCGTTTCTCCTCGGCCCTGCCTGAACTGGCCATTTGTTGCTTGATAGCCGATCCCAGCCGCCGAATCCCTTCTCGAATCCGCTCCGGCGCAGCGTTTGAAAAATTCAGACGGAAATGCCGCGACCCCTCTCCGCCGTTGTTCGCGTAAAACGATTCGCCGGGCACAAACGCCACGTTTTGTTCCAGCGCCGCCTGCAATAGTCTCTGGCTGTCGACTCCAGAGGGCAAGGTCACCCACAGAAAGAGCCCGCCCTGCGGCCGCGTCCAGGTCGCTTCGGCTGGGAAATATTCCTGCAACGCCTCCAGCATCACGTTCCGCCGCTCGCCATACACGCGACGAATCATCCGGATGTGCTCATCCAGAAAATTGTCACGCGCCACTTCGTAGGCCACGCTCTGCACAAACGTCGAGGTGTGCAGGTCCGCACCTTGCTTGAGCTGCACCAGCTTTGAGATCACCTCGGGAGGAGCCACGATCCACCCCAGCCGCAAGCCCGGAGCCAGGGTCTTCGAGAACGTGCTCAGATAAATCACGTTGCCCAGAGAGTAGCCAGCATCCCGGCGCAGGTTCTCGCGGTCCAACACCACCAACGACGGCAGGTGCTCGCCCTCGTATCGCAATTGCCCATAGGGATCGTCTTCCACAATCGGCACGCCGTAGCGGTCGGCCAACAGCACCAGTTGGTGCCGGCGGCCCTCAGACAACGTGGTTCCCCCTGGGTTCTGGAAATTCGGCAACACATACATGAACTTCGGCCCCAGGCGCAGCCGCTGCTCCAACAACTCAGTCTGCAAGCCATCGTCGTCGCTGGGCACGCTGATATATTCCGCCCCATACACGCTGAACGCCTGCAACGCTCCCAGGTAGGTCGGGGCTTCCACCAGCACGCTGTCTCCGGAATTAATCAGCAACTTGCCAATCAAATCCAGCGCCTGCTGCGACCCCGAGGTGATCATCACATTTTCCAATTTGGCCGAGATGCCGTAGCGGGACGTATGGCGCGCGATCATCTCGCGCAGCGGTTCGTAGCCTTCCGTCGCCCCATATTGCAAAGCGATGTGGGCTTGGGTTTCCAATACTTTGCAACAGGCCTCACGGAAGCGTTCAGTGGGGAACACCTCGGCGGCGGGCAGTCCTCCCGCAAATGAAATGATTTCCGGGCGTTGCGTGAGCTTGAGCAGTTCGCGAATGGCCGAACTCTTGATGTGCTTCGCGCGCTGCGCGTATCGCGAAGTCCAGGCAGTGGACATAGACTTCCTCCAGCTAAAATTCTAGGCCCAGAACTCGTGCTTTTCCGTCACTCAGCGCACCCTTGTTCGTGACCCTGGTCACATGCACTCAGTGACCTCCGCCACTTCGCTTTGGCCGTTGCCGTATAAGCTGCCATATAATCTGGTGGCCCATGCCCCGACTTGCACGCCGCCTGCGTATCCTCGACTACTTCTCCCTGGGCTGGGGCACCATGGTCGGAGTGGGATGGCTGGTAGTCATGGACGACTGGCTTTCTCGCGGCGGCCCCCTCGGCGGAATGCTGGGATTTGCTCTCGGTGGAATTCTCTTATTGCCCATCGGCTACGTGTACGGCCAACTGGTTGCCCTCATGCCCGATGCCGCAGGCGAGACCGCTTACACTGCCCGCGTCTTCCCGCGCGGCATTAGCTTTGCCACTGGCTGGATGATGTTGCTGGCCTACTTCATCGTCTGTCCCTGGGAGGCCGTAGCCGTCGGACGCATCGCAGGCTACATCTTTCCCGCGCTCGATACATTCGAGCTTTATCGCATCGCCGGCCGTCCCGTCTTCTTGCCTCACCTCGTAATTGGCCTCGGACTTACTGGTCTGCTCACCTGGCTCAACTATCGTGGCATCCGCTTGAGCGCGACGTTTCAGAACTGGACTTCGTTCGGAACCATCGCTCTCTTCATCGTATTTGTCGGCGCGGGTGTGTCCCATGGTCGCCCGTCTCACCTGACGCCCCTGTTCACCCACACCCCATTCGTCTCCGTACTATTGGTTTTGCAAATCGTTCCCTATTTCATGAACGGGTTTGAATCCATCACCAAGTCGTCCGAAGAAGCAGCGCCGGAATTTCGCGGCCGCAGTTTCTCGCGCGCCATTTTTGCAGCCATTGTGGTCGGAGCGGTCTTCTACACCATTGTGATCGGTGCCGTCAGCTACGTCGCTCCGTGGGCTCAGCTGCGCAACCAGCGCTTCATGACTGCAGTGGCCTTCGAGCAAGCCGTTGGCTCGCACTGGGTGGTCAGCGTCATCATGGCGGCCGCGCTGCTCTCGCTGCTCAAAGTTTTCAACGGCAATTTCGTCGCTGCCAGCCGCATGCTCTTTGGTCTGGGACGTCGCGGCCTGGTGGATTCTCGCGTGGGCAGTGTCCACGCCCGGAACCACACTCCGTCTGCTGCCGTGCTCGCTATCGGAATCGCAACTGGCTTCTCCATGTTTTTGGGCGATGCTATTCTGGTGCCGATTTCTGAAGTCGGCTCCGTCGCGTCGGCCGCAGGTTGGTTCGCGACTTGCGCCGCATTTTTCTTTCTCCGCCCCGCACGTTACCAACAGATCATCGCCGCGCTGGGCGCGCTAGTCGGGATTGCCATGATCCTGATGAAGCTGGTTCCCGTGGTCCCGGGACACTTCACCGCCTGGGAGTGGCTCGCGCTCGCGTTTTGGTGCGGGCTTGGATTTCTTGTCGCGCGTCGCCATTCTGCCGCTATCCCACCCAGTTTTGAAATTTCTCTCCAGAGGTGAGTCAATGAAAATTCGTTTCGCAGTTCTCGTCACGGTTCTGCTGTCGGCTACCCTGCTCGCGGCCGCGCCGGTCGCGCCGGCCTTCGATCTGGTGATCATTAATGGCCACATCATCGACGGCACCGGTTCGCCGTGGTACTCCGGCGATGTGGGCATCCGCGATGGCCGCGTGGTCGCCATTGGCAATCTTGCCGCCACGCCGCGAAAACGAACCATTGACGCTCATGGCACGGTGGTCGCTCCCGGCTTCATCGACATGCTCGGCCAGTCCGATGCCACCATCCTGGTGGACCCGCGTTTGCCATCGAAAATCTTTCAGGGCATCACCACGGAAATCACCGGCGAAGGTGGCTCGGCCGCGCCCTTGAATGACGCCATCATCGCCAACGACCGCCCGGGCTACGCCCACCTCAAGATCGATCCCGACTGGCGAACCTTCCGGCAATATTTCGCGCGCCTTGAAAAGCAAGGCATGGGCATCAACCTCGCCAGCTTCGTCGGCGCCACTCAGGTCCGCCGCATGGTTTTGGGGGATGACGACAAGCAGCCCACGCCTGAGCAACTGGCGCAGATGCGCGCGCTGGTCAACCAAGCCATGCTCGATGGCGCAGTCGGAGTCTCCACTTCGCTCGAATACGCGCCCGCGCCTTACGCCAAGACCGAAGAACTCATCGCGCTGGCCAGCGAAGCTTCAAAGTATGGCGGAGTCTATGCCACCCACATGCGCAGCGAAAGTGATGACGTGCTCGGCTCCATTGACGAAGCCCTGCGCATCGGTCGCGAAGGTCACATCCCGGTTGAAATCTGGCACTTGAAAGTTGCAGGCAAATCAAATTGGGGACGCATGCCCGAAGTGGTCGCCAAGATCAACGCCGCCCGCGCTCAGGGCGCCGACATTACTGCCGACACCTACGCCTATCCCGCGTGGTTCAACAGCATGTCGGCCTTCATTCCCCCGTGGGCGCACGATGGCGGCGATGCCAAACTTGTGGAACGCCTCAAAGACCCCGCCACCCGCTCTCGCATTCGCCAAGACCTGCTCACTCCCACTTCCCAATGGGATAACGAGTGGCAGGAGATCCCCGGCCCCGAAGCGGTCATGATTGGCGTCGTGCAAAATCAGGAACTGCGTCAATTCCAGGGCAAGCGCCTTTCCGAAATCGCCACCATCTGGCACAAGGCCCCGATGGACACGCTGTTCGATCTGCTCATCGCCGACAACGCCTTCACCGAGTGCGCCGTGTTTGGCATGTCTGAGCCCGACGTCGCACTGGCTCTGCAGCAGCCCTGGGTCGCGGTTGACAACGATTCTTCTGGCACGTCCCCCGAAGGCATTCTGGGCGAGGAGCATCCCCACCCTCGCGCCTATGGAACCTTCCCGCGGATTCTGCGCAAATACGTGCGCGAAGAACACAAGCTCACTCTGGAAGACGCTCTCCGCAAATTTTCTGCATTGCCGGCACAGCGCATGCGGCTCACTGACCGCGGAGTGCTCAAGCAAGGCATGTGGGCCGACATCGTGATTTTCGATCCCAATACCATCCGCGACCTGGCGACCTTCGACAATCCCAACCAACTATCGCAGGGGATGGACTACGTCTTGGTTAATGGCGTTCCAGTAATTGACCAGGGCAAGATGACCGGCGCACTTCGTGGTCGAGTGGTGCGTGGCCCCGGATTTGTGCCCTAGCCCGTCGGCTCGATTGCTGCCCAACTGTTGCATTACGCAACTGTGAGATATTGTCACGATTACTGAATGTGCAAACAATTGCACATTTCTTCGCCAGGACGCGTTCTACGGGCCGGCAGAGGTCACGGGGGTACTCTGGGCTGCCCGAAGGGGAGATTGTCTCGCCACGGGCTCTGTAACGCGATCTAGGGGCATCCTACGTGATCGCCAAACCCACAGTTGCCGATGCCACAATCCGATCTGTCGGCTGCCCCGACCACTCTACAAGGTACAACCCAATGCTTTCAACAACTTACAAACATTATCAATAAGTTACGGACAATTGGTCGCCAATTTCGGACTTTCCGGACAATCGGGTGCCCACTTCGGACATTCCGGTCGTTGCGACGCTTCGGAGGGTCGATGCTCATATCGGAGAGACGGAACCAGTAGGTTCTACTGCGAGTCGCGATACCACTCCACCGTCTTCGCCAGACCAGTTTCGAAATCGACTAGCGGCTTATATTGCAGGTGCTTCGCCGCTTTGGAAATATCTGCGAGGGAGTGTTTGATATCGCCGGCGCGCTCCGGGCCATGCTTGGCTTCGCCGGAGTAGCCGGTAAGCTTTTTCAGAGTTTGAAAGGTTTGGTTGAGGGTAACGCGCTGGCCGGTGGCCACGTTGAACACGCGCCCCGCACACTCCGCCGCCGGTGCCGCGCACGCCAGCAGATTCGCCGACACCGCATTGTCTACGTAGTTGAAGTCGCGGCTCTGGCTGCCATCGCCAAACATGGTGGGCTGCTCTCCCCGCAGCATCAGGGTGATGAACTTGGCCAGCACACCGGAGTAGGGGGAAGTGGGGTCTTGCCGCGGTCCGAAAATATTGAAGTAGCGCAGGCAGACAGACTCCAGCCCATAGCAGCGGTAGAACGAAATCATGTAGTGCTCGCTGGCCAGCTTCGCCACCGCATAGGGAGAGATGGGGCTGGGAATCATGTCTTCGTGCTTGGGCAAGGTCGGGGTGTCTCCATACGCCGAGGACGATGCGGCATAGACTACGCGCTTCACCTTGGCATCGCGCGCCGCCAACAGCAAGCTGACCGTGCCGTCCACGTTAGCGCGATTGCTGCCCAGCGGATCGAGTACCGACTTCGGAACCGAAGGAATGGCGGCCTGGTGCAAAACAAAATCGATGCCGGCACAGGCGTTGTGCATGGCATCGAGATCAAGCAGGTCGGCCTGGCGAAAATCAATGTGGTCACGAATCGCGGCCAGATTCTGGATTCTACCGGTCGAAAAGTTGTCGATGCCGCGAACTTCATCGCCGCGATCGAGCAAGGCATAAGCCAAAGACGAGCCAATGAAGCCGGCAATTCCCGTAATCAGGTAGCGAGCCATAGGAATTTAGTATAGCGGACGCAAATCGGCGGGCAGGCTCGTTAGGTGGGCAGGCGTCGTAAGGTGATCTGGTTAGATGAGCTGGCTAGATGACTGTCTAGATGAGGCGGCTCGATGAGATGGCTGAACACAGATGAATCAGGTGGAATCAGTTTGAGAAATTCTTCGCGGGTGAGGACATCATGAGATTGAAAGTGGTCGGCCAGGAGGTGAAGCGCGCGGTCCGCATCCGCCACCAGCGCCGTGCTTGTCGGCGGAGCCGCGAAAGCGCTTGTCGCGGTACTGCTTGTCGGCGAAGTCAAGACGTCGATCATCGCCGCACTCGGGGCGTCATTTGTCGGCGAAGTCTTTGCGTCGCCCGTCGCACCACTCGCGGCGTTGTTTGTCGACGCACGCGCGGCATCGCTGCCTGCCTCCGAAGACGATGGCGGCGCGAGAGCACGGAGCAGTTTCTGCAAATCACCCTGCGCCTGCTGCGACAAAGGATGGAAGGCAATGCCCATGCCTAAAAACGGGTAGGTCACTCGCACTTCGCCGGACATTTCCAGGTGGACGTCCTGTACCGTCAGCACCAGACCAACGCGCGACCCCACGGGAAACGCCGCTCTCATTTCGACATAGCAGCCAGTGGCACTGAGGTCGGACAGCTTTCCCCAGGTGCGCACGTCAGTTCCGGCGGTTCGAAGCTCCACGCTGCCTTCGCAGCAGTAGCGGGCGGCGCGGTCCTTGCGCTTGCGAGCAGTGACTTTGTCTTTCGAGCCCGGCGGACGTGCCGTGACGAATCCATTTTCCCATCCAGCTTTCATGCGGAGACCTCCTCAGCAGCAGCCGCTGTTGAGGTTATCGGCTGAGAGGGCGGAAACTTTAGCCGCTGGCGCTGGTGCCGGGGAAAGATTCCACGGCTTCGCGGATCGCCTGCCACAGTTGCTCTTTGCCCGCGCCGGTCTTGGCCGAGAACGGAATGATGCGCACTCCCTCGTACGCTTTCCCCAAAGTGTGCATCGCCTTGTGCAAGTTGTTTGACGAGAGCTTGTCGCTCTTGGTGGCGACCATCACCAGCTTGCGGTCATTGGCATGGAGAAACTCCACCAGTTGCCGGTCGCTGGCCTGGGGAGCGACGTTGGCATCCACCAGCGTGAAGCAAAGCGCCAGGCTGGCGCGATGGGTGAGATAGGGATCGATGAACTTGGGCCACTCCGCCGAAATTTCCTTGGAGAGCCGGGCGTAGCCGTATCCTGGCAAGTCAGTGAACCACAACTCCGGCTGCGGTCTCCCCTGCCAGCGCACCGAAAAGAAGTTGATGCTGCGAGTTCGTCCGGGAGTGGAACTGGTGTGGGCCAGTTTTTGCCCAAGCAGCGAGTTGATGACACTGGACTTGCCTACGTTGGAGCGTCCGAGAAACGCAATCTCGGGTAGGATTGCGCGGGGGAAATGGCTGGCATCAATCGCCGCCCCTACGAATTGCGCCATCACCTTCACCACACCAGTGTGCTAGTTCCGCGCGGGAGTTGCAAGGGCAAGCGAGGCCAGGGCGAAGCGAGGGATCATGCAGCCGCCATCGTGGGTCAAGGGCGGTTGAACCTCGCAGCGGACTGTTACAGTCCCAGAGGCCGTTTGTTTTCGAGGTCTTTTTCTTTGATGGGAGCGTACTTGTGCCACAGGGCCAGACCAGCAGCGATGACTATGCCGATCAGCACGCTGATCACGAAAAACCAGCGGTAGGCAGGCAGCCAGACCAGAACAATGGCCACCACTGCGACAGCGACGAACAGACTGGCTGAACCTCGGAGCGGAACTCGCATCGCCCGTAACCTTGAAGTTTACCCTTGGAGTTGAAATTAAACCGCAGCGGCGCTGGCATTTGATCAAGAACTCATCGGCGGTTCGGCCAGGGACTCAAGCCCCCGATCCAACAAAACACTTAACACCTGAAGGCAACCGTCGAAACCCCTGGCTTCTACCCAAGCAGCTACTGATGCGCCGTCGGAGCGTCTCCGGCTGGCGGAGGCACCACGGCAGCAATTTCTTCGACCTCCATTTGGGGCAGCGGACGTTCCAGCGCAATCGCCAGCACCTGGTCCATGGTGTCCACAAAATGCAGCTTCATGACGTTGCGCAGGTTTTCCGGCAACTCCGCCACATCTTTTTCATTGTCCTTGGGAAGGATGGCCTCAAACAGGCCGGCGCGATGGGCGGCCAGCAATTTTTCTTTTAGTCCGCCGATGGGCAGAACTTTTCCGCGCAGAGTGATTTCGCCGGTCATGGCCAGGTCGCGGCGAACGGGAATCTTGCTCAGCGCGCTGGCGATTGCAGTGGCGATGGTGATGCCGGCGGAGGGGCCGTCCTTGGGGATGGCGCCTTCCGGAACGTGGACGTGAATATCGAGAGTGCGATAGAAGTCGCGGCTCAGGCCCATGCGATGAGCGCGGGAACGGATGTAGGACAAAGCGGCTTGCGCCGACTCCTGCATCACGTCGCCGAGTTTGCCGGTGAGGGTGAGCTTGCCTTTGCCATCCACCACGCTAGCTTCGGTGCTGAGGATGGAACCGCCAACTTCGGTCCATGCCAATCCCGTGACTAGCCCGACTTCGCTCCGCTCGTGGGCCAGGGCGTCGCGGAAGCGCATCACGCCAAGGAACTCGGTGACCTGCGCGGCGTCCACGGCGATGAAGAAACTCGCGCCTTCTTTCACCACTTTGCGGGCTACCTTGCGGCACACGTTGCCAATCTCGCGCTCCAGGTTTCGAACCCCTGCCTCGCGGGTGTAGCCCTGGATGATCTGCTTGATGGCGTCGTCGGTGAAACTGATGTTCTTGTCGGTGAGACCGGCCTGCGCCATCTGCTTGACCACCAAAAACAGTTTGGCGATTTCAACTTTTTCGGGCTCGGTGTAGCCATGCAGCCGCAGCACCTCCATGCGGTCTTGCAAGGCGGGCGGGATGGTGTGCATCACGTTGGCGGTGGCCACGAAGAACACCTGCGACAGGTCGTACTCGACGTCGAGGTAATGATCTACGAACATGTAGTTCTGTTCGGGGTCGAGGACTTCGAGCAGAGCGGCCGAGGGATCGCCGCGGAAATCCATCGACATCTTGTCCACTTCATCCAGCATAAAGACCGGGTTCTTGGTACCCGCCTTCTTCATCATCTGAATGATCTGGCCGGGGAGCGCGCCGATGTAGGTGCGGCGATGGCCGCGAATCTCGGCTTCGTCGCGTACTCCGCCCAGAGACATGCGAACGAACTTGCGCCCGGTAGCTTTGGCGATCGACATTCCCAGCGAAGTCTTGCCGACGCCGGGAGGTCCGACAAAGCACAGGATGGACCCTTTGGGATTCTTCACCAACTGGCGGACGGCAAGAAACTCCAGGATGCGTTCCTTGATCTTGTCGAGCCCGTAGTGGTCGGTATTGAGAACTTTTTCGGCGCGACCGATGTTCTTGATTTCCTTGGAGCGCTTCTTCCAGGGCACGGCGAGCAGCCAGTCCAAATAATTGCGCGAGACGGTGGACTCGGCGGACATGGGCGGCATGGCTTCCAGTTTCTTTAACTCCTGGATGGCTTTTTCTTTGACTTCGGGCGGCATGCCTGCCGCATCCACTTTCTTCTTCAGTTCGTCGAACTCGCTCTTTTCGCCGCGGCCCAATTCCTTCTGAATCGCCTTAATCTTCTCGTTGAGGTAATACTCTTTCTGCGCTTTTTCCATCTGCCGCTTGACCCGCGACTGGATGGTGCGGTCCACGTTGAGCTTTTCGATTTCAATATCGAGCACGTCGCCGATGCGGCTCAAACGTTCCGAGGGGTCGAAGATTTCCAGCAGTTCCTGCTTCTCTTCGATGGAGAGTTGCAGGTTGGCGGCAATCACGTCGGTGAGGCGCGCCGGATCGTCCAGCCGCACCGCGGCGATCATCGTCTCGTAGTTGAGCGACTGGCACAATTTGACGTATTGCTCAAACAGACCGGTGACGCGCTGCATGGCAGCTTCGATCTGGGGCGTCATTTCGGTGGTGTAGCGGGCCACGCGGACGCTGGCCAGCATGTAGCCATCGGTGTCTGTGACTTGCAGGGTCTTGCCCCGCTCCACGCCTTCAACTAATACTTTAATATTTCCGTCGGGGAGCTTGAGGCTTTGGACGATATTTACGATGCAACCGACAGGATAAATCTCGTTGGCCTTAGGTTCGTCCACCCCGGCGTCATGCTGGGTGGCGAGAAAGATCCGCTTGTCGACTGCGAGAGCCTCTTCCAGGGCGAGAACGCTGGATTCCCGTCCCACCACGAACGGCGTCATCATGTGGGGAAAGATGACCACGTCGCGAATGGGCATCATGGGCAGTTTTCTGGTTTCGAATTTTTCCTTAGACTGGATCACTCACATCTACCTATCTCGCAGTTGGCCAGGGTTGGCCTGACTCTGCGCCCACATCTACTATCCCCGTACTAGCTGGCAGCCTTGTCGGTCAGCGGCATGGGGGCGTCCCGTTTCTCCACCATTTCACGCGTGACCTCGAACTCTTTCAGTTTCTTCTGGCTCGGCAGATTGTACATAAGCTCGAGCATTAATTCTTCCAAAATCATACGCAGTCCGCGGGCGCCGACTTTGCGGGCCATGGCCTGCCGGGCGATGGCCCGCAAGGCGTCGTCGCTAAACTTCAGGCGCACATTTTCAAATTCGAACAGACGCTGGTACTGCTTGACGATAGCGTTCTTGGGTCGGGTAAGGATTTCGACCAGCGCGTTCTCATCGAGGTCCTGCAATACTCCCACCACGGGCAGACGTCCGACAAACTCGGGGATCAGTCCGAATTTGATTAAATCCTCGGGCTGCACGTCGTTCTTGAGCTCGAAGCTGATCTGCGAGGAGTTGACTGGAATGGTCGAAGTGTCTCCCGCAGCGCGGAAGCCGAGGGCTTTCTTGCCAGCGCGACGGGCAATCACTTTGTCGAGACCGACAAACGCGCCGCCACAGATGAATAGGATGTTTGTGGTATCGACCGGAGTAAATTCCTGGTGGGGATGCTTGCGCCCGCCCTGCGGCGGAACATTGGCGACAGTACCCTCCAGAATCTTGAGCAAGGCCTGTTGCACGCCCTCGCCGGAAACATCACGGGTGATGGAGGGGTTCTCGTCTTTGCGCCCGATCTTGTCGACTTCGTCAATGTAGATGATGCCGGTTTGAGCGCGGCCCACATCGCCTTCGGCGGCTTGCAGAAGCTTGAGGATGATGTTCTCAACGTCTTCGCCCACATAGCCCGCCTCAGTGAGTGTGGTGGCGTCCACAATGGCGAAGGGCACGTCGAGCATGCGCGCCAGAGTTTGCGCCAGCAGGGTCTTGCCGGTTCCGGTGGGGCCGATGAGGAGAATGTTGGACTTGGCCAGTTCGACACCGTCGCCGGGGCGCTGGCGATTCATGTGAATACGCTTGTAGTGGTTGTAAACGGCGACCGCCAGCTTCTTCTTGGTGTATTCCTGGCCGATGACGTATTCGTCGAGAAAGGTCTTGACCTCAAGCGGCTTGGGAAGCTGGGTGGAGACGGCGGCGGCAGGGGCGGCGGTGCGGTCATCCTCGAGAATGGAATTGCAGACGGCTACGCACTCATCGCAAATGTAGGCGCGCGGATAGTCGCTGGGCGAAGAGATCAGTTTGGTGACGGCGTCCTGCGACTTGTGGCAGAACGAGCAACGCAAGGCTTCGTCTGAGCCAGTTCGGTTTTTCACTCGGCGACACTCCCTTCTCCGGAGGGCTTGGGCAATCCGAAGAATGTTCCTCTATGTCACATCATACCTTGTCTCGGGTCTGATAAATGATGTCATCTACGATTCCATATTCCTTGGCCTGCTGGGAATTCATGATGAAATCGCGTTCGACGTCTTTTTCGACTTTTTCGAGCTTCTGGCCGGTGTGCTTGGCGAGCAGTTGGTTGGTGATTTCGCGCATGCGGAGAATCTCGCGGGCGTGAATGTCAATGTCGGTGGCCTGACCGGAAAGGCCTCCCATGGAGGGCTGATGGATGAGGATGCGGGAGTTGGGCAGGGACAAGCGCTTCTTGGGCGCGCCGGCGGCGAGCAGCAGGGCGGCCATGGAAGCGGCTTGCCCGATGCAGATGGTGGTGACGTCGTTCTTCACGTACTGCATGGTGTCATAAATCGCCATGCCCGCAGTGATGGAGCCACCGGGTGAATTGATGTAAAGCTGGATGTCTTTCTCCGGATCTTCCTGAGCCAGAAACAGCATCTGGGCGATGACCAGGTTGGCGATGTTGTCGTCAATTGGGGTGCCGATAAAAATAATGCTGTCGCGCAACAGCCGGGAATAAATGTCGTAGGCGCGTTCCCCTCGCCCTGTCTGTTCGATGACCATGGGAACCAACATCATTTGCGGATTATTCACATTCACTTGTCACACTCCTGCGCGGCATCACGTTTCGCGTGCCGAGCGTTCCAATCAAGACCTCAGTCCGATTGGCGATATAAAAATTCGAGGGTCTTCTCGCCGCGAATCCGTTCGCGGATGCGCTCCAGGCCGCCATCTTTGAGCAAACGCGCGCGGACCGACTCCAGCGTCTGATTGGTCTGGGTCGCCGCACTCTCCACTTCGTGGTCCAACTCCTGGTCGCTGACCTGGATGTTTTCCTGCTCGGCTACTTTATCGAGCAGAAGCTGGCCTTTGACATCGCGGATGGCTTGCTCGCGCTGTCCGACGCGGAGCTGATCCAAATTCATTTTCTGCAGATCTTCGCGGCGCATGCCCTGTGCGGCCAGCGCCCGCAGACCGCGTTCCAGGCGGATATCGACCTGGGCCTCGATCAAGGAGTCAGGCACTTCGAATTCGTTACGACGGACCAGTTCGGCCATCAGGCGGTCTTTGGCTTCGTGCTCGGCCTTGTGCCGGCCCTCGGCCTCAATGTTTTCGCGGATGCGCTGGCGCACGTCAGCCACCTCGGCAAAATCTCCCAACTGCTTGGCGAACTCGGCGTCCAATTCGGGCAGCACCTTTTGCTTCACGGCCTTCACCTTCGCGGTGTAGCTAAAAGTCTGACCGGCGAGGCGCTGGTCGGAATAATCCGCTGGATAGATGACATCGAATGTGGGCTCGTCGCCCACGCTAGCGCCGCGCAGGTGATCAGTGAACTCGGTGAGGGTGCTCTTGCCGCCAATCTCGACCATCACGTCGTCGAGCTGTACCGGCTGGCCTTCGCCAGATTTAGGGTGACCGTGAAGAGAAATCTGGGCGAAGTCGCCGTCGCCGAGCGGGCTGCCTTCAATTTCGGTGTAGGTGGCGCGTTGCTCGCGCAATTCCTCGAGCGCACGGTCCACATCCGCGTCGCTGACCGCGATTTCCGGCTTCTCGGCGCGCAGCTCCTTGTAGCCGTCCACCTTAATGTCGGGCAAGACGTCGAACGCAGCTTTGAAATGTAAGGGCCCGCCGTCATCCAGCTTCAGGTCGGTGACGCGAGGCTGCGAGATGGGCTGCAGGCCACGCTTCTGGGCAGCTTCGCGAAAATGTTTTGGGACCAGGGCTTCGATGACGTCCGACTTAATCTCTTCGGCGAAACGCTTGCGAATGATAGACGACGGGACGTGGCCCACCCGAAAGCCGGGCAACCGCGCCAGCTTCTGATATTTCTGGACCAGGGCTTCGGTCTGACGGGTCACTTCTTCAGCGGGAACTTCGATTTCGACTTCCTGTTTGGTGGAGCTGTCTTTGGTTTCGGTGGGGCTCACTGATTGCCTTTCATGGACTGCCTGTTACTGATTGCATGGCATGCTTGGGCTGCCGGCATCGCGCGCTCACGGGACACGATGCGTCCACACAAGCTGTAAACTTGAGTGTAAAGAGGAAGCGAGACGAGCGTCAAACCGGCGGCTGGCAAATTTGGTTGCCGCGGGCGAACAGTGGGTGATGCACGACACGCGCGCTGGTTCATCCACCACACATTTCTTCGCGCCCTCTTGTCCACACCCTTATGAGCGAACTCGCCGACTGGCTGAAGGTTCTGAATCGCGAAGTGGAGGCTTGCCGCTTGTGCCCGCGGCTGGTGGAGCACCGCGAGACTATCTCGCGCGTGAAGCGGCGGGCGTATCGCGAATGGGACTACTGGGGAAAGCCGGTGCCGGGCTTTGGCGATCCTAACGCGCGGGTGCTGATTCTGGGACTGGCGCCTGGAGCGCATGGGTCTAACCGCACGGGACGCCCATTTACCGGAGATGCGTCGGGGTACTTCATGTATCCGGTGCTGCATCGCGCCGGCTTCGCCAATCAACCGACGGGCACGCATCGCGGGGATGGGCTGGTGCTGACCGACGCTTACATCACGGCAGTGGCCCGTTGCGCGCCGCCGCAGAACAAACCTACGCCGGGAGAGTTGGCGAACTGCACTCCGTTTCTGGATCGCGAGATTGAGGGACTGAAGAATGTGCGGGTGGTAGTGGCGCTGGGGAGGATTGGCTTCGAAGCGTATCTGAATCACCTGATTCGATTGAAAGTGATTTCGAATAAGCGAGCCTATCCGTTTGGGCACGGAGCGACTTATACGATGCCCAATGGAAAGACGCTGCTCGCCTCGTACCATCCGTCGAACCAGAATACGAATACGGGGAGGTTGACGGAGGAGATGTTCACGGAAATATTTCGCATGGCGGCGCGGTTGGTCGGCGAAAGCACAAAGGTTGACGATGGCGCTGCCGGGAACAACCGATGAGAGCGGACTAACTCAAGGAGCCGACCGAGGTTGGCTGGTGAGTTGCAGTGTGGCATTCACTTCGCGCCTCGATGCTTTGGTAAACGGTGCGCAGTCAATGCCGATCTGCTGTCTGATCTGACGTTTATTCCGCGATCCGCGTTTCACGCTTTCGTTTCTGGCTCGCGGCCGAGACGCCGGCTCTACCAACTTCTCGACTCGCGGCTGACCGGCACAGTCCCTGATGGCTGACTTCAAAATGCGCGCCACCAACCCCTCGCCGGCGCCCCGCTCTCAATCGCTGCATCGCATCCAGTTCTTCGAAGTGCTAGGGCGTGTAGTCCGCAGTTGTGATGGTATGCGGAAAGCCCATTGTGGCGGTAACGTCCCATACTGCGACCGCTTTTCCATTCGCGTCGATTCGTATGATGGGAGCGGCCATGTCGTAGTTAGCGCC
>JBBQVN010000005.1:0-70615 GCA_038211475.1 Terriglobales bacterium | reverse complement strand
AAAATTGCCATCGGTGGCCTGGAGCAGAACGCGCGGGGAAGCGCCCTCGCTGGTCGTAAAGCTGTGCAACGTGGTCAACACGCCCTGGTAGGTCATGACGAAGACGGTCCCAAGGTTATTTGTGCCGCCGCCGCTGGCTACACCATAGAGGTTGCCGTCCCTTCCCAGCACCAGAGTTACGGGATAGGACCCGTCCGGGCACCCGGACAGCGAACAGAAGTTGTAGATGACCTTGAATGCGCCCTGCGGGGTGACTTGGAAGGCGGTGCCGGTGCCGCCCGTGCCCGCGCCGACATTGGTGCCGTAATAATTGCCGTCGCTGCCCAACACCAGGCCTGCGTCCGTCAGCCTGCCGCCGTTGCAATTGTTCTCGGGACAAAACGCATACAGGTTGGTCACTACGCCCGCCGAAGTCATGTTGAAGACGGTGCCGTTGCGCCACATGCCGCCGTAGAGGGTCGTGCCGTAGAGATTTCCGTCCAGGCCCTGGGCCAGCGGTGAATTGGGGCGTTGCCCGTTGCCGTTGCCGAAGCTCACGAGAGTGGTGAGGGTCGCCGAGGACGAGTTGACCGCGGTTTGCGCAAAACCGAAACCGGCGAGCATGCTCAGCAGCGCCGCCACAAAAAAGCCTTGCCTGAATTGACGAGACATCGAGAACCTCCAGGGACAACAGTGCGGGGGATGCCGCGGGCGTACATACGGCTTAGCGCAGTATATACCTACCAATGGTGCCGACTCTTCCCCACATGGCATAATGCCTGAACCTCTATGCGCCTCAAGAATCAGGTCGCACTTGTCACCGGCGGTTCCCGCGGAATTGGCCGGGCGATTTGCCATGCGCTCGACGCCGAGGGCGCGCGAGTCATCGTCCACTACCACCAGAACCGCGCTGCCGCCGAAGAGGTGCAGGCCGGAATGCAACAGCCCGCGACACTGGCGCAGGCCGACATCGGTTCCGCGACTGCCATCACCAGCATGGTTGCAGCCCTTCCCGACAACAGCATTGACATATTGGTGAACAATGCCGGAGTGTGGCGGGGCACGCCAATGGGTTCGAGCGAGGAAGCCGTGATTGACCAGTTGCTCGATACCAACCTCAAGGGCGTCTTCTGGATCACGCAGGCGATGCTGCCCAAACTTCGTGAGGGTGCGCGCATCGTGAATATGTCGTCGGTCGCTGGCCGGATTGGGATCCCCAACGGCCGCAGCCTTTATGGCGCCACCAAAGCGGCCGTGGATTCGCTGACCAAGAGCTGGGCGCTCGAACTCGCTCCCCGCAAGATTCGAGTCAATGCGCTGGCTCCCGGCTTCGTCGATACCGATATGACGGCCGCGCTCATGGGCGACCCGGAAAGCAGAAAATGGGCGCTTAGCTTGTCTCCCTTAGGGCGCTTCGCGACGCCGGAGGATTGCGCCCGCCTCGCTGTATTCCTCGCGACCGACGACTCGGCCTCCATCACAGGCCAGTCTTTTAACGTTAGTGCGGGGTCTTTCGTGTAGGCGTGTTGATGCCGGACAACAGGTTTCGACCAACCTGTGCTCCCGTGACCTTCCCGCAGTGGTAAAATTCAGGGTTTCCTCATCGCGATGCATAAAGGAACTCTCATGCCTGATACTCTGCAAGCCAATTCTCGCGCACCCATTACCAGCTTGACCGAAGACGAGGTCATGTTCCGCGACAACATCCGGCAATTTGCGGAAGAGAAGATTCGCCCGCTGGTCAAGGAGATGGACGAGAAAGCCGTCTTTGACCATTCCCTGATCGACCAGTTTTTCCAGCTGGGGCTGATGGGGATTGAAATTCCGGAACAATACGGCGGAGGCGGAGGCAAGTTTTTTGAAGCCATTCTGGCGGTGGAAGAACTGTCGCGGGTGGATGCTTCGGCGGGCGTGGTGGTGGACGTGCAGAACACGCTGGTGAACAATGCGCTAATCCGCTGGACCACAGAGGAGCAGAGGAGGCGCTACTTGCCGCGCATGGCAACCGACTTGTGTGGCGCATACGCGCTGAGCGAAGCCAGTTCCGGCTCCGATGCCTTTGGCCTGCAAACCAAAGCCGAACTCAAGGGCAGCGACTACGTTCTGAACGGGCGCAAGCTGTGGATCACGAACGGCAAAGAGGCGGGCCTGTTTATTCTGTTTGCGACGATTGACGCGGCCGCGGGGTATAAGGGCATCACGGCGTTCATCGTGGAGAAGGACTACCCCGGCTTTACGGTGGGGAAGAAGGAAGACAAGGTGGGCATCCGGGCGTCGTCCACCTGCGAGCTGATTCTGGAAGACTGCCGCGTGCCCGGGGAAAACGTGCTGGGCGAAGCGGGCAAGGGATACAAAATCGCGATCGAGACGCTGAACGAAGGCCGCATCGGAATTGGCGCTCAAATGCTGGGGGTATCGCGGGGAGCGTGGGAGTATGCGACGAAGTATGCCCAGGAACGCAAACAATTTGGCAAGCCCATCGGCGACTTCCAGGGAATCCAATTTCAAATCGCGCAGATGGCGACCGAGATCGAAGCGGCCCGGCTGATGGTATACAACGCGGCGCGCATGAAGGATGCAGGCATGAATTTCGTGAAAGAAGCGGCCATGACCAAGCTGTTTTGCTCGCAGGTAGCGGAACGGGTTACATCGCTGGCGATCGAAATCTACGGCGGGTATGGGTTCACGAAAGACTACCCCGTGGAAAAGTATTGGCGCGATTCGAAGATCGGAAAAATCTATGAAGGTACGTCGAACATGCAATTGGCGACGATTGCGAAGCTGGTGATGAAGTAGAGAGGCCAGCTAGATTTTCTGAAGGCGTTGCACGTCATGCACGCCGGGAATCTTTCGCACTCCGGCGATTATTTTCTCCAAGTGCTTCAGGTCGAGGATATCCAGCACCACATCCACGTTGGCCTGGGCGTTGGCGGAGCGGGACTCAATGTTGCGGATGTTGGTGCCGGTATCGCTGATGATGGCGGTGATCTGTTTCAACATGCCGGTACGGTCGTCACAGAACAGGGTGAGCTTGACTGGATAGGAGACCGGCGGCCCGTCGGTATTGCGAGCCCATTGCACGTCGATGCGGCGGTCAGCCTCATACATCAAGTTGGTGACGTTGGGGCAACTGATGCTGTGCACGGCGACGCCCTTGCCGCGGGTCACATATCCGGTAATGCTTTCTCCGCGGATGGGATTGCAGCAGCGGGCGAGGTAGGTCATGAGGTCGTCGCCATGTCCGCTGACCACGATGGCATTGTTGCCGCTGCCAAACACACGGCGGATGGCGCTGGCGATGGTGCCGGCTGGTTTTTCGGTGGCTTCGTTGGGCTTGGCGTCCGCAGGAACCAATCGGGCAAGCACTTGGCGAGCGGAGTACTTGCCATAACCGATGCCGGCCATCAGATCGTCGATGCGCCCCAAGCCGTATGCCGAAGCGGCTAGCTGCAAGTCGGCATCGCGAATCTGTTTCAGCGAAATCCGGTACTTGCGCGCTTCCTTCTCGATCACCTTGCGGCCGATTTCAATGGCGCGCTCGCGCTGGTGAACATTGAGCCAGTGCTTGATCTTGTTGCGCGCCCGCCCGGACTGAACCACAGCTAGCCAATCTCGGCTGGGCTTGTGGCCGGGCTGGGTCATGATCTCGACAATGTCTCCGCTGTGCAGCTTGTGGCGCACGGGAACCATTTTGCCGTTCACTTTGGCGCCCACGCAGGTGTGGCCTACATCGGTGTGCACGGTGTAGGCGAAATCAATGGGAGTGGCGTCGCGGGGCAGGACGACGACTCGGCCTTTCGGGGTGAAGGTGTACACCTCCTCGGGGTAGAGGTCGACTTTGAGACTGGCGAGAAACTGGTTGGGATCGGTGACTCCGCGTTGCCGCTCGACAACTTGGCGGACCCAAGCCAGGCGCTCTTCGTCCTTGGCCGAGACCGGACCATCTTTGTACTTCCAGTGGGCCGCAATGCCATCTTCCGCGATCTTGTGCATTTCTTCAGTGCGAATCTGAAACTCGAAAGCATCGCCACTCTCGTTGATGACCGAAGTGTGCAGGGACTGGTAAAGATTGGGGCGGGGCATGGCAATGAAGTCTTTAATGCGGCCGGGCACCGGCTGCCACAAGTTGTGAACAATGCCCAAAACCGCATAGCAGTCGGTGAGAGATGAGGTAATGACCCGCAGGGCGTACAGGTCATAGACCTGCTTGACGCTGATGCCTTGGCGCACCAATTTCTTGTGGATGCTGTACAAACGCTTGATGCGGCTCTCGACGCGGGCCGTGATTCCGGCCTCTTTTAATTTGTCGGTCAGAACCGATTCCACTTTGGCGAGGATTTTCTCGCCAGCTTTGCGCTGGGCCTGTACCGCCTCGCGGACTTGCTCGTGCGCGATGGGGTCGAGATACTTGAAACCCAGATCCTCGAGCTCGCCGCGAATTTTGCCCATCCCTAAGCGATGCGCGATGGGAGCGTAGATTTCGAGAGTCTCGCGCGCAATCTTTTGCTGACGCTCAGGCGAGAGGTGTTCGAGGGTGCGCATGTTGTGGAGCCGGTCGGCCAGCTTGATGAGCACGACGCGAATGTCGTCCACCATGGCTAGCATCATCTTGCGCAGGTTTTCGGCCTGCTGCTCTTCGCGGGAAGAAAAATCAATGGCGTTGATCTTGGTGACGCCCTCTACGATGTGTGCCACCTGTTCGCCGAACTCTTTGCGCACGTCCACCACGGTGAGTTCCGTGTCTTCAATGGCGTCATGCAACAGGCCGGCCACGATGGCGATGGGATCAAGCTTCATGTCGGCCAGTACCGTGGCCACTTCGAGGGGGTGGACCAGGTATGGCTGACCTGAGGCCCGGGTCTGGCCCTGGTGGTGCTTTAGAGAGAAGTCGTAAGCCTTCTTGACAATGTCCAGATCCTGGTTGGGGAAGGTCTCTTTCAGCTTGCGCATCAACTCACGGAAGCGGGTGACCGTGAGGACATTCGTCGCGAGCTGTTGGCGCAGTGTCGCCATGAGGAATTATAGTCTCCTGCGTTGAAGGAGCAAACCGGCAAGGCGCGCGCGCAGTGGAAAGCAGCGGGAAAAAGATGAAGTTTCCTGTGTCGTTGAGGGAAAATCTGCGGCGGCGCAGTGTGCGAGGCAGGGACTGCGGACGGGGATTCTGCTAAAGTAGCGAACCATGAGCCCCCAGAATTCTCCTCGTGTGCTGGTGAGCGGAGCTTCCGGCCTGATCGGATCTGCTTTAGTGTCGGCGCTGCAAGCGCAGGGTGCCCAGGTGGTACAACTTACTCGCGGTGCAGTGAAGCGGGCCGACCAGATAAGTTGGGGACTGGGAACGCCCCTCGCGCCACAGTCGGTGTCGGGCTTCGACGCGGTGGTCCACTTGGCGGGGGAGAGCATTGTGGGGCGATGGAGCGATGCCAAGAAGCAAGCCATCCGCGACAGTCGAGTGCGGGGGACGCAGAATTTAGCGAATGCGCTGGCGAAGGCGGAGGTAAGGCCGCGAGTGTTCCTGAGCGGTTCGGCCATTGGTTTTTATGGCGACAGGGGAAATGAAGTGCTGCGCGAAGACAGCACATCGGGGCAGAATTTTCTGGCGGGAGTTTGCCGAGAGTGGGAAGCGGCTGCGCAACCAGCCATCGCGGCGGGGATTCGGACAGCGTTTCTGCGCACCGGTGTGGTGTTGAGCGCGGCGGGCGGAGCGTTGGCCAAAATGCTGCCGCCCTTCAAGATGGGGGTCGGAGGCAAGGTGGGCTCGGGACAGCAGTGGATGAGCTGGATCTCGCTGGAAGACGAAGTTGGGGCCATTCTGCACGTGCTAAAGAGCGATCGGTTGTGCGGCGCCGTCAACCTGGTTTCCCCGGAAACTGCGACCAATGCGGACTTCACCAAAGTGCTGGCTAGCGTGCTGTCGAGGCCTGCTATTTTCCCCGTGCCGGCATTTGCAGCGCGACTGGCGTTTGGAGAGATGGCGGACGAACTACTGCTGGCGAGCCAGCGGGTAGAGCCGGCCAAATTGATGGAGAGTGGCTACCGCTTCCGCCACTCGGGGCTGCGCCTGGCGCTTGAAGCGATCCTGAAAGGCTAACAACCGGCTAAGTTCGATACGCATTCCTGAAGGCTTCCACGCGTTCGTGCACGCTCAAAACGTGGCGAGGCAGCATCAGGCGGCTGCCTTCCTCGAGGATTGGAATAAGTTTGTCGAATTCCGGCCCGGAGTGTGACCCGGTCACGATGGTGCGAATCGGGTGAAAAAGTTCTTTCCCCTTCGCGCCAGTTTCTGTTTTCACCTCATTGACGATCGTCTTGAAGCGTTCTGCCGTGAGTTGATGGGCCTTCGCCTCCGGATCGTCCAAAATCTTGCCGCCGAAAGCTGCGATTACGGCGGAGGTATTGGGCCCAGCTAGAACTTCGGCATTGTCAGGGGAGGCGAGCGCTGCCGCGGCGTCATAGTGAAAAATGAGAGATGCTTTCTCAGGCAACTGCTCCAGACGGTCCACGGAGGGCGCGAGTAGCATTGTGATTTTGGCCAGCCAGTCGGTGACCAGCTGGGGCGGAGTCCAGGGAGACTGCTTCGCAGATTCAAAGCCGGCGGCCTTAGCCATTTCGCTCACCATGGAGCGCGTGTAGTAGGGCAGAGCCAACTGAGCGATGCGTTCCAGCGGTGCTTCCTTGATGTAATGGCGGTTCAGCCAGTAGAGCTTCTCCATGTCAAAGACGGCGGGCGAGGGCGTGACCCGATCGAGAGAAAACTGTTTCACCAAATCCGAAAGCGAAAAGACTTCGCGGGTGCCGCCGTGGGGGGCCCATCCGAGCAAGGCAAGGTAGTTGTTCAAGGCCTCGGGGAGAACGCCCATTTCGCGGAAAGTGGCGATGGAAGTAGCTCCATGACGCTTGGAAAGGCGTTCACGGTCGGCGCCCAGAATGGTCGAAAGGTGGGCAAACTCGGGCACCGGCCAGCCCAGGGCTTCATACACGGCAACTTGCTTGGGAGTATTGGAGATATGGTCGTCGCCTCGAATAACGTGGGAGATCTGCATTAGAGCGTCGTCGATCACGACCACAAAGTTGTACACAGGCATGCCGCTGGAGCGCAGCAGAATAGGATCGCTGACCACTTCGTTGGAGAACTCGACGGGGCCGCGTACGATGTCGTGAAAGCGGATGGCATGGTCGGGAATGCGCAGGCGAATTGCTCCGCCCTCGCCAGCAGCCCGGCGACGCTTGGACTCATCGAGATCAAGGGCGCGGCACTTGCCGGAGTAAATGGGCTGGCGGTGCTCGGCATGGGCGAGCTTGCGTTCCCGCTCAAGTTCTTCGTCGGTGCAGAAGCAGAGGTAGGCTTTGCCGTCACTGAGCAGGCGCTCGGCATATTCCCGGTAAATCTCCAGCCGGTCCGACTGGCGGTAGGGAGCATACGGGCCTCCGAGGTCGGGACCCTCGTCCCAGTCGAGGCCAAGCCATTTGAGGTCGGCGACGAGCTGGTCTTCGTAGCGGATCTGGCTGCGTTCAATATCGGTGTCTTCGATGCGGAGGATCATGGTGCCGCGTTTTTGGCGAGCAAAGACCCAGTTGAACAGTGCGGTGCGGGCATTGCCGACGTGAAGGTGGCCGGTAGGGGAAGGGGCGAAGCGAACGCGAACGCTGGGGGTCACCCCTTGATGGTACCGGACGGGATGCAGACTGTGAAAGCAGGGGCTGGCCTGACCGGGATACGGAGGTCGCGGGGGGAGTTGGGTTTTACGTCGCACCCAGCGTTCCCTATAATTCTGCTCACCGATTCGGTTGAAGCACGTCCAAATCTATGCAAGCCGGAAACTAGGACAAGCGGCTTGCCAAGGACTCTCGGAACATGCCGGCCGACGCTTTCGTAACAGACATTACGGTTGGCGACAGTTTCCGGTCAGGCCGCGCAGGCGGACGGTCGAAGACTAGCGGAACCCAGGACTTTATGGCTGGGCTGGAAAGCCGCATGGATGATACGACGCTGATTCGCGAAGCGCAGCGGGGGAACTGCGCCGCCTTCGAGGATCTGGTGCGCCACTACGACCAAGCAGTGTTGCGCCTGGCCCTCCACCTGACCCGATCGGAAGCGGACGCCCAGGACATCTATCAGGAAGCCTTCCTCAAGGCTTTCAAGAACATCGGCAGTTTCCGTTTTGAGTGCTCGTTCTACACCTGGATTTATCGCATCGCCACTAATTTGTGTCTCGACCATCTGCGCCGGAAGCAGGTACGGAAGGAAGACGCCCCGGTAGCGCAAGACGCGCACGGCGAAACCTACAGCTTGCTGGATCAGGTGCCGGACGGGCGGGCGGGAGCGAATCCGGAACGTCAACTGATGGGCCGCGAGGTCGGCGGACGGATAAATGCGGCGCTGGCGAAATTGACCCCGCGCGAGCGCATGGTGTTTGAGCTGAAGCACTATCACGGAATGAAGCTGCGTACCGTCGGCGAAATGCTGAATACGACCGAAGAGACGGCCAAGAACACACTTTTTCGCGCCACCCAGAAGCTGCGCGGCGCGCTGGCGGACATGAGATGAAGAGATTGCAAGCGAAGGGCAATTCCCCGCAGAAGGGGGCAATACGATGAAATGCGATTGGGTACGAGACAACATTGCGCTGTATGTCTATGACGAACTGGCCGACGATGCCCGTCATGAACTGGAGCAGCACGTCAGCCGGTGTACGGATTGCGCCGCGGAACTCCGCGGGACGCAGGAATTCCAGCAGACCTTGAAGCAGATTCCGTTGCCGGAACCTTCGCCGAACCTACTGGCGGCCTCGCGCATGAGGCTGCAGGAATCGTTGGAGGGCGTCGAACAGGGTCCGTGGTGGCGGCGGCTAGTGTTTGACGGCGGAGCATGGCTGCGGCAGGTGAAGCTGGCGCCGGCGCTGGTCGCGGCGATCTTCATTGTCGGTTTTGCCGGCGGGATTGGCACCAGCTACAAGGTGATGTCGCAAGGGCGGGGGCTGGTTGGCCCGCCAGCGTCAGTGACTGAATCACCGGTGGCGGAATCGTCGGTGGCAGGCATTCGTTCAGTGGCGCAAGATCCGGTCTCGAACCAGGTCAGCATTAAGTACGACACGCTTTCAACGAAGGAAGCCAAGGGTTCGATGAACGACCAGCGCATCCAGCAGTTGCTGCTGTTTGCTGCGCGCAACAATTACAACTCGGGCGTACGCATGGATTCGGTGGATTTGTTGACCCAGAAGCCAGATAACACGGGAGTGCGCGAAGTTTTGATTTATGCCCTGCACAATGACGCTAATCCTGGAGTACGGTTGAAGGCTTTGGAAGCCCTGGGGCCCTATGTGAAGCAAGACGTGCGAGTACGGAATGCCGTGCTTGATGCCTTGACCAGCGACAGCAATTCGGGAGTGCGGACGCAGGCCATCCACTTGCTAGACACAGTGAAGGCTGACGGGAGCGTACGCAGCGTGTTGCGCACCCTGGCCGAGAAAGACAAGAACCAATACATTCGCAGCCAGGCACGAACGGTGCTGGCGCAGTTGCCGGAAATGGATTAATCAGTGAGCCAATTATTTGTGATTCCGCAGAAATGCTACTTCGCCGGAGGATTTGTGAAACGCAATCGGAAAATCGCCAGTCTGGCCCTGGCGCTGGTCAGCCTGACTCCGCTCGTGATGTCGCAAGAGAGCAGAGTCGCGCGCGAGGGTGCAAACTGGGTGGAGGAAGTGAGCGGTTCGCTGAGCGCGGCAAAAGTGGTGCGGATCAAAGCGGAGCCGGGGTCAGTGCGGGTGTTGGGCGACTCGCAATCGGGAATCAGCTATACCGTGCGTAGTCAGGCCTTCACCTCGGACGAAAAGAACGCGCGGCGGCAGTTTGAAATGTACAAGATCAGCGCCGCGGTCCGCGGCGAGACGGGTTGGATTACCGGGGAGTGGCAGGGCGGGCGTCCGCGGAAGTTCTCCAGCGAGTTCACTATCCATGTGCCGCGCAATACCGAATGGGTGAAGGTGGAAACCGACGGCGGCAGCGTCTCAGCCACCGGCCTGGCGGGACGGTTGGATTCGGAGAGCGGCGGGGGCACCATCCATCTGGATGACATCGGAGGCGCGGTCAACGCGGGAACCGGCGGCGGCACCATTGACGTGGGCAATGTGGGCGGCGACTTGGTGGTCCGCACTGGCGGAGGTTCGATCCACGTAGGTTCGGCCAAAGGCAAAGTAGTGGCCGAAACCGGGGGGGGCAGCGTTACTGTCGCCTCAGGACTGCAAGGAGTTGTGATTGAAACTGGTGCTGGTTCCGTGCAACTAAAAAAGTGCGTGGGCAAAGCCAAAGTGAGCAGTGGCGGCGGAAGTGTGGAATTGGGAGATATTAATGGCCCGGTGGAAGTGGAAACCGGGGCGGGCAGCATTCGGGTGGCTTGGGCAACAGGGATGGTGCACGCACAAACCGGGGGCGGCTCGGTGGAATTGAGCGGAGTTTCGTCTGCACACGTTGAAACTGGAGGCGGCCCAATTGTAGTCAAGTTCGTGGACTCCAATCGAGAACGGCCGGAGTCACTTCTGGAAACACCGGCCGGCGACGTGGTGGTGTACCTGATCCAGGATGTACCCATGACGGTGCGGGCGGTGTTGGAGATGGCGAATGGTCACAAGATCACTTCCGAATTCGCAGAATTGCGGGTGAGTTCGGAGGGCGGCGAGTGGGGCCCACGAATCCAGACCGCGGAAGGACAGTTGAACGGGGGCGGGCCGACTCTGAAGGTCCGCACCACGACGGGGAATGTGGTATTTCGCCGCGCACAGCGGTAAGAAAATAATGTCAGGGAGGTTGCAATGAACAAATATGTTTTATGCACGCTGTTGCTGCTATCGCTGGTGAGCCTGAATGCGGCCGCCGAGAATTGCATTATCAGTCCGATGGGTGACAACTTCTCGCTGTTGGGAGAAAGCGCGGGGACCGGCTCCTATCTGGGCGTTGACATCAATGACGTGACTGCGGAGCGGGTCCATGACCTGAAGTTGAAAGAGGAACATGGGGTTGAAGTGACCATGGTGGACCAGGATGCACCGGCGGGAAAGGCCGGCATCAAGGAGCACGACGTCATTCTCACCATGAATGGGACGCTGATTGAGAGCGGCGAACAGCTGCGGCGCATGATCCATGAAACGCCTGCGGGTCGCACCGTGACTTTGGGCATGAGCCGCGATGGGCAGCCGTTGACCCTGCAAGTGGAACTCGGGAAGCACTCCAGGAAGAACGAGGGGACGTCTCACGTCACAGATGAACATTTCCAGATGCCCGAGATTCCCGCAATGCCGGGATTCCAAATCCCACCGTTTAACGTCATCATGGTCCATACTTCGACCCGTAGTGGATTGATGTTTGAAAATCTGACCCCGCAGCTGGGCGATTTTTTTGGAGTGAAGGGTGGTCATGGGGTGCTGGTGCGCGAAGTTTCGAAGGGAAGCCCTGCGGAGAAAGCGGGCCTGCGCGCCGGCGACGTGGTGGTGAAAGTGAACAGCCAGCCAGTGCAGGATTGTGACGATCTGGTGCGTTGGTTACGCAACGGCAAGTCCGCCTCCAGTGCCATCACGATTGTCCGCGAAAAACGAGAGCAGACGATCAACGTGGTGCTGCCCGAGCGGAAAGAGTCGGGCGCAATATTTGACGAAGAGAGCTTGTGGGAGCCAGCGGCGCGAGAGCAAGCCAAAGCTGCCATGCAGCAGGCCAAAGTGGAGATTGCGCGACTGCAGCCGGAACTAAAGAAGGCTGCGGCAGAGTGGAAGCTCAAGCAATCAGATCTGGAGCAAATGCGCAAAGACCTGGCCAAACAAATGGAAGAGCTGAGGCGAGAGATGAAGAGTGCCGAATTCTAGAATTTTTGGCATGTACAGATTGATGGGACAGCCTTTTGGCTGTCCCTTTTTTGCGATCGGTCTCGCTCAGGAATCGTCTGCTGGCAGTCAGTGAGTGGTAACCTAGCTTAGTCACCCCGCATTTCAGCCTTCAGTCACCGGCACCATTGTGTGAGGCGGAGGCGGGATTGCGTCAGTCTGCGGCGGTGTGGGTGACGGGATTTTCCTACGGAGTTGGAACTCATGCAGCAGCGGTATCTGGCGGTTTTTGTGGTGGCGGCCTCGCTTCTTGCCATCACCAGTTGCGGCGTCATCGGCGGTAGCACAAGCTCCACCCACTGGGCTTATGCCACGTTATCCTCGCTGAATCAGGTGGTCTCCTTTCAGGTGGACAACGGCTCCGGCAGCCTGACCCTGAAAGCCACTTCGAAAACTGGGACGGCGCCGGTGGCGTTCGCGTTGCATCCCTCCAACCAGTACGCCTACACCGCCAACGCTGGCGACAATACTATTTCTTTGTACCGGGTGAACCTGGTGACTGGCGCGCTGGCAGAAGTGCTGCCTCGTGTGGCGTCCGGTAGAAACCCTACTGCGCTGGCGATCGATGCGGCGGGCAGTGTTTTGCTCTGCGTGAATAGCGGGTCCAACAGCGTGTCGGTCTATTCAATCAGCGCCAGCACGGGCGTCCTGACCGACACGGGTTCGCCTGCAGCCACGGGCAACGCTCCCCAAGGCATTACCGTGTCAGGAAACTTTGTTTACGTTACGAATGCGAATTCGGCGTCCGTGTCAGCCTATACACTCGCCTCAGGCGTGCTCACTCCGGTTGGCGCTTTCCCGACGGGGAACGGGCCTTTTGCGGTCGCCGCCGATCCCGCGGGGAAGTTCCTTTACGTTGCCAACATGCTCGACAGCACGGTCTCAGGGTTCACTATTGACGCGATCACTGGAAGTTTGACGCCACAAGTGCTGCAGTTCGTGGGAACGGGCACCCATCCCTCTTCGGTGACCGTCGATCCTTCCGGCAAGTACCTTTATGTTAGCAATCTGAGTTCGAACAACGTTTCGGGATACACCCTTGATGCAACTACGGGTGTGCCGACGCCGATCATGAGCACGACTGCCGGCGACTCATCGCCCTACGTGGCGGGGTCGGCTCCGGTGTTTGTGGTGGCGGACCCGTCGGGCAAGTTCATTTTTGTAGTCAATGAGACGTCGAACAATATCACCGGTTTTAAGATTGACACGACCACCGGCATCTTGACCGCTGCCGCCAATTCTCCGACGACTGCGGGAACATCGCCGGTATCACTGGTGATCATGAAGTAGGCTATTGGTCGGCGACGGAGTTGCGCAATCTGCCTACGCCCTCGACCCTGACCTCAATTACGTCTCCCGCAACCACGGGGCCTACTCCGGACGGCGTACCGGTTGCGATCAAATCCCCCGGCTCGAGAGTCATGGTCTGGCTGATGTAACGAATAATCAGGTCAAGCGGAAAGATAAAATCCCGTGTGTTGCCAGACTGGCGCACTCCGCCGTTGACGTAGGTTTCCACGGTCACGCCCTGCCATGGATCGACGCCCCCTGTGGTCACCACGGGGCCGACCGGGCAGAAGGTATCGAACCCCTTGGCGCGCGTCCACTGGCCGTCCTTGTTCTGCAGGTCACGAGCGGTGAAGTCGTTCACGCAGGTGTAGCCGAGAATGTAGGAACGGACATCTTCGTCATCAGCCAACTTGTGGCACTTCTTCCCTATGACGACGCCTAGTTCGCCCTCGTAGTCGGTACGCTGAGCGATGGCCGTCGGCCGCAAGATAGCGCCGCCATGCCCCAGTAGGGAAGAAGGCGGCTTGAAAAACAGCAAGGGTTCCAGCGGAACGGCATTGCCAAGCTCGGCAGCATGCTCTCGATAGTTGCGTCCAACACAAACAATTTTCGAGGGGCAGACCGCCGGCAACAGCGTCGCCTCCTGCAGAGCAAGCGGTGTCATGTAACGGGTCCGGGGAGCAATGCCAATCGCGGGAGCCTCATCCAGGGTATGGGTGATCATTTCCTGGCCGCCGACGGTTTCGACTAGGCCATAGACGGCACTGTCGGCGATTTCGAAACGGCAGTATCTCATAGGATGAGGGGGCGGGATGAGTTTAGGGGACACTTTCACTAGCCTCCTCTGACTTTGAACTCTCGTTGCCGCGTTCGTCCACCGCAGAGACAGAGTAGAAGTATTTTTTTCCGCTGACCAGTTTCGCGTCGCGATACGCCGGAGCTTTGACGAGCTCGGTATTCAAGCGGGTGGAGGGCCCATCGTTTTCGCGGCGGTAAATGTTGTATCCGGCGAGATCGGAGTCCGTATCAGGAGCCCATATCAAGTCAATAAATGGCTGCTGGCCCGGTCCGGAGAACGCCGCCTGAACGCCGCTCGGAACTGCCGGAGGGAAAACATCATGAGCCCAAACTTCGACGGGCGCCGTGTCGTCGCCTTCCACTTGAAGGGCCTCATTTTGCGCGCTCGCAGTTACGATGCACACTCGGTACTGGTAGCGTTTCTCCCACTCGAAGCCGTGGTCCACAAAACGCCCTGGATCAGGAGTCGCCGGGATTTCTCCTGCAATGACGCTGGCCTTGGCATCTGCAGGGCGCCGGTAGATACGATAAAAGCGATGGAAGGTATTGGAGCCACCGATCGAAATAGGACTCCACCCCAGCGCTATTCCTTCCGAAGTCACCTCGCCTGCGAACCCCGCTGGTGGAGGTTGGGTGGGAAACGCCGGCACAATGACTTGATTCGAGAGGCCCGCGCCCCGTCCCTCGGAATTCAGCGCTTCAACCGCATACATTGCTGTCGCTGCGGCGGTTTCTGACTGCGCCTCGCCGGGCAGGTGGTCCGTGTAAGTCGCAGGCTCGGCGGTGCCAGTCGTCTTGGGGGTTCGGACGATTGGCGGCAACGTTCCCACCGGAGAACCACAGGAATTCATGGACTCAGAGTTCCGGCAAATTCGCGTGGGAGGCATGGAACGCAGGTTCTGCCGGTCGGTGGTCTGGAGGGGAACGGTCCAGGCGAGAGTAACGGTCGCACCTTTGCGGGTGGCGTGAAGATCAGTTGGGGGTTTGGGGAGTTCCAGGGACGGTGGGAGCGGAGGTCCAGGCGAAGCGCAGCCGAACTCCAGACCAAGCAGGAGGAGAGCAAGGGCACGAAACTTGTACCGGACGCTCATGCGAGGAAGAATCGAGGGTACCACGGCGGCAGCGGGCTCGTTCCAAGGCTGCCACTGTTCACCCGGGAGTGAGAGTGGTGCGGTTGATCGTAGCGATGAAATTGCGAGCGCGCGGGTTGACAACCGCTACAGAATGTAGCGCGACAAGTCCTGGTCTTTCACAATCTCGCTCAGCGTCTTGCGCACGTAATCGGCGTCGATGATGACCTGCTGACCCTTCTTCTCCGGCGCGTCGAAACTGATTTCATCCAGCACGCGTTCCATGATGGTGTGCAAGCGCCGGGCCCCAATGTTTTCTGTGCCCTCGTTCACCCGGAAGGCAAATCGCGCAACTTCGCTTAGCGATTCGGGAGTGAACTCCAACTTTACGCTCTCGGTGTCGAGCAACGCGACGTATTGTTTCACCAGCGACGACTTGGGCTCAGTCAGAATGCGCACAAAGTCTTCCATGGTGAGCGATTGCAACTCCACGCGGATTGGAAAGCGGCCTTGCAGCTCGGGGATGAGGTCGCTGGGTTTGGAGACGTGGAACGCGCCGGCAGCGATAAACAAAATGTGGTCGGTGCGGACCATGCCATAGCGGGTGTTGACTGTCGTTCCCTCAACGATGGGAAGGATGTCGCGCTGCACACCTTCGCGGGAAACGTCCGGGCCGTGACCGCTCTCGCGCCCAGCGATCTTGTCGATTTCGTCGAGGAACACAATCCCAGAGTTCTCCACCCGGTCAATCGCCATGCGGGTGACCTGGTCCATATCGATCAGGCGCTGCTCTTCTTCCTGAATCAGGTATTCGAAGGCCTCGTTGACCTTCATCTTCCGCTTCTTGGTGCGCTGGCCGAAGATGTTGGGCAGCATGTCTTTAATGTTGACGTCCATCTCCTCCATGCCCTGGTTGGAGATGATTTCAAAGGAAGGAAAATTCTTTTCGCGGACCTCAACTTCGACGGTGCGGTCATCTAGTTTGCCCTCGCGCAACTGCTGGCGCAGCTTTTCGCGAGTGCGGGAACCGGACTCTTCAATGACGGGCGCGCCCTCCAGGACCACGCCGCCGGTGGGCTCCACGGGCCGCGGATTCGCAGGCGGCAGAAGCAGATCGAGCAAACGTTCTTCGGCGTTGAGTTCGGCTTTGTCGGCGACGTCTTCCAGCTTTTCTTCGCGCACCATCTCAATGGCGATTTCCACCAAGTCGCGAATCATGGACTCAACATCGCGCCCCACGTAGCCGACTTCGGTGAACTTCGAGGCCTCCACCTTCAAAAATGGCGAGCCAGCGAGCTTCGCCAGGCGCCGAGCGATCTCGGTCTTTCCCACGCCGGTCGGCCCGATCATGATGATGTTCTTGGGAATCACTTCTTCGGCGAGTTCCGGGGTAAGCTTCTGGCGGCGCATGCGGTTCCGCAGCGCGATGGCCACCGCGCGCTTGGCGGCATGCTGGCCAATTACATACTTGTCCAGTTCGGTGACGATCTCACGCGGAGTCAGGTCGTCGAGCGTTACCTGTTCTTCATCTGCGGTGGAGGGGAGATAAATAGCCATAATGATTCAGAGCCGGAAGCCGTCAGGCCCGCGCCCGGCCGGTCCTACAATTCCTCAATGGTGACCCAATCGTTGGTATAGATGCACATGCGGCCGGCGATTTTCATAGCTTCCTCGGCGATTTGCCGGGAGGAAAGCTGGGTGTGATCGGCCAGCGCCTGGGCGGCCGCTTGCGCAAATGGACCACCGCTGCCGATTGCCGCAATTCCACTGTCAGGCTCGATCACGTCGCCCTGACCGCTCAGCAGGAAGGTCTGTTCCTTGTCGGCCACCAGCAACAGCGCTTCCAGATGCCGCAAAAATTTGTCGGTGCGCCAGTCTTTGGCGAGCTCCACAGCGCCGCGACCCAGGTTGCCGTGATATTGGTCGAGTTTGGCCTCAAAGCGGCTGAATAGAGAAAACGCATCGGCGGTTGAGCCGGCGAATCCAGCAAGGATCTTGTCTTGGTAGAGGCGGCGGATCTTCCGCGCCCCATGTTTAATCACGGAATCGCCCAACGTCACTTGCCCATCGCCGGCCATCACAATATGGCCTTCGCGGCGCACGCAGAGGACTGTGGTGGAGCGAATCAGGCGGGTTGGTTTGGCGGGCTCTTCTGCCCGAATTGGTTGCAATACGCGCTTGGGACTCATTAAGTTATCTTTTGATTATAGCAGCGGCCAAAGGATTCAATGGGATGAGGCTACAGCGTGTAAAATTGCATGTAGAGAGCACGCCGGAGCCGGATTTTTGCCCTTTCTTGACGATTTGAACCCCCAACAGCGCGAGGCGGTAGAAACGGTGCAGGGCCCCGTGCTGATCCTGGCCGGGGCGGGCAGCGGGAAGACTCGCGCTATCACCTACCGCATCGCCCATCTCATTGAAAATGTCGGCGTCATGCCTGAGGCGATTCTGGCCGTTACCTTCACCAACAAAGCGGCCTCGGAAATGGCCGAGCGGGTGGAAAAACTGGCGGGAGGGCTCAGCATCGCCAAGCCGGTCATCTCGACTTTTCACTCGTTTTGCGTGCGAGTGTTGCGGCGCGACATTGAGAAACTGCGCATCCCGGCAGCGACCCCGGGCGGAAAGCCCATCGGCCACCGCAAAGATTTCGTCATCTACGACGAGAGCGACCAACAGCAAATCGTCAAAGCCGTAATGCGCCGCCTCGGGGTGGACGACAAACAACTCACGCCGCGCAATGTGCTGTCGCGTATCTCCTGGGCCAAGAACCACATGCTCGACCCGCAGGAAGCGTACTTGAAATCGGACGACCCCAACAACGAGCGCGTCGCCCACATCTATGCTGAGTATCGCAAGGAACTGTTGCGCGCCAACGCCTTCGACTTCGACGATCTGCTGCTGGAAACCGTGCGCCTGCTTAAGGCCGTGGGCGAGGTCCGGGAATACTACAACCGGCGCTTTCAATATCTTCTGGTGGATGAGTACCAGGACACCAACCGGCCCCAATATGAGCTGATGTGCCTGCTGGGTGCGCACCACAATGTGTGCGCCGTCGGGGACGAAGATCAGTCGATTTATTCCTGGCGTGGGGCGGACATCCGCAACATTTTAGAGTTTGAACGCGATTTCCCGGAAGCCAAGATTATCCGCCTGGAACAAAATTACCGCTCGACACAGAACATTCTGCAGGCCGCTTCGACCGTGGTCGCAAACAACGTGAGGCGCAAGGGCAAAAACCTGTGGACAGCGCGCCAAGGGGGCGCCAGGCTGGGATACTACGAAGCGCCTGACGGCGAGAACGAAGCGCTGTTTGTCGCGGATTCAATCGCCCGCTATGTTCGCGAGTCCACGGAGAAGAACGAGATGGCGAAGGCTGCGGTGCTCTATCGGACGAACTCGCAGTCTCGCTTGTTTGAAGAGGCCATGCGGCGCTACCAGATGAAGTATCACGTGGTCGGCGGTTTTTCGTTTTACGAGCGCGCCGAAGTCAAAGACATGACTTCGTACCTCAAAGTAATCCAGAATCCGGATGACAGTATCTCGCTGCTGCGGGTCATCAACACGCCCACCCGCGGCATCGGCAAAAGCACTATTGAGATCATCGAGAGGCTGGGACTGGAGACCGGCTTGTCTCTCTGGGGCTCCTTGGGAGAGGCGATTCGCAAGCAGTTGCTGCCTCAACGGGCACTTGTGGCGCTCAAGGGCTTTCGCGACTTAATCGAGGACGGACGCGCCATGCTATCTGGGGACTTCGCGCAACGGTTGGAGGAGGGTGCAAACTCCGAGGGTGCGGATCTGGAAATTGCCACCCCGGCGGAAACCGGCGAGGCGGGCGACCCGACTGACTTCGAACCTGGCTCCCTCAGTTTTGATTTCGCGGCGCACGACCCTATCGAATTCGATCCGGCCGCGTTGCAGTCGGAGGACCAGAGAGAGCCCGTCATCGAAACCGCTGACGACAGTGCTGTAGCGGGGTTCCGGGCCCCTGGTTCAGCCGCGACGGCTGCTGAGATCCTTAAATTCTTGATTGATCGCACCGGCTACATCAAGCAACTTGAAGAGGAGGACACGCCGGAGGCTTTCTCGCGCATTGAAAACCTGCGCGAACTGGTCAACGCGGCCATGGATTCGCGCGACCGGGGTGAAACGCTCGAACAGTTCCTCGACCATGCCGCGCTGGTTAGCGATGCCGACCAGTACGACGAGGGGGCACAGATCACACTGATGACTTTGCACGCTGCCAAAGGACTCGAGTTTCCCCTGGTGTTTCTGTGCGGATTGGAAGAAGGCCTGTTCCCGCATTCCCGCACATTCATGGAACCCGACTCCATCGAAGAAGAACGCCGCCTGTGCTACGTGGGTATGACGCGCGCTATGGATCAACTCATCCTGACCCGCGCGGTGTATCGGCGGCGCTATGGTACCGACATGCCTGAGGCGAGCATCCCGTCACGTTTTCTGGAGGAAGTGCCTGGAGCCCTCCTGGAAGACCTGGGGACGTCTCGATCAGCCTCACGCGGCCGGAGTTCGAACCCGATGGGCTCTGCGTACCCGCGTCCGCAAAAGTCCAAGGCGCACTACTCTTACGAGGACGAAGACCAGAGCGCGAACTGGAATTCTGCGCCGGCCCAGAAGCAAGCCAACTTCGCGGGCAAGACCTACAATTCGATTAATAACATCGCCGAGTTTTTTGCTTCGCAAGGCAAGAAGTTTACGGCACCGAAAATGCCGTTGGAGGACCCCACTGGCAAACGTGGATTCCGCCCCGGGCAACGCGTCCGCCACCCCAAGTATGGAGAAGGCACGGTCTATCAGCGCGAAGGGGACGGGGAAGAGGCCAAACTTACGGTACAATTCCCTCGCTTCGGTTTGAAGAAGCTGGTAGAGAAGTATGCGCAGTTGGAAAAAGCCTAGGCTGCGGAGTTTCGACAAACATTTGGATTGCACAGGAGCAAAAAAGGGCGGGAGCAACCCCAGCGTCACAAAAAGTCCTGTAAAAGGGTCCCGGCCTCTACAATAAGAATTCTATTTCACAGGAGAAGCACACAGTCACTCATGGCAAATACAAAGAGCCTCACCAAAGTCGAACGCAAGAAAGTCAAACGCACCGCGCGCAAGAAGCAAACCGTGGAGAAGCCCAAGGCGGAACGCGATTATGCTCGGGGCTCGAAAAAGCGCAAAGTGAAAAAGCTGGCTCGCGGACAGTCGAAGCGCTAGAGCAGGCTTGCTGTTGCGGCAATCGCAAGGGAGGTGCGGGCCATGTTGCCCGCGCCTCCCAGCTACACTGTTGGTGCTTGATGATGAATTCTCCAGCATTCATCTGGGCCGTCGGGTTCGTGTAACAGTCTGATTGTGCGCCGAATCAGTTTGCCCTGGGTCATCAGTTTGCGCTGAATCAAGGGAGACAAGACCGCTTGTCACAACCACCTACGTTCTATAAATCGCCCCAGCCAGCCAACACGGGCAGCCAGCTGTTTTGCTGCAAGTCCATTGACAAGCTGATTTCCGACTCCGAAAACCCCCACACCAAACTCAGCAAGACGCTCGGGCCTTGGTCTCTGACAGCGCTGGGCATCGGCGCCATTATCGGTTCCGGCATTTTCGTCCTGACCGGGACTGCGGCCGCAGGCGAGTACTTCCAGGCGCCGTCCATTTTGCATGCGCAGGTGCTGGATCTCATCGCGAATTTTCTGCGCACAGGAAGTACCGCGGGGGCGCTGATGCACGGCCGCCCCCCGGCCGGGCCGTCCATCGCGATCTCGTTTCTCCTCGTCGCGATCGCGTGTAGCTTCGCCGGCCTGTGCTACGCCGAACTTGCCTCGATGATTCCTATCGCAGGAAGCGCCTACACCTACTCCTACGCCACGCTGGGCGAGATTTTCGCCTGGATCATCGGCTGGGACCTGATTCTCGAATATGTAGTCAGCAACGTTGCGGTGGCCGTGGGCTTTGCGGGATACACGAAAGCGCAACTGGCGGCGTTCGGCCTCGTTTTGCCTGACCGGTGGGCTAGTCCGGTCTGGGCTTCGGGGCACTGGACGGGCGCGTTCTTCAATGTGCCTGGCTTCTTAATTGTTTTCATTCTGACACTGCTGCTGGTACGCGGCGTGAAAGAATCCGCGGGAGCCAACAACATCATGGTCGCGGTGAAGATTGGCGCGATCCTCACCTTCCTGGTGGTCGGCGGGATGTTGGTCAAGCCCGCCAACTGGACGCCCTTCGCGCCCTCCGGTTTTGCCGGCATCGTGACCGGCGGGGCGATCGTGTTCTTTACTTACATCGGATTCGATTCGGTCTCCACCGCAGCAGAGGAATCGCGCAATCCGCAAAAAGACTTGCCCTTCGGAATCATCATGTCCCTCATCGTCTGCACGCTGCTGTATGTCGGTGTTGCTGTCGTGTTGCTCGGCATGATGAAGTACACGACTTTTGTTTCCGGAGAAGCCGCCGAGGCGCCGGTCGCCTACGCCATGAAGTATCTGGGCGTGCACCCATTCTTCCGCTCCGTCATTGTGATGGGAGCGCTGACCGGGATGATTTCATCGTTGCTGGTGTTTCAGTATGGCCAGGCGCGCATCTGGTACGCCATGTCTCGGGATGGCTTGCTGCCCAAGTTGTTTTCCGCAGTGCATCCGAAATACAAGACTCCGCACTGGTCTACCTGGATCGCCTGTTTTGCGGTCGGCATTCCCGCCGGACTGGTGGACATTGGCGATGCTGCCGATCTTGCGAACATCGGCACTCTATTTGCCTTCGTACTGGTTTCGCTCGGTGTGATCTTTCTCCGGCGCAAGCAGCCCGACCGCAAGCGCGCCTTCCGCGTGCCTTTTGTCCCGTGGTTCCCCCTCATCTCGGTGGTGTTGTGCGGCGGCCTGATGTTTGGGCTGACGGTGATCACCTGGCTTCGTTTTGTTATTTGGCTGACTCTCGGGCTGGTCATTTACTTCTTTTACAGCCGGCACCACAGCGAGTTCGCTGGCCGAAAATAGGCTTCTGGCTTCCGGTCCCGAGTGTGAGCGCGATGGGAGGCACTTGCTTCGTCCGCGCCAGATCAGGTTATCCAGAAGTCTTATGGAAGTCTTCTCCATGATCTCCTCTCTTCCCAAAGCCGAGCTTCATCTTCACCTTGAAGGCGCAGTCTTACCATCCACCTTGTTGGAGATTCAGCAAAGCCATAGCTTTTTCAACACACTTCACGAGGTCGAACGCCTCTATGAATACCGGGATTTCACAGGCTTCCTGCTGGCATTCAAGGCTATCACCGAGCACTTGCGCACCCCAGCCGACTACGAACTCATCACCTATCGCCTGATGCAGCAACTCCTTGAGGACCACGTGCTCCACGCGGAGGTCTATGTCTCCGTGGGAGTATGCCTCTGGCGCGGGCAAGATTTCGTGCCAATTTTTGAAGCGTTGGAACGAGGAAGGGAACGCGGCGAACGCGATTTCGGTATTTCGCTGCTGTGGATTTTCGATGCTGTTCGCCACTTCGGTCCAGAGGCAGCGCAGCGTGTCGCCGAACTAGCAGTCCGTTATCAGGATCGAAACGTTGTCGGCTTTGGTATTGGGGGAGACGAGCGCCGCGCCGCGCCCGAACTCTTTCGCAACACCTACGAGTATGCCAAGAGCCACGGCCTTCGCCTCACCGCTCACGCAGGCGAGACCACCGGGCCTGAATCCATTTGGGGCGCGCTGAACTTGGGCGCCGAAAGGATTGGTCATGGGCTCTCCGCGGCACAGGACGAAGAACTTCTGGAAGTCCTTGCCCAACGGCAGGTGCCCATCGAAATGTGTATTACCAGCAACCTGCGCACTGGATGCTGCGCCTCCCTCGACGAGCATCCCGTCCGGCTGTGCTTCGACCGCGGCCTGATGGTGACGCTCAACACCGATGACCCCGCCCTGTTTAACACGACCCTAAATAACGAATACAGCCTGGCCCAGCAGGCGCACGGCTTTAGCGACGATCACCTCCGCGAACTCGCCCGTAATTCGTTCGAAGCTTCCTTTCTCAGGGCGGACAAGAAGCTCGCCTTTTTGAATTTGTTTGACGCCGCTACGTCCACTCCGTAATCTGATTCTCAACGCCTGATTTGCATGAAATCGCTCTTCACTCTGCTTTTGATCGTCTCCTGCGCCGTGTCAGCCGCCGCAGTCTCCTCTGATCGTTTTGAATCCGCTCTGGTACTAACCTTCGTCAACGTCGTGGACGTTCGCAACGGGACCATCGATCATAACGTCACTGTGGTCATCAAAGACGGTCGCATTAGCGGCATCGCGAAAGTCGGGTTTATTCATCCCGGCCCCAAAATCAGGGTTGTCAACGCGGCGGGAAAATACCTGATCCCAGGCCTCTGGGACATGCATGTCCACAGCGCTTTCCTGCAATCGGCGTGGAGCGAGAACGTCATCTATCCGCTCTACCTGGCTAACGGCATCACAGGAATTCGCGACATGGGTGGAGACTTCGCTCTTCTCAAACAGCGGCGAGACCGCATTGAGAAGGGCCAACTCCTCGGGCCTCACCTGGTGATCGCCGGACCATTCCTCAACGACTTTCCCTCCGACCAACAGACCATCCAGGTCCACACTCCTGACCAGGGACGCCAGGCTGTGGTGGCGCTCAAGCAGCAAGGCGCGGACTTCATCAAGATTCTCTCCAGCATCCCTCGCGATACCTACTTCGCCATTGGCGACGAAAGCCGCAAACAGGGAATCGCGTTCGTCGGACATTTGCCAGATTCGGTTTCACTGAGCGAGGCATCGAAGGCTGGACAGCGCAGCATCGAGCATTTGTCGGGCCTCCTGCTGGCTTGTTCCTCCAAGGAAGAGGAACTGCGACGCCATCGCCAGGAAGCTCTTACCAAAAAAGATTTCGTGGCTTTCTCCGCCGCGGAGTTGGAAGCCATCGGCTCCTACGATCCAGGCAAGGCGGCCTCGCTCTTCGCCGAATTGTCCAGGAACAACACCTGGCAGGTGCCCACGCTGGTTTGGACGCGGGCGCAAGCCAACCTGGAAGACCCCCAGATGACTGCTGCTTCACCGCTGAAATATGTTCCCGCAGCCGTGCGCGCGGAGTGGACCCCGCAACAACTGGCCAAAGATATTTCGCCGGACCAATCGTCGGCCTTGAAGAAGGTTTATGCGCGCAACCTGCAACTTGTGGCCGACATGCACAAAGCCGGAGTTCCTTTCCTTGCCGGCAGCGACGGTCCCGACCCCTATCTAGTGCCAGGCTTCAGTTTGCATGATGAGCTGGAGTTGCTGGTGCAAGCTGGATTTACTCCTCAGCAAGCTCTTCTGGCTGCCACCTACAACCCAGCGCTGTTTTTAAACAAGGCCGACCGATATGGCAGCATCGAAGTGGGACGCCGGGGCGATTTGGTGCTGCTTGATGCCAACCCTCTGGAAGATATCCACAACACCCGCAAGATCTCAGGAGTCATTCTGGGTGGACAGTATCTCTCCCGTACCGATCTGGACAAGATGCTGGCCAAGGTAGAACTGGCGGCGCAGGCTGCGGCTCCCGCGCGCTAAGCGACATCACACCTGCTACGGACATAGATCACGCTCCCTTGTGCCCTCCCTCGCCTATAATGAGGCGCTATGAAACTCGAACAAAAGCTGGAAGAACTAAAGAAGCGCGATCGCTTGGCGGAAGACAGCGGTGGGGCTCAACGACGCGAGAAGCAGCACAAGGAAGGTAAGTTATCGGCGCGCCAACGGGTCGAGTTCCTGCTCGACGAAGGCACCTTCGAAGAGACTGACAAGCTGGTCACCCACCGCTGCCACGACTTCGGCATGGCCGACCAGAAGATTTATGGAGATGGATTCATCACCGGCTATGGCCGCGTCGAAGGCCGTCTGGTGTTCGTCTTCGCTCAGGACTTCACGGTGTTCGGTGGGTCTCTCTCCGAAACTAACGCTGCCAAGATCGTCAAGATCATGGATCTTGCCGCCACGATGGGCGCACCGGTCATTGGGCTGAACGACTCCGGCGGGGCGCGCATCCAGGAAGGCGTGATGTCGCTGGCTGGCTACGCCGACATTTTCCTGCGCAACACTATCTATAGCGGCGTGGTGCCGCAGATCTCCGCCATCCTGGGTCCCTGTGCGGGTGGCGCAGTATACTCGCCGGCCATCACCGACTTCATCCTTATGGTCGACAAGACGTCCTACATGTTCATCACCGGGCCAGACGTCATCAAGACCGTGACTCATGAGGAAGTGACCAAAGATGAGTTGGGCGGCGCACATACCCATAACGAGACCTCAGGGGTGGCTCATTTCTTGTGCCGCGATGACGCAGAGTGTCTCTCGATGGTGCGCGAGTTGCTTAGCTTCATGCCCTCCAACAACCTGGAAGACCCGCCGCGCCGACCCTGCACTGACCCCGCGGACCGCGCCGATGCGGCTCTCGACACCATCGTGCCCGAGCAGTCGAACATGCCCTACGACATAAAGGACGTGATCCATGCCGTCGTGGACGACGCCTACTTCTTCGAGGTCCACGAGCACTACGCCAGAAACATAGTGGTGGGCTTTGCCCGGCTCAACGGCCGCCCGGTAGGCATCGTCGCCAACCAACCCGCCATGCTTGCCGGCACGCTCGACATCAATGCCTCCGTCAAAGGAGCCCGCTTCGTGCGTTTCTGCGACTGCTTCAATATTCCGCTGGTGACCTTTGAAGATGTCCCAGGATTCCTTCCCGGCACCGCTCAGGAATATGGCGGCATCATCAAGCACGGCGCCAAACTGCTGTATGCTTTCGCCGAAGCCACCGTCCCCAAGGTCACCGTGATTACGCGCAAAGCCTATGGCGGAGCTTATTGCGTGATGGCGTCTAAACACATCCGCACCGACGTGAACTACGCGTGGCCGACCGCCGAGATTGCGGTAATGGGGCCGGAAGGCGCGGTGGACATTGTGTACAAGCGCGATCTGGAGCAGGCCGACAATCGTGACGAGATGCGCCAGCGCAAGATCGAAGAATTCCGCGACCGCTTTGCCAACCCCTACGTGGCCGCCGACCGCGGCTTCCTCGATGCCGTCATCCAGCCGCGCGACACCCGCAAGAAACTGATCCAGGCATTGGAGATGCTGGAAACCAAGCGCGACAAAAACCCGCCGAAAAAGCATGGGAATATACCACTCTAGATCCGCGAAGCTCTGGCAAGCTTGCCGGCCAAAATGCTGATCCAGCAGCAGGCCGGTTTCGCTGACTACTGGCGGGTTGATTTATTATGACTGCAACGGAGGGATGTGTGAGCGGTTGAAACAGGCGGTCTTGAAAACCGCTGTACCCGAAAGGGTACCGGGGGTTCGAATCCCTCTCCCTCCGCCATTTAAGTGCTTTATTATTAATAACTTAACTTGTATTTTTTAATCTTGCATTCTTTCCCCCGCCAAGTGGCTAGATTCGCGCTCCTAAGCGAACGGGAAAGCCTTCTCCTGAGAAGCGGAGATGCGCCCGATTTCGACCCTTTCTCTACTGGCCAATTCCCCAGTTCGCTTTCGCGATAGGGCTTGCCCGCGGCTCCGAATTGTTGCTCGTTCCAGTTCAGTGGCACTGTGGTGAGCAGATCGTCGAGCGAGAGTAGGAGCGACTGGAGCCGAGCCAAACGCCGTATTGAAACGAAAGAAGCTCACTTGGATCTGCACCGTTTCCCGTGCGCCTCTAGTAATGACAAGGCACAGTCAACTCCTCTTTTCACAAGCCTTGCTTGCGGACTGCGAGTTGTCTGATGAGATCCCCGAAAGGGGTCCACTACCGCCGTATCCTCTGGATGATCGGCGCTGAAGGATTGGGCGAACTGCTCAAAGTTACCGCAGTTCCTGATGTGTTAAGCAGCACGCTCACCGCGTTGCCGTAATAGTTCGCGGTCACCAGGTCGGCCTGGCCGTCCCCATTGAAGTCCCCACCGTTACCGAGAAGGGACCGTCACCGCTCGGGGGGTTCGGGCATGCAGTTGAGACATCCCACTTCCCGCAGTATCCTTTCGATGTGCGAAGAATTTTCTTGAACTCGCGAGGTTTGCGCGCGGGCTGGCGCCTGCTCATTTTCATCGGGACCTTCGTCTGCCTGGCATTCCTGATGGACTGGATCGTCTTGAAGGTCTTTCATCCCCAACCGCGATCATTCCTTGATCCCGTGGGAATGATGTCGCAGGAGTTGCAGACACTCATCCAGGTGCTGGCAGCCACGTGGATCATGGCCCGCATCGAGCGGCGCGGCTTTCTCGGCTATGGCATTCCTGCGCAGAAGCCGTTGGGGCGCGACTTTCAGGTTGGACTCTTGTGGGGCATCACTTCCACGTCTTTGCTTGTGGGCTTGATCGCGGCATTCGGCGGCTATCGCATCGCCGGGTTGGCCATCCATGCTGGAACGCTATGGTATTTCCTTGGCCTCTGGGTCATTGCCAACCTGCTAATTGGATTTGCGGAGGAACTACAGTTTCGCGCCTACCTCCTCTCCACGCTCGCCGATGGTATTGGTTTCTGGGCGGCAGCCATTGTGCTCTCTACGGGATTTGGCGCGCTGCACTATTTCCTGAAGCCGCATGAGCGCTGGGAAGACTTTGCCTCCACCGGATTGCTCGGCCTATTCATGTGTCTGACGGTGCGGCGCACCGGCACGCTGGCGTTCGCCATCGGGTTCCATGCCGCGTTTGACTTCGCCAACCTCTTTTTGTGGTCGGGACAAAATGCTGGCGAGTACGCCGTCGGCCACCTGCTGGAGGCGCTTTGGGCAGGCCCGCAATGGCTCACCGGCGGCCTTTTGGGCCCAGAGGCGAGCTGGATGATGTTTGTGGTGGTCGCGTTGATGTTTGTGTTGTTTCAGCGCTGGTATCCGCACAGGAAATTTCCATCGGACGCTGTTTCAAACGTGCAGGAGGTACAGCGGCAAAACCAGGGACAAAATTGAAATCCCGGCTTCAACGATGACGGAGCCGGGAAGATCACGGTAAAATTCCAGAATGTTGAGAAGAAGGCTTCTTCCTACCGCTTTGTTCGTGTGCTGCTTGGTGGTTGGGTCTTTGAAGGTCGCAGCCCAAAGTAATGTCTTCGACAACGGTGCCGCTGCGACTCCGGCAGCGCCTGCGCCGCTTCTTTCGCCGGTAGGATACACCGACGAGAACGGGTGGACCTGGCCTGGCACTGAATGGAAGCACGTGTCACCCGAGTCCGAAGGCTTTTCACCGGAGCGGCTTGACGCTTTGCGGATGTTTTTGAAGACGCACCAGACCGATGCGATGATGGTCGTTTCTCGTGGGCACGTGATCTTCGAGTATGGCGACACGAAGCTCGTGAGCAAGGTCGCATCGGTACGCAAGAGCATGCTCAGCCTGCTGTATGCGATCGAGATACAAAAGGGAGTGAAGTTCGACCTTGATCAAACCGTCGTGCAGCTTGGGCTGGAGGACAAGACGCCATTCCTCGAATCAGAAAAGAGAGCGACACTGCAGCAATTGCTGATGACGCGCTCAGGGATCTATATCCCTGACGGGAACGACGAACAGGAGAAGCTTTCCCCGAAGCGCGGGTCGTCGTATCCGGGCGTGCGGTGGTTCTATAACAATTGGGATTTCGACGCGGCTGGGCTGGCGTTTGAGAAGATTGCACACAAAGATATTTTCGATGCGCTGCGCGATGATCTGGCGATCCCGCTGCGGTTTGAGGATTTTGATCGATCACGGCAGAAGAAGAATTACATCGACAACTCGACGCATTTCGAGTACGCGACGTATCTCTCGACGCGGGACTTGGCCCGGCTGGGGCTGATCGCGATCTCCCATGGAATGTGGGGCAAGACGCTATGGGCTGACCCAGGCTTCCTCGATTTCAGCGTATACCCAACGACGCGATTTGCGGATCGCAACGAATTCAAGGCCGAAGGTTGGACTGGACGATGGGGATACGGAATGCTGTGGTGGGCATGGGACGCTCCGATGTATGCTGGGAATGTCTGGACGGGACCCTATCAGGGCGCGTTCTCCGCGATGGGCACGGGAGGGCAGTACATCACAGTGTTTCCCGCCTATCATCTGCTAGTAGTGCACAAGGTTAACATCGATCAAGACCCTCATCGGAATGTTGGCGAGCCCACGTATATGACATTTCTCGATATGGTGCTCGACGCTAAGTGCGACAAGAACTGCAAGTAGGAAAAGGCAGTGGGGCGCGTACTGATATCGGCCATGAGCTGCTTTAGTGCAGGGCGCTCGATGTTGCCACCGGAGAAGCCGCCGTCGTCGTAGCGGGTAGGGATACGCTGCCAGCCCTCATGCTGCTGGCTCTTGATGTAGGCCTCACAGGCCTCGCGCTGGGCGTCGAGCGAGTTGAACGACTGCTTCAAGCCTTCTTCGACTTGCGGGTATAGATGGCACAACGGATGTGGGAGGGACCAGCGCATCCGGCACTGTGTTCCAAATCACGTCCTCAGGCACTCTGACCACGCTGTACAGCTTTACCAACGGAACTGACGGAGCTTATCCCTATGCCGGGTTTTGTGGACGAGGTCGCGCTTTTCTCGTGACAAAATATTTCTCCGTCAAGGATGAGAAATTGCAGGCCGCGTGTGTTGGGCGTATCGACGTGCGGGAAATAGATCTCGTTGATTATGCCGTAGCCGAGCGTGAACCACATCGTCGACCTGCTATGATACGCAGTGCCGATGCCGTCCTTGGCGCTGGAGGTCCAGCGCGGCTCGATGCCGGGCGCTCCAAAGCGAGTCCATGTTCATATGTGTTCTGCTTCAGAAATATAAGCGCGCGCTCGCGCCTATGAGCCACGGCTTGATCGTGTATGCAGCATGGCGAAAGGTTTGCGCGGCAGGGGCAAATCGTCGACCCTGGACACTCTCTGGCACTCACTGAGCGAATTCATGGCGGCAGCCAGCAATCGGCGTTCCGAAAGAGTAGCCGCTCGAAGCAGTCTTCCATGGCGCGGGAACTCCCGCGGGAAGAGCTCTGGGGGAAAGTGTAGACCTCATTCAGTTGGCTTTGATGCCAACAGCCACTGACGATCCTAGAGTTTTGCGACCTCGGCCTTATCAGCGATGGTGATCCAAACGAACGCGCCGTCGAACGCGCCTGCCGAAGCCTGGCCGGGCAGTGGGAAACTACCCAGACTCTTGCCGTCGCTGGCGCGCAGCTTTTGGACATTGCTGCTGATAGACCCGACCCAGATGTTGGTTCCATCAAACGCTAGGGCAGTGGGGCTGGATCCCACGGCGAAGGTCCCCAGCACTGTGCCGTCGCTGATGCGCAACTTAGTAACCGTGTTGCTGCCCGAGTTGCCCACCCAGATTGCGGTGCCATCAAATACCACCGGCTGCGGAAAATTGCCGACCGCATAAGTGCCCACTAACACGCCGTCGCTCACCCGCACCTTGGCTACCGACCTCGCGCTGGAGCCCAGTGTGACCCACATATTGGCGCCGTCAAAAGCAATATGCAGCGGGCTGCCTGAGAGTCTGGTCGTCAGCAGCACCGCCCCGTCGCTGGGGCGGACTTTGGCGACACTGGTGTCGCCCTCCAGCACGACCCAAAGACTGGAGCCGTCGAAGGCAATGTCAAACGGAACCGCTCCCACCTTGAAGGTGCCGAGAGTGGTGCCATCCGAAGGGTTAATCTCACTTAGAGTTCCGGCGAGAAGATTCGTTACCCACACGTGCGCCCCATCGTAAACCACCCCGGCGGGCTGATTGCCCACGTGAAACGTACCCAGCAGAGTCCCATCACTGGCGCGCACTTTGCTGACCGTCTGGGTACCATTGTTAGCGATCCACATGTTTTGGCCGTCAAACGCGATTCCAACCGGTGACCTCCCCCCTGTGCTAAATACCGCGACCTGATCGGTGGCGTACCAGTGGAGCAGAGCCACTTGATTTGGATTTAGTTGCGCAGAACAGTGAGACACCAGCACGCATGCAAACAGACTTGCCAACAGCGACCGCATCATTGAGAACTTCATTTCAAATCTCCTGGGATCGTTCGAATTATCTGGTTCCGAATATGTTGAGGGGGCTCGTTGCGGGGTCAACTTCCGCGGTACCGTAGATGACCCAACCATTGGCAACCGCCGGCACGGTGAACTTGATTGGCAACCCCGCTGGCACCCCAGTTAGGGTGACGCCCCTTCTGCGATTGCGCGTTGAACACATCACCGGTCGCAGTCGTTCCGGATATTGGGGTCGGCCCGGCCAAAAGCGTCCCGTCAATCACGCTGAACGCCCACAGCCACTGTTGGTAGGTTGTTGTCCCGCTTGTTGTTTTCCCACGAGATACTACATAGATGGTACCCCGAAGTGATGTTCTGCCCACCTGTGTTCTGGCTAACGTCAATCACAGGAGTGCTTGTTACTCCAATGTCGCCCGGAGCGGGTTGGATGTTGGTGCAACCAAAAACGTCCCTGCTATTCAAGAACGTATAACCGGAAGGGAGCAGCGGCTGTTCCCAGACTGGCGTGGTCGCGCTAGAGGAAGGATCCCAAGCGTAGAGTACATCTTGTTCCGTAGCAACATACACCAGATCTGAATGGAAAGCGCCTGTCACCGTGTTACTGACATTCGGCAACACTAGAGGCTCACCATAAATCGCGCCATTTACGGGGAACGATCGTTGCAGCTTGAAAGTTCCTCCTTGAACCTTGGCCTGGGTCAAAAGGGTTTCGCTGGGATTGAAGCCGCGCCGGCTGATACCACCTTGGTAGGTCACAAGACAAACGGTATTGTTCGCTGTAGTGATCTGGCTACAACCTGTGACTGTTGCATCTAAGTCCTGGCAAAAGGAAGCAAGCGGGGAGAAAACAAGAACCAGAAGGAGAGCTACCCCCCCACTGAAGAGCCCTCAGCTTGGTTTGCGCGCATGACATGTAGACCCCACGAATAAGATTCTTTGCGATTCTCGGTGCACTCCCGGACAATGTCAAGGGGAATTCGGTGAGCGTACTGTATATGATCGCTGCGAAATCTGCCTGATTCAAGTAGATCTGGCCTGATTTTAGGGGAATGTTGGGGCAGTTGACGGAGATTGCCGGGGGGAGATTAAAAGGGAAGACTGCGCTGCCTTCCCTTATTTTCCTCATCGGGGCTTCAAAGCGGATTTTCTAAAAAGCTAGGGATGCGCAATCACACCTTCGCAGGCAAGTCTCTAACCGTGTGGAAGTCGCGACCGGAAAGCGCATCCCGCTCAATACGGTGGTGCTGAGCGACAAAGCCGGTTCCGTATCCAAAATCAGGCTGGTCTATGCCAAGGCCAGTAAGACCTATGTCTACAGCGCCACGCGGGTTCTGGGGACTTTGTCGGTGGTCGAGGGATTGGAGTAAAGAGCCGCGGTGAGATCGGAAAGCTGGCGGGTCTGACGCCGATTGCAGGAAAATAAATCTTGTGCCGACCCTAAAAATGTACTATCGTAAGTTTGCGCGGCATGACTAGGGGAGCACCTTCGAGAAACAAAAATGCGGCATCAGTCGTCATCTTCTCGCCGCACGCTGATGACGAAGTCTTGGGGTGCTTCTCGTTTTTGTCCCCTTCCTGCCGTGTGCTGTATCTCGGGATCGAGGACCGCGTGAATGTCTCCAGGGACGAACGGATTTTGGAGGTCAGCAGGAGCGCGGCCAAGTCCGGATTCCAATGGGAAGCCCTGCACCATCCCGTCAATGCATACCGAGTGCCTGACCTGATACCGGATCTGGAGAGAGTGATTCGGGAGTGTGAACCAGACACCGTGCTGCTCCCGCAGCCGTCCTATAATCAGGATCATCGGGCCGTCTACGATGCCGCGATCACCGCGTTGCGCCCCCACGATCAGAATTGGTTCGTGAGGAACGTCCTGGTCTTTGAGCAGCCGGATTCGCTGCTCTTGCCCCATGGCGGGGAAGCTGCTCCCAACTACTTTCAGGCCATGTCTCTCTCGGAAAAGCTGCACAGCTATTCGCTCTATACCTCCCAGGTCCGGGGCCATCGGTCGCCCGAACTCGTCTCCGCCATTGCGCAACTCCGCGGTGCCCAGGCGGGATTGCCCTTTGCCGAAGGATTCACCGTAAAAAGAATGGTTGTGGGAGGATAGCTTGATGCAGGAAAGAATACTCATCACTGGCGGGCTGGGTTTTCTGGGCCAGCATCTTGCCCGCTATTTGCTTCGCACTGATCCCGGCTGCCAACTTACCATTGTCGATAATGTAAGTTCCTCCAAGATCAATTATGAATGGCTTCACAATCGCGCCGAGATTCTTACCGCTGATTTCAAGACCGTCGCGCTGGCCCACCGGAGATTCAGCCGCATCTACCATCTGGCTAGCCCGGTAGGCTCGCTGGGGATTCTGGCGAGAAGCGGCTACCTTGCCAAAGAGATTACCGATCTTGCCACGCGTGCCGGCGAACTTGCCGCCGACCAAGGTGCCGCACTCCTCTATGTATCTTCTTCGGAAGTCTACGGCAAAGCCGGATTGCAACAGGAGGACGACGAACTTTCCGTTCCCGTGCAGACCGGAACGCGGATGGAGTACTCCCTGGGAAAGCTGGCGGCCGAGCATCTGCTGCTTAACTTGGCGGCACGGTTTGGCTTCCGCCTGACCGTGGTGCGGCCATTTAACGCCCTCGGCGAAGGCCAGAGCGCGCAGATCGGATTTGTGGTTCCCACATTTTTCCAGAACGCCTTGGCCGGAAAGCCGCTGCCCCTGTTCAATGGCGGGCACCAGGTACGCTGCTTCTGCCATGCCGAAGATGTCGCCCGCGGCCTGGTCGCTGTCCAGGAGCGCGGCAAGGGCGGCCACACCTACAATCTCGGCAATCCCGGCAATGCCGTAACCATTCGCGACCTTGCAATACGCATCCGCGAGCTTTGCGCTTCCGATTCCCAGTTTGAGACTGTCGATCCCGCGCAAAGGTTCGGCGCCCATTACCTGGAAGCCTCCGCCAAATCACCCCGCATCGACAAGATCAGGGACCACACCGGCTGGACTCCGGTCATCGACTTAGACACTGCACTGACCCGGGTTTACAACTATTACGCAACTGTACGAGTGGGTAAGCCATGTACGTCATCCAGTATTGGATCACTCAGGATTAACATCAGCAGTCGAGACAACGCCCTCGACCTGATCCGGCGCTCCGTGCAGTCACCCGGCCCTACCTCCGCGTCTCTCGGGTTTCTGAATCCTCACGTCTACAATCTGTGTGTCACTCATCCGACCGTCGCAACCTTCCTGCAACGCTGTGATGCCGTTTGCCTCGACGGCATCGGCGCAACCATAGCGGCAAGCCTGTTTGCACGAGCCTGGTGTGACCGCGTCATCATGCACCAGTTGTTCGATTTCAGTATCGCGTCCGGATTGGTACAAGGTCCGGTCGTGCTCTTCGGCCTTAGCCCCGAGGAGATTACACACGCGGCCCGAGAACTCCGCCGAGCCGCACCCATGGCAGATTTTGTCGCCGTTCACCACGGCTTTCACCAGGATCACGAATACCAGGCCATTTTGCGGGATCACGCCGACGCTTCATTTGTGTTGGTCGGCGCGAGTTCGCCCCGGTCAGAGCGAATCTTGATGCTGGCCTCGGAAATCTGTCATCGGGCCCTGTGCTGGCATGTGGGCGCCGGCACCCTGAAGCAATGGGCAGGAACCAAACATCGCGCGCCGGCCGTCGTGGCGCAACTCGGTCTGGAATGGCTGCACCGTATGAGTTTCGAGCCGCATAGCAGGAGCCGCTACACGACCGGCATCCCTTTGTTCGTACGTCACCTTCTGAGTGCAACACCGCCTCGTGCCACGGGAGAGACAAATGACATCCTCTGAGAAAAAGCCGTCCATGCGCGTCCTGCTAGCCAATCCAGCTTTCACCCGCGATCTTGGTGATGGACTGGAACGCTACATGTTGGGCGCGGGAATGCGCTACCCCTGGTCGTTGCTGAAGCGCACCGGGGACCGGCCTCGCTACGCCATGTTCCCGCTCTTTATGGCCTACGCCGCCGCCGTCCTCGAGCAGGAAGGTTTCGCTGTCAGCGTCATCGACGGCGTTCCATTGAATTTGCGGGAAGAAGAATTTCTGGCGCGGGTCCAGGAGGTTTTTCCCGACGTTGTTTTCTTCGAGCCCAATGCCGCCGTCGTAGACGATACCCTTCGCCTCATTAAGCGTTTGCGCGAGTCCACCCCCGCCATCGTGGTTTTAGGTGGTTCACACGCAACCGCCCGGGCGCAGGAACTGCTTGAAGGCTATCCCCTGGTCAACTACGTGGTGATCGGAGAGTACGAAAAATCGCTGCTCCGGCTCATGCAATGCCTGCGCGACTCCGGATCCGTCGCTTCGCTTCGCGGGATCGCCTATCGCGACCAGTCCGGGAAAGCCGTGGTAAATGAAAGATCGGAAGCCATTGCTCCCCTTGACGACCTTCCGGTCCCGGCCCGTCACCTTTTTCCGGCTTACTTCGATACTGACATGGCCGTTTATCACGACGGGTTTTGTCAGCATAGCCCGGCCTACCACATGCACACCAGCCGGGGCTGCCCCTTCAAATGCAACTTCTGCGACCGCATCCACGTTCTGTTTGCAGACAACAAACAGCGCTTCTTTTCTCCCGGCCGCGTCGTGCAGGAAATGCTGGAAGTAAAAGCAGCGGGCGCCCGGGAAATTTATTTCGATGACGACAATTTCACCAGCAACAAGGCCCACGTGATGGCGCTGTGCGATGAAATTGTCCACCGCGAAGTGGATCTTCCTTGGTCGGCCATGTGTGACGCCATTGTGTTGACGCCCGAACTGCTGAAACAAATGTCCGCCTCGGGCTGCATTGGGATCAAGTTCGGCCTCGACAGCTCCGATACCAAGGTTCTCCATACCATCAACAAGCCCCTGAGGCTCGAGAATCTGGAACGAATCGTAGAAGCCGCGAAATCGTTGGGCATCAAGACTCACGCCAGTGTCGTCCTCGGCCTCAGTGGCGAGACCACCGAGACGTTACACAATACCTTCGCCTATGTCTGCAAACTCGATGTCGATTCCATCCAATTCAGTTTAGCCACGCCGCTTCCCGGCACGCCCATGTATCACGATCTTGTGCAGGCCGGGGATTTAACCGCCAGCGGCTGGGCGGAGTTCGACGGAGCCAATCACACTGTCATCCGCTATAAGGACATCTCGAAACAAGACATCGAGGCATTTATGGCTCAATCCCATTCCATGTGGATGCGGGCCAAGGTAAAGGATCCGAAGTGGCTGCTCAGGCAGGCTCGATTCACCGCGCGCGCGGCCCAGAGCCGGGGACTTGGCGGAGTCTGGGAACGGTTCCAGCGCGCCCTGCAACTGGTTCGCGGCGATGCGCGAGAAATCCGCCATGCCGGCGAATCTGTAACCATGAGGTTCTAAATGAAAGTCTTGCTCTGCCATCCCAACCAGAAGGTCATCTTCCAGGGGCTGAAGGCGCGGCCAATGGTCGGCCCGCCCTTGGGGCTGCTCATGATCGCCGGCCATCTCCGCAGCAGCGGCCTGCCGTGCGACATCAAGATTTATGACGCCAGGGTGTCGGCCATCTCCACGGTCAACGAGCAGGGAGATACAATTTTCGGCGACACTGACAGCGAATCCGTGAAACGGGTCATCGCCGAAAAACCTGATGTGGTCGGCATTTCGAACATGTTCACCGCTCAGATCGAGCGGGCTTATGCCTTGGCCGATCTCGTTAAGGCCGCGCTCCCGGAAACCATCGTCGTCATTGGTGGTCCTCATGTCACGGTCTTTCCCCAAGAAGCCCTGGCACGCCCTTCCATTGATTACGTCATTCTGGGTGAGGGCGAGGAGCGGTTCTCGAGTCTGATCGGATCCCTGCTCGCCGGCCAAATTCCTGCCGGTGAAGGCATCGTCACAAAACATGAGGTGGTCGGTCTTCCCGCCGACCAGAAATGGCCGATACGTTTCATCACCGATCTTGACCTCATGCCCCTGCCGGCATATGACCTGATCAACCTGGAAGCGTATTTCGATTTAGCTCGCCGGGGTTTTTCCCCGCGCTATCGGGAATGGGGAAAGCGCCCCATCACCATGATCACCAGTCGTGGCTGTCCCCACGTCTGCACGTTCTGCTCGATCCACACGACCATGGGGTACAAGTATCGCTCTCATTCCATTGAGGCCATACGCAACCACATCCACCATCTCGTCAATCAGTACGGCGTCGACTTCATCCATTTCGAAGATGACAACTTCACCCACTTGCCGGAGCGTTATGACGAGATCATCAAGGTGGTATCGGCAATTCGTCCGCGCATCGGCTGGGACACCCCCAACGGAGTGCGCGGTGACTCCTGGACGCGTGAGCGTATCAAAAAAGCCAAGGAATCAGGCTGCGAATTCCTGACCGTCGCGATCGAATCTGCCGTGCCCCGGGTCTTGAACGACATCGTAAAAAAGAAGCTCGACCTTGATCGGGTTGAGGAAATGATCCGCTGGTGTCATGAATTTAACCTTCGCCTGCACGCCTTCTATATCATCGGCTTTCCGGGCGAGACCCTCGACGAGATGCGAACCACCATCGCTTTCGCGCTCGATCGGTATCGCCGCTACGGTGTCACTCCCTTTCTCCAGGTCTTGATCCCCATTCCCGGAACGCCCATCTACACGCGCATTCTCAAAATGGGTTTCTTCAAAGGCAAGCTTCAGACCAAACACAACCAGGTGACCACCGACGATTTCAATCCTGAGCAAGTTCGCGAACTCTACGAGCGCTACTGCTGGCAGCGCATGGGCATTTTCGGATGGCGCACCCTGACCGCCGCCCGCGATTTCACTTACAATACCCGCCTGGTGCTCAAGTACCCGCATGCGCTCGTGCATGCCGCTAAGGAAGCGATGGGCGCGAGCCGGTAGAAGCCCCATGACTAACCTCGTCACCGGAGCGTCTGGGTTCCTGGGGCGCCACCTCGTGCAGCGGCTGCTGCTACAAGGCCGTTCCGTGCGGACTTTCTCCCGCGCCCGCCGAGGTGACCTCTCGCCCCAGGTCGAAAACCCCGTCGTGCACAATCACGTCGAGCACACCTACGTCGACCACTCCCAGGGCGACATCAAAGATGAGCCTTTGCTCGAAGCGGCCATGGCCGGCGTAGAAACCGTCTATCACGCGGCCGCGATGGTCCCGGGGGCCGGCAGCGACATTCCCATGTGGGACACCAATGTGAACGGAACCCGCAACGTCGCACAGGCCTGCGTGCGCTCCAGAGTGCGGCGGCTCGTCTTGGTAAGTTCGGTCGCGGTTTACAAAGCGCCACTACCCGACGTGGTATCTCACGCTGACCCCATTGGCGGCGAGACCACCTATGGCCGGAGTAAGGCAATGGCCGAAATCGTCGCAACCGAAATCTGTCGCGGACGGCTGGAACTCGTAATCGCGCGGCCGTGCCAGATCTTCGGCACCTTCGACCGCACCGGATACTCGAAAAAACTGCTGCGACTCGCCCAATTACCGCTTCTTCCGGTTGCCGGGCTGCGGGGCCGCAGCTTCAGCCTCGTCCACGTCTCGGATGTCGTTGAGGGGCTTTGCGCTGCCGGCGAACGCCCAAACATGGATGGCGCCATCTTCAACCTTGCATCCAGCCGCGGAACATCGTTACCGGAGCTGGCGTCAATCTACTCCAGGCTCGCCGGCAAGAAAGCGCGCGGCGTGAAGGTGCCGATTCCGGAATTTGTTCTTCGCGCAGCGATGTCCTTGCGCAGGGCTGCTGCGAACTCTGGGCCAGCGCCGCTCGACTCGCGTTTCGGAGCTTACCGAGCACGGTCCAGCCACGGGTCCATTCTGCTCGGAGGTCCGCTCTACGACATTCAGAATGCGGTTGCGCTCCTCGATTTCAGCCCCAAGTTTTCCCTCGATCAAGGTCTGAGCGAACTCATCGGCGAAGAGCAAGGTCAGCGCGCTGCCACGAACCGCGGAGCTTCCGACCGCCCGGCGATAACGCGGCCCTAGATGTCTGACTCCTTGCGCATTCTCATTGTCCAGAATCATTACATCGGCTTCGGTGGTGACGACGTCGTGGTTGCCAACGAGTCATCCCTGCTCTCAGCCAAGGGTCACGAAGTGTCCTCGTATGCGGTGCACAACAAGGATTTGACCGGTGTTGGCAGCTATATCCACACCGCCCTGAACCTGACCTACAGCCGGGAATCGAAGGCCCAACTAGCCCGGCATATCGCTGGGTTTCGGCCCCATGTCATGCACTGCCACAATCTGTTTCCGCGGATTACCGTGTCCGCGTACGATGCCGCGGCGGAAGCCGGCGTGCCCATCGTACAAACCCTGCACGATTTCCGGTCTGTCTGCTGCATCAATGCCTACCTATTCCGGAACGGCCGCATTTGCGAACTGTGTGTCGGCGGATCTTCCTACTGGGGCGCCTGGCATCGGTGCTACCGCGACTCCTTCGCCGGCTCACTCATCACTGCTCGCGCACTCCATCTTCAGCGCCGTGCGGGAACTCTGCAACATCGCGTGGGGTGTTTTATTGCCTTGTCCGAATCGTCTCGTCGCAAGTTCATCGCCGCCGGACTGCCGCCAGAGCGCATCGTGGTCAAACCCAACTTCATGTTTGATCCCGGCCCCCCGCCTGCCAGTTCCCGCCACGGAGCGTTATTCGTAGGGCGGCTAAGCCCTGAAAAAGGACTGCAAACCCTCGTCACAGCATGGGAGCGCATCGATTATCCGCTCAGCATCCTTGGCGGAGGACCCTTGCAACTTTCTCTCTCCCCCGACCTCGGTCGGCGGGTCAGTCTGCGGGGGCATAGGCCTCATACCGAGGTCGGGCCCGCGATGAGACTGGCACGCTTCCTCGTCATGCCGTCCGAATATATCGAGGGCTTCCCCATGGTGATCGCCGAGGCCTTTTCGAATGGTTTGCCCGTCATCGCCAGCCGTCTCGGCACCATGGCTGAGGTCATTGAAGATGGCGTCACCGGTCTCCACTTCCAGGCAGGGGACCCCGACGATCTGGCGGAAAAGGTCTCCTGGGCCGTGGCCCATGGCGATCGCATGGCCGAGATGGGTGCTGCCGCGCGTCGCGTCTACGAGACGCATTTCAGCGATGCCACCAACTACCGCGCACTCATGAGCATTTATCGGGAAGCAATTTCGGCGGGTGCAGAACGTCGGCCCTTCAACGCTTCTTAAATGTTCTGGGCCTTTCGGGCGCGCAACGTTCGCCGGATGCACTCGGCGAAACCCAGCATGGTGAAGTACAACAGCGGAATGTGCCAGGCCAGCTCATTATTGAAGAACGAGTGCGGCGTCAGCATGGCGAGGATTCCGATCAGTTCAACCGCAAGTTGCCGCTGTTCCACGTCGAAGCGCGGATCGCGAGCGCACCTCAGCAGGTAGTACCAAGTCCAGATCAGCGCCAGCGCAAAAGGAATGATTCCCCAGAAACTGGTCCCGATCGCAATTTCCACCCAGTCACTGTGCATCATGGCCGACGACCCCACGCCCAATTTGTCGAGCACAGCAAAACGCCCCTGGTAGGCGCCCAGCCCGGTCAATGGATGCGCGGCCAGCTTATGGAATCCGAATGCCCACCAGTCCGTGCGCCCGCTCATGGTTTCAATCGCGTTCGATGATTGCTCACGGTTGAAGTAGGTCAGAAATTTATTGGTCATGCTCCGCGACTGGTCTGCGTAAAGCAGCAGCCCGGTGGCAAGCACCGGACCGCCCACCGCCGCGCCCCACAGCCCGATCTTGCGCAACTGGGGCGTCAGCAGCACGACCACCGCAACCGCCGGCACCAGCGCTCCTTCCACGCTCCGCGTCCGCGACAACAACAGCGAAATCATGCCCAACAGCAGCATCAGCACGTACCACGCCCGGTTCCGCACCCGGCCTGAAAGTGGGAACAGCCGGCACAGCGCGATAATCGCAATGGTCGCCCCTGACGACCCCACGGCGTTCGACGCCTCTTCCGGGAAGATGCCCTGCAGCCGTCCTCCGCCCCCGCCATCGAAGGCTTGCGTCGGGCTCAGGATCATGCCTATCCACACCGTTGCCATCGACATTCCGTAGAACGTGATGGTCCAGTTCAGCAGGTTTTCAAACGTGATCCACGATTCGGCTCCGGCCACGATCGCCGCCAGCAGTGCGACGTCGAAGAAAAACTCGATCGAGCGGTAGGCCGTCCACAGCGGAACGTAGGCCCATGCCGTCGAAACCACGTTCGTCAGTGCGAAAAAGCCCATCGCGCCCACTACGCCGCGAAACATGGCCGGCAACCAGAAGGGCTTGCGCGTCACCAGTCGCAATACCAGGATGATGTCCACCACGCCTTCTGAAATCACGCGCGCCAGGCCCGCCGGGTCCAGCGGATTCGCGTTCAGTTCCTGCACCCCCCGGGTGCGGAACACCAGCATGCTGAAGAACATCAGGAACCACAGCGGATGCCACCACGTCCAGTTCTTCCGCAGCTTGCCGGCCAGCACCAGCCCCTGCCGAATCGCCCGCACCAGGATCATGACGCCCACCGGCCCCATGACCAGCAGCCCGATCGCCACCGGATACCCGTAGTCCGAGACCTCTTCGGCAAACTTCAGGAACAGCCCCAGCCCGGTCCCGATGACCACAAACAGCGCCACCAAACCAATCGAGCGCGCCCCCCACGGGTGCTCACCGATGCGGCTCGCCGCGTGTGGTTTAGGTGTCGGCACCAATCGCTCCAGACGGAGAGTTGAATCTTACCCGATTGTGCCCGGACAGTCACAAGTTTGTACTCGTCCAGTGGATGAGTGACACATTTCATCCCTTTCGTTGGGATGGGTTGAGATCGAGGAATTGCTGGGGAGTTAAGTAGCCGAGGGCTCGCGGTTGAGGGTGTTGAGGCGCAGCGAATAGGACCTGGTAGAACTCCTAGATGTGAGTGCGGTTAGCGCGTTCGACCGCGCCATTGAGTTTGGGGGAGCGGGGCGGCAGGACGAACAGCAGCAGTCCGCGTTGCTGGCAGGCTTGTTCGAACTCGGCGGCGAACTCGCTGCCGCCTGGCGAGTCCCACCTCGAAGGAGTGCTCCTGCGCAGCGCTGACCTTCGTGGGGCCATCTTCAAAAGTGCCTTCCTGGAGAATGCAGACCGCGGGGCTGTAGTACACGGGGCGGACCTAGGCTCAGCGTCTCCGGAAAGAGCTCGAATGCAAGAGGTGAACCTAAGCGAGGTTACGGGCCTGACTTGGGGCCAAGTTGCGATGGCACTGATCAATCGCCTTACTCAGTTGCCATCGGAGGTCAAATCGGCGATGCCTGAGCCAGTTCGGGCTGCGCTCTGGAGACAAGAAGCGTCTTCTCTCGGGTTCGGTCTTCGTCCAGCCGACTTCCTGCACTTGGACGAGAAAAAAGCCGAAGCGGATCCTCGTTAGTCAAACTACACAGTGTGTCGGGGACGGAGCTTCGCTGGAAATCGGCGCAATTCCGCATTTTTTGTGATGAACCGGACTGGAGAAGTGTCGTGCCGATGCGCCCGGACCAAGCTTTCATGACCGTTTCTCTGCAGGTCAAATCGGCAGCCCGGTTTCACCCACTGGCATTTGGCGAATGCAACGCGAACACAAAAGCGACGATGCGTCGAACCATTTGACTTTCATAGGGCTTGCAGTACGGCAAGAAACCGAGGAAAAGACTCCTCATCAATTTATGATCTCTTGACATTTGGTAATCTCGACAAGTCTGGCAAATGTTTCCTCGATAGTCGCACGGTATTATTTCTCCTATGACCTGACAGTGGGCCGCAAAGTCGCCAACCTGTGCAGAATGGCGGAAATTTGGGACGAGCGCACCATCTCTCCGAAGTGCCCGCCACAGGAACGGTCCAGCCAAGGCCAGCGACAAGACGGTTTCAGAGTGGATTCGCAGCACACTTCAATCTGCATCAATGTTTGAGGGTTTCAAATTAGGACACTACCGACCTAAGTTAGCGGCTCAATTTTGTTGACCCAAAAAACCGCCCTACGGTATAGTGAGTGAGATTTTTAGGGGCGAAATGGACGCCGGATTTCGAGTGGATGCGCTTGGAGTCGCACCACCTCGAAGCCAGAGCCTCCCATTCGCAAAAGTTCGAGCCGGGGGTGATTTTGTGAAGAGCCTGAGCTTGCTGTTCACCGGGTATATCTTGCTTGCCGCGAATTCCGCCTTTGCTACCGATGTCACGACGTTTCATAACAGTGTGAACCGTACGGGCCAGAACCTGGCGGAGACCGTTCTCACCCAGCCCAAGGTGAATTCCACTCAATTCGGCAAGCTTTTCACCATGCCCGTCGACAGCACGGTGGATGGAGAGCCGCTCTATCTTTCTGGCCTTACAATCGCGGGCGACACCCACAATGTGCTGTTCGCAGTAACCGAGAATGACAGTGTTTATGCTTTTGACGCTGACAACGGCACGCAACTGTGGAAGACGCCAGCCCTGCTCTCGGGCGAAAGCGCCTCGGACACCCGCAAGTGTGGCCAGATCGGCCCTACCATCGGTATCACCTCGACTCCCGTAATTGATCGTGCCAAGGGCCCGCACGGAACAATTTACGTGGTTGCGATGAGCAAAGATTCTCTCGGCAACTATTATCAGCGCCTACATGCCCTGGACGTGACCACGGGCGCGGAAGAGTTCGGCGGGCCGGTCACAGTCACCGCCTCCTTTTCAGGGCGCGGAGCGGGGAGTCGGCTTGGCTCCGTCACCTTCGATCCGAAGCAATATGCTGAACGTGCGGGGCTGTTGCTGCTCAACGGCAATATCTATCTAGCTTGGACCTCGCACTGCGACATTCAGCCCTATACCGGATGGGTTATGGCCTATGACGAGAGCACACTCGCGCAGACTTACGTGTTGAATGTAACGCCCAACGGCAGCGAAGGCGCTATTTGGCAGTCCGGGGGCGGCCTGGCCTCCGATGGCTCGAACATCTTCTTCCTCGACGCAAACGGCACCTTTGATACTACGCTCGATTCCAAGGGTTTCCCGTCTCTGGCAGACTATGGCAATGCTTTCCTCAAACTCACGCCGAGCCTAACGGTGAAAGACTATTTCGCCACATTCAACACAGTCTCCCAATCGAATCACGACCAGGATCTAGGCTCGGGAGGAGCGATTATACCTTTGCCCCAGGTAGACTCCGGCGGCGTCAGCCACCTCCTTGCGATCGGGGCGGGAAAAGATGGAAACATCTACATCGTAGACCGCAACAACATGGGAAAGTTCAACTCAAGCGGCAACAGCATCTATCAGGAGATTGATGGCGCACTGGGCGCGGGCTGCTGGTCCGTGCCCGCCTATTTCAGCCATTACGTCTATTTCGGACCGCAGAGCAGCAAGCTCATGCAGTTCAAATTCACCAATGCTAAGCTCTCCACTACGCCGCTCTACCAAAGTGCGACCTCGTTCACCTATCCCGGTACCACGCCCGGCGTCTCTGCCAATGGAGGCGGCGATGGCATCGTGTGGGCCATCGAGCACCAAAATACGTCTGTCCTGCACGCCTATAACGCCTCCAATATTTCCCGTGAGCTCTATAACTCAAACCAGGCCTCGGGATCCCGCGACAACTTCGGCACGGCGGCGCATTTTGCGACGCCAATGATCGTCAACGGCAAAGTCTACATAGGCACGACGAACAGCGTGGTCGCATTCGGGTTGCTGGGTAATAAATAACCGGTGTGTGATGGCTGACTGGCGCCTCCTCCGGAACGATAATAGGGCGTAGGCGCCGCAGATCGGTTCTGGGAAAGAACCCACATCTCTATTTTCCGAGCAGCCAGTCCGTTAGACCCTAAAGAAATCCTTCAATGTTGATCCGCTGGTGGACAGTAAAAATCAGCGGGTGTACTCGGTCCGACGGTTTCCCTAATTAGGGTCATAGCAGGCTAGCCTAACTGAACTGCCGATGCCCTCTTTCCCTGAATCAATTCCAAAGCTCTGCCCAAACGGGTCCATTCCATAATTTCTCTAAGACGGGTAACAAACCGCAAGCTTCGTTTTACGATCGCCCCCCGGCCCCGAATTTCCAAACGAAGTGCGATTGCCACCGGGCTTGCTGGCTTCCGGCACGATAGCGGACACTTGTCCCCATGAACTAATTTTTGTTTTCCTATACCTCAAGCTGGCTGCCCGTGTTTTCTCAAAAGAGAAACTTTAGCGCCAACTGGATCAACCGCGGTGACTGAGCCGCCAGAATCTGATTGAACGTTGGCGAACTGATGTCGCTATCGGGAAGCCGAAAATTCGGATGGTTGAGAATGTTGAAAAATTCGGCGCGGAACTGAAACTCCTTACTCTCGGTCACATGTATGTTTTTGAACGCTGAGAAATCCCAGTTTCCATAGCCCGGCCCTCGCGCGATATTTCGTCCGGCGGTGCCGAATTGTTGCACGGCGGAATTCGGGTCGGGGATGATGCGCGAGAACGCGTTGGAGTTAAGCCAGGAACTGGTGCGGTGTGGTCCGGCGTTCGGATTTTGCCCGGGCACGAGATTCGGTCGGTTCGCAGAAAATCCTGTAACTTCCGGCGCTCCGCCCTGCTGGGAAACATCATTGGAATCGAAGACGGTGAACGGAGTTCCGCTCATAAGGGTCGCGATTCCATTCAACTGCCAGCCGCCAAGCACCTGTTGGTACCAGCCCTGAGGCTGCCTCCAGAAAGGGAGGCTCCACTGGTAGCTAAATACGAACCGGTGACGGGCATCAAAGAGCGACCGGCCACGTTCTGCAGCGAGGTTGAAGGGGTTCTGCGCCAGGTCGTTCTCTCCAGCAACGGGCTTCGACGCCGAACCTGTCAGATTGAACGAAGACGCATCATCAATTGACTTCGAGAACGTATACGAAGCAAGAAAAGAGATTCCATGGCTGAATCGCTTTTTCAGGCTGGTCTGCAGGGAGTTGTAGGAGGAGTTAGCAATGCCCGCGATCAACCCGGACGATGAGTAAATGCACTTGCTTGGCGGATCATTCAGAGTGCAGCCGGAATAGAGCCGCCGCTGGTCCGCATTGCCCGAAGTAGACAAGGGTTGACCGCTGCTGTCAAATCCCGGCACGTAGACAGTCGGGTTCCCTTCGATGAAGCGTGGCAACTTGGTGCCCTTGGTTCCCACATATCCGACCTCAAACAGTAGATCGGAGCCGAATGATCTTTGGATGGTCAGGTCCCAATCCTGCGAGTAGGGCAAAGGCAGGTTCGGAGTGAGCGTCAAGTTGGTCAGCGGGGTGGCGAACGAACCCGCCGGAGGAGGGGCGCCGTTGTATGGGTCTGAAAAATTGGGGACGCTGATTTGCTCGGTCTGCAAATACGGAGGCGCGCTGATCGGCGATTGCAGCGGACCACCCTGGCCCGTGTAGTACGGCTCGTAAAAAATCCCGTAAGCGGAAGTCACCAACCACTTCGCGCTTCCGGTCGGGTCCCATGCGACGCCGACGCGAGGCGCAAAGGCTTTCTTGAAAGTTGGGATCAGACCACTGGGCACGCCACGGTCGCCGGGATAAAGCAGTCCCGCAGGCGCATTGGGTACAACCGTGGATTGCCTGCCGGGAATGAAAAGGGTTTGCCGGTTGTGAATCTCGGTGTAAGGTGAGGGCAATTCGTAACGCAAGCCGAGATTCACAGTCAGGCGCGGCGTAACTTTGTAGGTGTCCTGCACGTACGAATTGAATGATTTCCCGTTGATTCCGCGTGAAAAATCTCCGCGGCCCTGGAGAAAGAAAATCGGCTGGCCAAACAGGAACGTCGCGAATGCGTCGGGGACGATCGGGAAAGGTACGAAAACAAAGAAGCCATTGGTAGCAATGCCTTGCAGTACGTTGACGTGCAGGTGCGAGTATCCGCCCCCAAGTTTTACATCGTTCCGCCCCCGGACCCAGCTCAAGGAGCCGGAATAGTCATAAGCATTTTCATAAGTGTTGCGCGGTCCAGTTATCGGATCTCCGATGGTTGTATAACCGTTGACCTGGATGAAGGGAGGACCGATGGCCGCGCCTAAGCTGGGTTGATAATTGAAGCCCAGGCTGGCGGGCGCAGTGTGGTTGGTACGTTCGCCGTAAAGAAATTTATTTCGCAAGAACGAGAAACGGAAGACCCCGATCATGGCTGGAGAGAAGCTATGGGTCTCTTGGGCTACAAAATTCTGCGCCCGCTGCTCCTGCCCGACGGGGAAGCCAGGCACGCTCGCTCCCGATGTGGGGATGGGATTGAACTGATTGCCGTCACTGAACATGTAACGGAAGTTCACAACGTCGGAGACTGCGAGATAATGATCCAGGCGCAGCCCGAACTGATTCGTGTCCTGGCGTACAACTTGCGTCGAGGTAAAGACGTTGGTTCCGCTATTCGGTAGCGGGAAAAAATTCAATAGACCCGCGGAAACTGGATTGATGGACGACACTGGGAATTGATTATTGGGATAAGGCTGGTTCAGGAAAACATTGAATAATTGGTGGTTCGGATTTTGGCAAAATCCGCCAACGAAACCGCCATCTTGCGCGGTGCAGAGCGCTGAAAAATCTCCCTGCCGCTCAGCCAGCGAGGGGACGGTTGACGAGTCGGTTTCTCCCTGGCGATTGCGAAAGCCCTCATAGAATCCGAAGAAGAAAGTCTTGTCCCTGCGGATGGGGCCGCCGAAGGTCCCGCCGAATTGATTCTGCTTCAGAGGCTCAGTGTTTTTGGCAAAGTAGTTGGTCGCGTCGAAAACGTCATTCCGCAAGAATTCCCACAGTGCTCCGTGATATCGGTTTGTGCCGGAGCGGGTGATGACATTGGTAGTCGAGCCCAGGCTATTGCCAAATTCGGCGTTGGCGTTGTGGGTAAGGATCCTGAACTCGGTGATGGCGTCCACCGGCGGCTTCAGAACAAAGCCTCCGTCCACACCGTTGAAATTGTTGGCTCCGTCGATCAGGAAGTTGTTCGACTCGGGACGCTGTCCATTCACCGCATATGCCTGGCCCGCGCGCAGTGACCCTCCCGCTTCAGCTAAACCAGGAGTCAGGGGTACGACTCCGGGCTGCAGCAGCCCAAGCTGAGTGAAGTTGCGCCCGTCCAGAGGCAGGTCAAGAACTTCGCGCTCCGAGACTGTCTTGCCCAGACTGGTCACCGTTCCTTGGATTAATTGAGCATCGGCTTGCACCTTGACCTGCTGTGTCTCGGCGCCCACTGCGAGACGAACAGAAATGGTTGCCGTTGCGTTTACGTTCAGGATGATTCCCTGCTGGATATATGTGTGGAAACCCATCGCCTCAACTTGCAGCCGGTAATGACCGACCGGCAGTTCCAACAGCACATAATCTCCGGAACGATCGGTGATGGCGGTACGGATTAGACCGGTTTCTGTTTGCTTGGCGCTTACGGACGCGCCCTGCACCGAGGCCCCGGTGGGGTCCGCAACTATTCCGCGAATGCTGCCCGTGATTTGCTGCGCCGCGACGTTTAGGCCTGCCAGAACCAGAACGACGAAGCACGCCGCCCTTGTGACTCCGCTCATATTTATTTGCTCGTTTCAATCGGGATTGACAAGCCGCAGTGTACACCCCTCGAGCGCTTCCATCGCACGATTTCTCTCGGCTGATTTCCAGCGCGCGGCACCGGCGGGATGGCTTGCAACGGCATTCGGTTTCCTCTTTGGTTGCGGAGGTCTGGCAATGCCTAAGACTGGCTAGGATTGCAGCGCCAACGCGTCTCTAGGGTACCTGCCGTCGTGCGCGACGTGAGCGCATTTCGCATGCCGAGACTTGGTTTGGAATGCCTCTCCGCCCTGGTCACGAGACCATGGCGCGGCTTTCACTCTGCATATTCATCAGAGCCCATCACCCAAATAAACGACTGGATGTCGATCATGTCTCGCGGATGCAGGTCGCGAAGATCCCGCCGCAGTTCGCCAGCAAACTGAAGGAGATCAGCATACGTGCTCCAGGATGGTTTCGAGCGGTAATGAAAGTCGTAACCGTACCGACCCGCGGCCACACGAGTCACCGTCGGTTTAAGCAAAATATGAGTGGCTGGCTGAGCAATAAACCCGAACACCGTCGCCAAAGGCCATGTGAGTACGCGGCTTTGTTTGCGCGGAAGGGAAGCGACCGTTTCGCACCAGCGCTCAAATTTCGCTTCTTCAGTTCCTTCCGAATAGAGGAAGGAGTACAAACCCTCGGCAAATAATCGCGCCCCCTTCTCCGTCTTTAAAGCGTCGCGAACAGCCATTTTCTCAAACGAAAAAAGCAGATTCGTACGAGACTCGATCTTTACCGCCTCCGCCCCAATTTCCAAAAATTGCCCTTCTCGTAATTTGAGGCTAAAAGCGTCACGATTCAACTGTTCCTGCCACTGTTTATGCGCCTTCCATTTATAGTCACGTTCCCAATCGAGAAACGTCCGGTCGTTGAAGCCCTGCGGAAACAACCGCAGAAATTTCTGCCTGCAGCGTCGAGCACTGGGCCCGGCTACGATCGTTAGTCGGGTGGTCGGAAGGGACCTGCTGGTTACAGTGCTGCTCATTACAATTCCTCGGCTAAACCGCCGTGTGTTCAGATTCGCAAATCGCAATGGGGTTTGCATTAAATTCGGCTTTTTAACGCGAATGGCTGCATTGCGGCCGGCGTACGGTGAGCCGAATACGAGCGATGGGCAATGGTTGAAAGAGACCCGGCGGCAAAGGAGTGGCATCACTACGCCGCAGCGTGGTCCAAATGGCTACCGTTTGAATCTCAGGAATCTACAAGGATTGGGGAATGGTCTCCGGGAAAGGGCCTCTCTAGAATCATCACACTGATCGGAGACTTCCATGCGCAACGTCGCACCACGCCTTTTTCTCGCACTCATACTCACGACGGCAGTTTCAACCTTTGTCATTTCGCAGCGTTCTGCCCAACACTCCAGCCCCGCTCAACACACGAGCGCTGTGAGCCAGGAACCAAAAAACACTGGCAGAGACGCTCGGGCCGCTGCCAAACCCTCGCCTTTGATGTTCGGAAACGGACATCGTGCAAAGAGCGCCACACATAAGCCGGTAAAGAAGGTTCAGCAAGGATCCGAGAAGGCTGAAGCCCAGATGACGAACCCCTCAAAGTGACCTGTAATCGGCCTGTGCTAGCCGCCACCTGCGGCAGACTGCTCTTCTTCTAGGGCTCATTGGCGAAGCCCATGAGCCCTAATGCCAATGCCACTCAAGTTCGAACGTACGATGGAAGTTAAGCCAGCGTTCGCACCAACTTTTCCCGATCCCACTGCCGTGTCTTTGCAGCGGTAATAAACGCACTGGTATCACTGGCATCAACCACGCCCGGATCCGGTACTACGTTTGCTATTTTCAACAGCGTCTTGCCACCCTTGTCTGCTGCGATTGCCTTCAGGTGACCGAACGCATCACGTACAAAATCGATAGCGGCGGCTTCCGTCGACAAGGTCTTTGCGCCGTCGGCCGACAGGATGACCGCCACTGCGTCGAATAGAACCGACGGCGTACCTGCGAGTTGTCCGTCCGCAGCCAGCATTGAGCCGTTGGCAAGTTTCACACTGCCCACTTTAGGCGCGACAATTTTCACTTTGGCTCCCGCAGCGACCGCAGCTTTCTCAATCTTGTTGATAACGCCGCCGTCGGAACCATCGGCGATCAGGATCCCTACGGCGCGCCCTGCCAACGTGTCCTTCGCCTTGCCAATAGTTTGCAATGCGGGGGAAGGCTTCATCTCCCGAACGGGAGCCGCTGGCGTCGGCACCGCTGGCAGTTTCTGCATCCCTAGCCCCCGTGCGACTCGTGTGGCCAGGTCTTCGTCGATGTTTAAAAAGTGGCCGACCATGGCCTCGCGTATGTGCGGATGTTCGACCTTCGACAGCTCGAACACCAGCGCCGAGGCGATGTGCGCCTGCTCATAAGATGTTTGGCTCAAATAAAACTGCCGCGCCTGGCTGTAGTGGTCGGCGAAGCTCTGCGCACGGATGCGCCCTCTCTCCCCAGATTCTGTAATAGCGGCGCTACGAAAGCCATCAGGCGTTTCCCGCGGCGAATTGTTCGACAACGAATTGGGCTCGTATGCCACCCTCCCTTGCGGCTGCTCCATCTGCATATGTCCGTCACGTTGATAGTTTGAGAACGGGCACTTCGGCGCATTGACCGGGATCTGATGGAAATTAGGCGACCCCAAACGCGAAAGCTGCGTGTCTTGATACGAGTGCAAACGACCGTGCAACAAAGGATCATTCGAGAAATCGATTCCCGGCACCAGATGTGACGCACAGTAAGCAACCTGTTCGGTTTCAGCAAAGAAATTATTTGGCCAACGATCCAACACCATGCGCCCGATCACTTTCAAAGGCACCAATTCCTCGGGAATCAGCTTGGTCGCATCCAGATGATCGAATGGAAATTTGTCCGCATCTTTCTCGCTGAAAAGTTGAACGGCTAACTCCCACTCGGGAAAATCTCCGGCCGTGATGGCTTCGAACAGGTCGCGGCGGTGGAAGTCCTGGTCAGCACCGGCGATCTTGACCGTCTCATCCCAAATGGTGGATTGCAGACCAAGCTTGGGACGCCAATGGAATTTAACGAATGTCGATTCTCCGGCAGCGTTGATCAGCCGGAAACTGTGGACGCCAAAGCCCTCGATCATGCGCAGCGAGCGAGGGAGTGTGCGATCCGACATGATCCACATCACCATATGCATGGATTCAGGCGTGAGTGAAATGAAGTCCCAGAAGGTGTCGTGCGCGGTTGCCGATTGCGGAAAGCCACGATCGGGCTCCATTTTTACCGCGTGGATGAGGTCGGGAAATTTGATCGCATCCTGGATGAAAAATACCGGGATGTTATTGCCGACCAGGTCCCAATTTCCTTCCTTGGTGTAAAACTTGACGGCAAATCCGCGAACATCACGCGGCGTATCGACCGAGCCCGAGCCCCCTGCCACTGTCGATATACGGGTAAACACCTGAGTCGTCTCGCCAACCTCGGTGAGTATTCGCGCGGTAGTGTATTGCTCCAGCGAAGTGGTCAGTTGAAAGAAGCCGTGCACTCCAGTTCCTCGCGCGTGAACGATGCGCTCCGGAATCCGTTCGTGATCGAAGTGCGTGATCTTTTCACGCAAGATGAAATCTTCGAGAAGCGTCGGGCCTCGCGGACTGGCCTTGAGTGAGTTTTGGTCATCAGAAATTGGGACGCCCAGGTTCGTGGTGAGCGGAGGGTGCTCTCCACCAACCATCTGGTGCAGTTCGCCGCCATTCCCCAGCGCTACACCCGTCTTGGTGCTTGAGTGTTTTGGCTGGTTGAGTTTTCGCGAGGCATTCGTCATCGCATTCTTGTTCTTGGCCATGGTGTTTCTCCTGAGTCCGTAGTCTGGTTGCCCTTAGAGTTCATTTCGAGTGGCGGTTCAGCATGCGGATCGTCTCTACCTGAGATGACCCGCAAGCCCACATTTCGGAGTCTGCTACATGGACGAGAGGCTGGGAATCGCGCCGTGCAGTCCTCGTAGGGTTCTGTAACGCAGCTAAGAGGGTACTTGCTTCAGAAAAGGTTGCCTTCTTTCCTGTCGCACTGCTGATTTCGTGACGGAGATGGCTCGAGAGCAAACCATGACTCACTGTTCACGGTGTATGCCGTACTTCTCCGCAAGAAATCTCTGCAACGACTTGGGCAGCAAAGCCGTCACTTCCTGCCAGGTCAGCAACTGCAGCCGGCAGCGTAGATCGCATCTTGTGACCGATCTCATTACCGAATACCAGGTTTCAATCAGATCCGGCCGCCTTGCATCGCATAAAACGCAGAACGAGCCACCCATGGCATAGGCAGCAAGGACCCCGCGAATCAACTGATAACTCCGGGCCATGCCGCCGGACGTCACCAGCTCGCCCACATCGAATACTTCCTCCAGGTCGCGATACCTCTGAATCATGCTAGCCGGCGCCGTTTGAAAATCAGTCTCAGTGAGCTTGGCCTCGACCATCAGATCTCCGATTTTCATGTCAATCTCGGTGCGATCCGTCTTTCCGCTGCCGAGCGGAATTCCTGGCCTAAATCCAAATTGCGGTATCAGTCCCCGAGCCACTCCCAAGGCGGAGCCCATGGCGGGGCTGAGCCTGCGGCGATGGCAAAAGATATTCATCAGCAACGCATCCGAACTGTTCGCACAATCCAGTTCCCTCCAACGCCAACCCGCCCGGGGCATTGCGCGACGTGATCCGGTATGGACCTTCAGGAGCCGGCGCGACCACTCTGGGTTGGCACAAATGTTGTGGTACGAGGCGGGATAGAAATTTCCGTGCTGGCCGGCTTCATCGCAGCCAAAAATAACGCTCGGCGTCTCGGCTGCGGTCATTTCATGGAGCGATCCTGTCGTGACCGCGATTTGCTGGCTTCTGGTGCTCAGCTCCCGCCTCAAGTCCCCGGCCCGCCGCGTCCCCTCTTCTGCTCTTCGATCCGGCACCGGGACACCCTATCATATTCGCTATTTGTTCGCCAGCGCAGCCATCCCATTGCATGTCGGCGGACCGATCCAGCACCAGTCAGCGATCACCCGACAGGAGGCAACTGGAAATGAGGGAGACTCTTGAAAACGAGGGGATTACTTGTAGTGTTGACTTGCGATGAACTTCGTAGTGCTGTTCGAAAGCCGTGCCGCGGGGAAGAGCTTCGAGACGACGGGCATCGTCTGGTTGTTACTTCATGCCGCGAAGGCCAGATCCCCCGGCAGGTTCGCCGGGGGCACCTAACCAATGCGCTACGCAGTTAACGATTCTTGTCGTTCTGCTGGTTCCCGGAGCCGCCCTTGTTCTTGGACGAGTCCTGCTGCTGGTTTGAACGCTGGTTGTCCCCCTGCTTTTGGGACTGCCCGCTCTTTCCGCTATCCTGCTGGTTCGAGGCTGGCTCGTTTCTATTTGCCATGGTTCACTCCTTAAATTACTGTTATCGGCGCACATTGCATATTTATGCACCGTTCGTCTGCCTTAGTTGCATCGAGCAACCCATAGGTGGCCCCGTCGGGAACAAATTCTTAAAAGCCAAGCTAAGGGTTAGCTGCTCCCACGTGTTCCTTGATCGCGACGCTCGGAGCGGCTGTCTCGACCATGCCGCTCGGAGCGTCAGTGTGGTTGCCCGAGCGTTTTGGTTGCCCGAGCATTGAAACCGCATCCCGCAAGCTAGTCGCAACCTTGTTCGCGTCATGCAGCCCCAGCCGCTCGGCAGCCTTGGCTACATTTTGTTCCACGCTCCACAAACCCACGATGAGGTTCAGGTTAGGACTGGCCTGTAACACTCGCCGATACAGTGCGCGGGTTGGACCAAATGCGAGAGGGGGAAGAGCAGAAATGACCACCGCGCAAGATGGGCCCTCTTTTATCTCCGCCATAGTTGACTGCGCCTCGATTGGGAGCTGATGAAAATCGCACCCTAGGCGAGTAAGTAACTGGCCCAGCATCATCGCTACCAGTTCGTCCGCGTCATCCAGGGCGGGGAGACAGTAAATTCGCATGCCGGCTAACGCCGCAGGAGGCGTTTCATTCCGAGCCAGCCCCTCTGAAGTGGGTGTAGCCGATTCTTCTACATCTCGCTCGCCCAACTCTTCAATAAGTTCACGCGCGCTCTGAAAAATGAAATTGGATTTTTCCTCATCCAGTGCACTGGTGTGCCGGTCTCGCTCCGCCAACACCAGTGCGGGAATGAGAACGGAATCGTAAAACTCGGCTACTCGCTTCTCCTTGAGATAGGTCTCCGCTACCTCCCTGGCCTCCTCTTGGTCTTGCGCCAAAAGCCGTTGGTAGAACTGGGCCTCCACGGGAAGAACAGGTTCGTCCCCGAGTATCACTTCGAGAAACTTTAATTGCGGCACATACCGGCCCAGCAATAGCAGGCAAACAGTCAGCGGTGTGGATAAGATCAGCCCTACAGGACCCCACAGGATCGCCCAGAAGACGGCGGAGACAACAATTGCAAAAGACGAGATTCCTGTGTGAGCCCCATACAGCCAGGGCTCCACCACGTTTGCAATTACAAGCTCAAGCACCAGAAACAGGCCGAACACCAAGCCTGCCTGAGTCCAGCCCGGAAATACAGCAACGGCCATGAACAATGGGAATACTGCGGCGATCGGCGTACCAATGTAAGGAACGAAGCGTAACAAGCCAGACAGAACACCCCACAACAAGGCATGAGGTATGCCAATTGCATAAGCAATCAGCCCGCAGAGTATCCCGTAGCTCATATTCACCAGAAACAGAAAGAGTAAGTAGCGGCTCAATCGGCTTGAGGCGTCATCCAGCGCCTGGGTGACCGAATTCAAATGACCCGTCCCCACCAGGCGGATCAGGCGATTACGCAAATCTTCGCGTTTGAGCAGCATAAACAGCACGAAAATGGTAACCATCGCGGAGGTTTCGAGCAGCCCGGCAAGTGGCCCGATGACCCTTCGGATGAACGGTGGTGCCTCGGCGGTGGGTGGAGATACCTGGACCGTGATAGGCCGGCCACCCCCGGACTTAGTGGTCTTCGGATCTCCCTCTGGAGCAGACGCCGCTGATATTTCCTTGCCTATTGCAGAGACCGTATTAGACGCGCTCCTGAGCCGACTTGAACGCGGAAGACGCAAAGACCGAATTTTGTTTTGGATATTGGTTTGATAGCTTGGAAGCTGATCGACAATTCCGGCCAATTGACCTGTAACAACCCAGCCTAAAGAACCCAGCACCGCAAAGACCAGCAACATCACAACTACAACTACAGGTACGCGCCCCACGCGCGACTTCTCTAACCATCCCACCAGCGGAGCCAGCACGAAGGTAAAAACCATCGCTAGAGCTAGCGGGATCAGTACCGGGCGACCGAAAAACAACCCAACCAGCACCGCGCATACTGCGATGAGCGTCAGCAGCCTGGATAAGGGCGCGGCAGTGTTCGAAGGAATCAAGTAGTTGAGCGGCGGCGCTCCGTTCCAGGGCGTTGAAAATTCACCCGGGTAGGTTTGGTGGCTTTCCACAATTTTGATAAAGCTTGGGCAGCATCGTCCAAGACTCGCTTTTGAAGGTTCGAAGCATCGCAGTGCAGGGGTAGCCAATTGCGGCGAGGCTGCTCCTCCGGCTGGGCGTCTTCGCCGAGCATGGCAAGCGACCGTTCAACTACTGTTTTCAAATGGGTGGGGGATGCAGTTCCGGCCTCTGTCTCCGGCTGATTTCCCAAGTTGTTATCTGTTGCCATAGTTGTGCCAATCTTTCCAATTCAAATTAAAAATGCGATTCCACGAACCACTAAGCGGGACCCGTCAGTCACAACGGGAAGTTGCAAAAGGAGGGGATCAAAATCCAACGCCAATCCCCTCCCGCCTTTCTTCGTCATTAAGTCTCACTCACGACGAACCAAGTGAATGTGTCTGGCGGACTCCACCCTAGCCGGTAGCTTTTAACCGTCGGCCAGCCGGTTTCTCTTGCTGTCGCTTGGAAATGGGCTGCGCCCCCTCTTCTTCTTCCGCTTCCACGTTCACTTGATCGGCAATTCCACTAAGCAGCTCATCTGCTTCTTTTTCTTCTTCAAGCGTCTGAGCCAGCAGGTCCGCTGCCTCGGTTTCGCCCAAAAGCGTCGCATAGGTACGAACGCATCCGTAGCCGGCGATTTCGTAGTGCTCCACTCGCTGCGCGGCGGCGATCAAGGCGGCGTCTTTCACTTCATCCTCCATGTCCTCCTGGATCACTTCCGCCCCTTCTTTCACCAGTCCTTCCATGGCCTTGCATTTCTTCCCCTGGGCCTTCTCTCCCATCTCTTCGAAGATGGTCTCAATTCGCTCCGCATGGACCTGAGTTTTTTCCAAGTGTTCTTCGAAAGCGCCTCGAAGCTCTTCCGAGGTAGCCGCCTTCGCCATTTTTGGAAGCGCTTTGATCAATTGCTGCTCAGCGTTGTAAAGGTCTTTCAGTTGTTCCACATACAATTCACGCAAAGATTCCATTTTCATCGTCCAGCCTCCTGAGTTGAAGTTTTTAAAATTTGTCGAAATCTACCTTTTGACACCCGCATGGGAACCAATCCTCTGTGGAGCGAGCCAGGATGAGCGGCAAAAGGCCCCTCTTCGCATTCTGCCGCCCATAACCGCATTCATTTCGAGGACCTTGTTCTCATTCCGAAGAATAGGCAACAATCAATTGGGGCGAAATCCCGCCGAATGTGTACGGTCTCTGAGAATTTCATGTAGGGGCTCGAAACAGGCGTGGCAAGCGATGAAATCAACGAAGCGCGGCAAGCGCTGAAATGAACGACCGGCGGCAAGCGCCGTTTTGGGGAGAGCCCCCCGGATTGATGGGAGACCGGAAAGGTGAGGCGGATTCCGGGTCCGGCTAAGGTTAAAACCGGATTTCGACGGCCAGACAGAATCGCTAGCCTTACGGTAGCGGTGCTTCGTCTCATTAGCAGGAAATTTGGAAGGAGGTTTTGCCCATGAACATGGAAACGAATCTTAAAAAGACGACCGTGACAGCCGTAATACCACGTCTTCTGGCGATCTCGGCCTTGGCGCTTCTAGCTTGCAGCGTGAGCTGGGCCGCAGATGACAACGAGTCCGGAATTGCAAAGCGTCTGGACAACTCGTCTCATGTGTTGAACGAAATAATGGGTACCCCCGATAAGGCCATCCCCAACACCATTATGGAGGGTGCCAAATGCATCGCCGTCGTCCCCTCTATGGTTAAAATCGCTGTAGGCTTCGGCGGCAACCATGGAAGGGTGTGGCCACGTGCCGCACAGCCAACGGCTGGAGCGCCCCCGCGCCCATCACCGTCACCGGCGGCAGCTGGGGTCTGCAGCTCGGCGGCCAGGCGGTGGATCTCGTAATGGTGGTAACCAACGACCAGGGTATGCAGCACATGCTTTCCAGCAAATTTAAGCTGGGAGTGGGCGCCTCCGCTGCGGCGGGACCCGTAGGTCGCGACGCGACGGCCGCTACCGACGTCAAGATGTCGGCGGAAGTGCTGACCTACTCCCGGGCGCGAGGAGTTTTTGCCGGTATCGATTTGTCGGGCGCTGTGATCGAACAGGACAAGGACGACACCAGTGCACTTTTTGGGAAGATGGTACCATTCGCGACGATCTTGGGCGGCGAAGTTCCAGCACCCGCTGCCAGCGAGCCTTTTCTGGCGACGGTGAAAAAATATTCCAGCCAGTCTAAGGATCAAGCGGCAACCACCAAGTGAGGATCACTAGAAAGCTTCCACACTGTTGGAGAGCATCGGCGCGAACGAATTCAGGGTCGTTTCGCGCTAATGCTCCCCTTTTTTGTCGCCGTTAATTTTTGCCCTGATAACGCTGTGACGAACGAAAAGAGCGGGTTGACTTTTTCTAGATTAGTTTCCACAATACTTGGCGACCCATTTCATGTCCTTCAAGCAAACTCCTTCTCGCGGCGGCGGTTCCGTCCCAAGCCACCCGACGACGCTGCTTCAGAAGTTGGGTCCCGGCCTCATCACCGGCGCATCTGACGACGACCCCAGCGGCATCGGTACCTATTCCCAAGTCGGCGCTCAGTTCGGCCTGGGCATGCTCTGGACCATGCTATTTTCGTATCCGTTGATGGCGGGGATTCAGGAGATCAGCGCGCGAATCGGACGCGTCACCGGGCGTGGGATTGCCGCCAACCTTCGTCAACATTATCCCCGTTGGCTTCTATACAGCATGGTTGGCTTGGTCGTGGCCGCCAATGTCATCAATCTAGGGGCTGACATCGGCGCCATGGCGGCGGCGGCTACTCTCATTTTGCCCGGCCCCATCTGGCTCTACAGCGTCAGTTTTGGGCTTCTGTGCCTGGGCATGCAAGTCCTGGTACCTTACACCAGCTATGTCCGCTATTTGAAATGGCTTACCATCACACTGTTTGCCTATGTCGGCACGGTTTTTTTCGTGCACATACCCTGGGCTCTCGTGGTCGTATCCGTTGTGCGACCCCCTTTCTTAGTGAGCAAAGAGTATTTCGCCGCCTTGGTTGCAGTTTTGGGAACGACCATTTCTCCCTACCTCTTCTTATGGCAGGCGTCGCAAGAAGTGGAGGAAGTTACCACCACTCCCGGTGAGGAACCGCTAAAAAAAGCCCCTCGCCAAGCCACGCCCCAGCTTGAGCGTATCCGGTGGGACACCTTAATCGGCATGGCTTTTTCCAATGGAGTCGCTTTTTTTATCATCCTCACAGCTGCCGTCACCTTGCACGCCAATGGCATCACTCAAGTGTCAACCGCCGCCGAAGCGGCGAAGGCCCTGGAACCGGTAGCCGGACGTCTGGCCTCCCTTCTCTTCCTCGTGGGCATTGTGGGTACTGGACTGCTCGCTGTTCCCGTGCTGGCCGGGTCGGCCGCGTATGGCGTCGGGGAAGCGTTCCATTGGCATGCCAGCCTGGAGCGTAAGCCGGAGCAGGCCAAAGGTTTCTACGCCATACTTTCCGCGGTAACGGTCGTCGGTGTCATGCTGACATTCCTGGGACTCAATCCCATCCGCGCCCTGTTCTGGGCCGCGATTGTCAATGGAGTGGTGGCAGGCCCGCTCATGATTGTCATCATGTTGATGTCCTCGAATCAGAAAGTGATGGGACAATTTACTTTGCCTTGGGGACTGAAGCTCCTGGGGTGGGTAGGCACCGTAACCATGTTCATAGTCTCCATCGGGCTATTGATCCCCTGAGGCGGACACCGAAGCTGTCCAGCGATCCCGTCTAGCGATTTCCGTTAAGCGATGCGATGTAACTCCGTCCCGGCCTACCCTCCAATGACCCCCCTAGATGGGGCGTTCGATGTATTGCTGTGCCTTAGGACCGGGTTTAACTTCTGTTTATGCAGTTTCTCGGTGCGGCACCGAACCGCGACAGTGTGACCCGAATTCTGGTCGTGGACGACAATGCGTCGGTTCGGCGCCATCTCCGCGGGCTTCTGGAGGAGCATAAAGGCTGGTGCGTCTGTGATGAAGCTCGAGATGGTCAAGACGCAGTCGATCGGTTCCACCAGGTTCAACCGGACGTCATCGTCCTCGATTTCCAGATGCCCGAGTTGAATGGCCTGGAGGCAGCTCGCATAATTACGCAGCTCTCTCCGCGAATACCCATCCTGATGCTCACTCTTTACCTCTCAAAAACAGCTTTCCGATGAGGCTCGTAGGGCTGGCATCCGGGGGGCATGTGTAAAAACGGATACCAACTCAGTAGTAGACGCCGTAGAAGCATTGCTGCGCCAGGAAACCTATTTCGTCGTTTGATGGTTGTGGACCCGAAGTTTCGTCGACTGTGACGACCCCCCAAAAAGGCTGCTCTTAACACAGGCTCGCCCTGTACCGGAGCGCTCGAGCCCCAACGAATACAGGATTTCCTGTATCGCACGAATCCCTTATCAATACTAAACTCCCACACTGAAGTAAATAAGATTCTGCCGCCGCCGCATTTTGCGCTGGCCACAATTGACACAGGCAGAGAAGTCTCGGTTGCGAGGACAGAGATGAATATCGCCAGTAGTGAAGTTCCGCCAAACCTCTTGCCTCCACACCTCCTCGAAGTAGCACATCAAGCGCATTCTGTGCAGTTTTATGGCGAGGATTCCTTTCTCCTGGATGAACTGAGCGCTTTTATTGGCGCCGCTCTGATGGCTGGAGATTCTGCGGTCGTCATTGGCACCAAGGCCCACCGAGAGGGGTTGATGCAGCGCCTTCAGGCCCGCGGTTTTAATGCAACCAATGCAATTGCGCAGGGCCGTTACAAGTCTTTCGACGCCGCCCAGACTTTGGAGCGGTTCATGCGGGAGGGGTGGCCTGACGCCGCCCGTTTCGGCAAGGTCATCGGGACTGCCTTGGCGCAAGCTGCAGTGGCTGCCCAGGGAAAGACTCCACGCGTAGCCGCCTTCGGCGAGATGGTCTCTCTATTGTGGGAGCGAGGGGACGCTGAGGCGGCGATTCACCTCGAACAACTGTGGAATGACTTGGCCAAGACGTACCCTCTGACTCTCCGCTGCGCCTATCCGATCAGCGCCTTTAACCGAGAAGAGCACGGCGACTCGTTTCTCAGAATATGCTCGGAACACTCGCATGTAATACCGGTTGAGAGCCACACGACGCTGGTCAGCGAGCAGGAGCGCAGTCGCAGCGTTTCTCGCTTGCAGCAGAAAGCGCAAGCCCTCGAAGCCGAGGTTGCGGAGCGCCGTCTCGTCGAAGAAGCATTACGCAAAACCAAGGCGCAGCTGGAATCACTGGTGGAGCAGCGGACGGTTGCACTACGGCAGCTTTCCTCTCGTTTGTTGACCTTGCAGGACGGGGAACGTCGCCGCATAGCGCGTGAACTGCACGACAGCCTGGGCCAATACCTGACGGCATTGAAGCTCAATGTGGACCTCATGCAACAGGCTCCCGGGCATCCGGAATTGTTGCCGGAAATCGAACAGCTGGTGCAGCAATGCATTTCGGAAGTGAGAACGCTTTCTTACCTGCTTCATCCCCCGACCATTGACGCGGCGGGGTTTGCTTCGGCCGCTAGTTGGTTCGTGGACGGCTTTGCCCAGCGCAGTGGAATCAAAGTATCGCTGGATGTGCCCAGCGGTGTCAGCCGCTTGTCTGAGGCCGTCGAAATTGCACTTTTCCGCGTACTTCAGGAAGCACTCACCAATGTGCATCGCCATTCCGGCGCTTCGCAAGCTCACGTCTCCGTCAGCACTCACGCTGAGGAGGTGGTTTTGGAAGTAAGAGACGATGGGCGCGGGATCTCGGAAGAGCAGCTGGCGAATTTCCATACCACAGGCGCTGGAATGGGCGTCGGACTCGCGGGAATTCGCGAACGAGCGTGGGAGCTGGGTGGGAAGCTGGGCCTTGTATCTGACGGCAATGGCACGTCGGTGCGCGTGGCCATACCGGTAACCGGCTCGGCGCAACTGTGAGAAACCCCGACTATGCAAAGCTGGCGCCGATGTCAGAGAACAGCCCGTCCCCCGAAGCTAGCAGTCAAAATAGTGCCGTGCCGATTAACAGCCCAGGGATTGCAAATTTGATGCTGTGCCGAATTTTAATTGTGGACGACCATCCCGCCATGCGGCGCGGATTAAGAACTCTGCTCGGCAGTCATCCCGAATGGGAAATTGTCGCCGAAGCTGAAGATGGCATTGAGGCTGTGGAGAAGGCGCTACAGTTGAAGCGGATATTGTGGTGCTCGACATTACCATGCCTCGAATGGATGGCTTGGAAGCGTGCCGGCGGATCCGGAGGGACCTGCCGAAATCGGAAGTCGTGATCGTCACCCAGCACGATTCTGCACAAATGCGACGGGAAGCGCTGGGTGCCGGTGCACGAAGCTATGTCGTGAAGGCGAATGTGGCCGGAGACTTGCCAGCGGCCATAGAGTCGGCTTGCAAGCATATCTCGTCTGCAGCGACCGACCTGGGGCCGCCCTCAGATTTTGGCTGAGCAGATTCTTAGTGAACAGACCGGCAATCGGCTGTAGTATGCAAGCTGAAGAGCTGTAAGGTTTTGGAAGCGCCCGGGAGGAGTGCAAATGAAACTGCGAATTTTGATAGCGGACGATCACGAATTGGTACGGCGCGGCCTTTGTGCGCTGCTGCAGGCGCGGGATTGGGAGATCTGCGGCGAGGCTAGGGATGGCCGTGAGGTCGTCGAAATGGCCAAGCAGTTGAAACCCGATATCGTGATCTTGGACGTGGGCATGCCCAAACTCAACGGGTTGGAAGCCACCCGCCAATTGATCCAACAGAACCCCAGCCAGAAGGTCATCGTTTTGACCATCACCGATTCGGACCAAGTGATTCGGGAAGCCTTAGATGCCGGGGCTCGCGGTTTCGTATTGAAATCGGATGCAGCCACAGATCTGGTATCTGCAGTCGAAGCGCTACAGCGGAAACGCATGTTCTTCACGCCGCGCGTAAACGATATGGTGCTTGCGGGTTTCCTCGACCGGGGCCACAACTCCGGAAATACCGAATCTCCGAAGGTGCCCACACTGACCCCGAGGGAACGTGAGGTGGTTCAGCTTCTGGCTGAGGGGAAGAGCTCCAAAGAGGTAGCAGTTCTGCTTAACCTGAGTACCAAGACGGCGGAGACTCATCGCAGCAACATCATGCGCAAACTCGACTTTCACTCTATTCGGGATATTGTCGTGTATGCGATACAAAACAACATCATCCAGGTCCAGGTTCCGCTGATGGACATTGAGCCGTCCGAAGGCCCAACTGCATAACTTTCCGGCAACCATAGTAATTTGTTGATTCTAAAAGACTTAGCGCGATCGTGGCCCAGAAGCGGCTAAACGGGCGATTTTATAACCGCAAAGCGGGTCTTGTGCCTGTCCTAGAATGGCCATTTGCTTAGCGCTAGGGGGTCGTGGCGGGGCTGCCGGGCTCGGAGTGGGCCTCAAGGTCATCCGAAGGCACCCCCGATGGCCTAGGCCCGTTTAAATGCCAAATCTGGCTTTGAGCGTAAATATTACTCCTGGCCTTATAGCTAAAAGAAGGGGTTTGGTCTGTTTTTGGCTCACGGTCCAGGTCGTGTGGTTTCGGCCAATGAAGCACCGGCATAACGAAGCGCATAAGAAATGAAGCGCCTGGAATGTTTTATCGCGCTGAAGCGATGATCGTAACCGGCGCCTGCTCCGGATATGCCGCACCCACCCGAATTTTAAGCGCCGCTTCCGCCGCTTTCGTGACGTCTTCTCTTCACAATTGGTTGGAGTTTCAAATCTGGTTGGAGCTTGAGTTTAATGGAGCGGCCGCCAAAAAAGGCGAGGGGCAAGTGCTTGTCCGCTTTGTCAGCAGCCCAGCACTTGCCCTGAAAAGAATGGAAAAACAAAAGACGTGTGTAGTAAGGCCAAGATACCTACCCCTCGTCCACCACGCCATACGGTCAAATCTGTAGTTACCCTCCGACTTCCACGTATCCAACCCTAAAATGTTTCTACAGTTCGACCCAATTGGACGCTTATCTCTCGTTCTTCTGCAGTCCTCCTTACAGTAATGAATCCACTGAGGTAGGGCGCATTACGGATGGCCCGCCATTCTCCCCGCGTTTACTCTGCTCATGGACGTAGGAAGTCGAACTTTTAGATCGTACCAAGGAGAACGCAAATGGCAAACAGTCTTAACGCAGCAGCAGAGCGCAAATCGGATTTGGAGCTGGTTCGATTGGCCCAACAGGGAGACGCCGATGCCTTCGCCGCCCTATTTAATGCTCACAAGGCCAAGATCTATTCTCTTTGCCTTCGAATGACGAGCAATACTGCTGAAGCCGAAGATCTTGCCCAGGATGCGTTTTTGCAAGCCTTCCGAAAATTGTCGAGCTTTCGCGGAGACTCCACGCTTTCGACCTGGCTCCATCGCGTGGCGGTGAACACGGTTTTAATGCATTTTCGCAAGAAGGGTCGCAGGGATATCTCGATCGACGAGCCGGTGAATACCGAAGCCAATGCGCCCAAACGCGAGCACGGAAGAGTGGACGAAGGGCTGGCGGCTACGATCGACCGGATCGCGCTGGCACGCGCCATGAAGGAGCTACCCGCGGGCTACCGCTCTATTTTGCTGTTGCACGAAGTCAAAGGTTACGAACACCACGAAATCGCCCGCCTGCGTTCGTGCTCGGTCGGCAACTCCAAGTCTCAACTCCACAAAGCGAAAGCGCGGATGCGAGAGCTCATGGGCCTAAGCGGAATGAGCGGCCTCACTCGGCGCTCGAGCACGGAGAAGTCGCCGTCGAAGTCAGCGCCCATGCGTACGCCAATCGAAGGCCAGACGCTGCAGACTTCTCAGGCGGTCTAAACGTTTTGGTTAGTGGGGGATCGCTTTGGTGGATCACTTGGTGGTGGCAGCAACGGCAGGTCCCTCACTTCGTTCGGTGATAATTGGTACTGCGGATCTCTCACTGCGTTCGGGACGACAATTGTTACTGCGGATCCCTCACTTCGTTCGGGATGACAAATTCTATCGGGATGACAATTCTCTAACGGGATTGGCCGGCGCATTTGAAAGAGCGGTCGCGCCCGCGATTTGGGCAAGGCTTTTCCGGCGGCGCGAAGCGAAGGAACGCGAGGCGCCTGTTGTATACTGGGCGCAGTGCAAGGAAATCCGGCCCTCTCGGGCCTTTTTCTCCAAAAGGAATAGTTATGGCCGACAACTCGGACAACGCCGGCACCACCATGCCCGGAACAGTCGAGAAAATTATCAAATCTCCCCTCCCGACAGAACCCGACAAAGCTCAGATCACGGTTGAAGGTGCTGACCATCTCTACAAGGAAATTCGAATCGAGAACACCCTCAAGGACGAGAATGGCAATGAGGTGCAGTTAAAACCGGGGGCCGCGGTAGAAGTCACGGTCGAGGCGGGGCCGGAAGCGGTCGTCCCCAAGCCGAAGACGCCCTAATTCCTTTCGCGCACCAAGACATGCGTGTCACCTATTTAGTCAGGTCGCCAACCATGTCTGGTTATGTCTGTAGAGCACCTTCCCAACGGTCAACTCAGCGCGCCCGTCCCACTCCGCCCACTCCGCTCCCATCGGCGCAGCCACGGAACGCAACATTAAAACGTCCACGGCGAAACTATACGACGAGGTCCCGCAAGACGTACCCCGCAAGATGTACAGCGCGCCTGATGAACTCCACGCGACACCCTTCGAGTTAGATGCAGTTCTAATTTGCAATTCTGGGGACGCCGACCTGGTTGACCTCCGCGCCTGAGTGGTTGAGGCTTCGGGCAGTCGGCTTCCTGATTTTTGCCCGCCGCAGGTCCAAGACCGTCGGTTCTGGAGTGTACTGGACCTCACCCCCCGATCCTCCCTCGAGTCATCCCCGACCGTACCCTACCCATACCTGACCGCGCCCTGGAATCACACCTCGACCTTGGGTTGGAAGCGTCCTGCGTCTAAATCATTCCCTGTCATTGTTGAGGTCTTTCTTCTTTCGTAGGGGCATCTACGTTCGGGCTTTATCTGAAATACCCTTCCCACCGGATTGGCTCTGGCGCTGTTCAGCTTTATCTTCATCGAAGCTGGTGTTTCGAAACGGGTCTGCGCCGCGGCGCCAGCACCGCTCAGCAGCCCCGGCCTAAAAAAATAGGAGGTTTAAAGTTCAAATGAAGAAAAATCGTATCGATATCAGGACTTTTGTATTAGTTGGCGCGTTACTCGGAGGTGTCCCCGTGCTTCTGGCCCAGCAACCCGGCGCCGGAACTGGGTCGGCAGGCGGCACCGGAACCGGGTCGTCAAGCACCACCGGAACAAGCCATCAGCAAGATCCATCTACCATTCCTACAGACGGCACCACTACGAACCAGCAATATCCACCGTCCACTGGGTCTGCAGGTAGCACCGGAACTGGGTCGGCGGCAGGCAGCACGGGAACGAGCCAGGATCCAACGACTGGGTCCGCAGGCAGCACCGGAACCGGATCGTCCACAGGCAGCAGCGCAAGTGGTTCGACCACGGGCAGTACCGGAACAAGCCAAGATCCGTCTACTGGGTCTGCGGGTAGCACTGGAACCGGATCGACGGGCAGCACCGGTTCGGCCGCAGGCAGCACTGGATCGTCCACGGGCAGCACTGGAACTGGTTCGTCTGCAGGCAGCACCGGATCGAGCCAAGATCCATCTTCTGGGTCCGCCGGTAGCACAGGGTCGTCGACGGGTAGCACCGGGTCGACGGGCAGCACCGGAATTGGATCAGCAGGCGGCAGCAGCACGTCAGATGTAGACAACACCAAAACCAATCAGCGTGATCGGAATGCGAACGAAGCAACCGCCGATCAGCAAAAAGACAATCACTCAGACCGTGAGCTCACCAAGCAGATACGCCGAGCGATTGCAAGTGACAAATCTCTCTCCACCTATGCCCATAACGTGAAGATCATCTCGCAAAACGGCGTTGTGACTCTAAAGGGACCAGTACAGTCCGACGATGAAAAGCGGGCCATTGAAGCCAAGGCCGCTGAAATTGCCGGCCAAGACAAAGTGACCAGTCAGCTGGACGTGAAAGCCAAGAAGTAAGTAGGCGCAGCGTCGAGTTCAGTGGCGGAACTATCACTAACCGAAAAGGAGAATCTCAGAATGGCAGGCAAAAACACAGCAGTATTTGGCATTTACCCGAGCTATGCGAACGTCGAAAGTGGCGTTGATGGCTTGAAAGCGGCTGGCTTCCACAGCAGCGATATCTCCGTCCTCTTTCCGAAGGGCGCAGGCGCCCAGAACTTCGCTCACGAAAAAGGTACCAAAGCACCTGAGGGAGCTACAACAGGTGCCGGAACCGGTGCGGTGCTGGGCGGGACCATGGGATGGCTGGTGGGTATTGGAGCTCTGGCCATTCCCGGGCTTGGGCCGTTCATCGCGGCCGGCCCGATCATGGCTGCCCTCGCAGGAGCCGGAGTGGGCGGAGCAGTCGGTGGCCTTACTGGAGCCCTGGTGGGAATGGGGATCCCCGAGTATGAAGCCAAGCGCTACGAAGGCCGAGTGAAGGATGGCGGCATTCTGCTCTCCGTGCACTCGGACAATTCGGAGTGGACCAAAAAAGCAAAGGAGGTCCTGAAAGCTACCGGTGCCCAGGATATTTCTTCCACGGGCGAGGCGAGCAGCGGCTCCGACTCCGACACCTCGGACTACAATCGACGATCGGCGGGCGAGGCGTCCGGTTCCATGGGCACCGAGTCCGATATGTCGGAATTCAAGCGACGATCAACGGGTGAGGCGACCAGTTCCATAGACGCCGACTCCGAAACGTCAGAGTTTAAGCGACGATCAAGGTAAGTCGCGAGAGTCCCGAATGCCGGAGGCCAGCAGCAAACTGCTGCTGGTGTCCGGTACAAGGAAACCTCGATTGCAAGGCGATAAAAGCCGTTGAGGACCCTTGAAGTTCGACACATAACCAAACGAACTTGCCTCCATAAACCATGGAGGCTGCTCGACAAAAATCCGAAATTAAAGGGGGATTGAAATGAACGCAGATGAAATGACAGGCAAGTGGAAACAGGTGAAGGGGTCCGTGAAGGAGAAATGGGGAAAGTTGACCGATGATGACATGGACGTCATCGACGGAAAACATGATCAACTCGTAGGCAAGATTCAAGAGCGTTACGGGATTGCCCGAGATGCTGCTCAGAAGCAAGTGGACGAGTGGAACTCCATCCCCACTCGCGACTTCGACTCAAAGCCCAAAGCCCTCTAAACATTTCTCGCACTCCCCGGGGAAGCCGCGCGAGCGGCTTCCCCTTTTTCAGTTTGGAGCTGTAGTGGGCACTCCGGTCTGCCCTTGCGCTACCGAACGGGCGGATCCGATGCGAGTGATTCGGGTTCCTTTGGAATCGGCAGCACCACCTTTACCGACGTTCCCTTGCCACTCGACTGAATGTCCAAGGTCCCGCCCAGATACCGCACCCGTTCCCGCATACCGCGAAAACCGACGCCGCTTCGGCCCTCGGAGGCGAGACGCAACTGTTCGGGTGAGATGCCTCTGCCCGAATCCTGGGCGATAACCATGACGCTGTGGTCCTGCCGCTGGATTCGGATGGCCGCAGTTTTACTGTAAGAGTGGCGGTTAATGTTGGTGAGGCACTCCTGCACAATTCGAAAGATGCCAGTCTCCAATTCCGGTGAAAGGCGGGTGAGGGAAGCGTCAATTTCCAAGGCCGTATCAATTTTGCTGCGCGCTGAGAATTGCTCCACGAACCAACTGAGAGCGGAACGAAGCCCGGCTTCATCCAGCAAAGGAGGATGCAGCAGGTGCGAAATGGTTCGAATCTCGCTTAGGAGCTGCTCCAACATCTCTTCATTCTCAGACAGGGCCCGGGCCGCGATGGGGGAAAGCTTGTCCTTATCGCTTTTCACAAAGGAGAGATTCATTTTCATGGCAGCCAGCAGTTGCCCGGCACTGTCGTGCAGCTCTCTGGCCAGACGTCTGGCTTCGTCGTCCCGCATTTGCAGCAGCCGGGCGGAAAGCTGGCGCAAGCTGTCGTTGGCTTTGGTCAATTCGGCGGTCCGCTCCTCCACCTTCGCTTCCAATTCCTGCCGTGCCTCCTGCAGCGCCTCCTCGGCGCGCTGCCGGTCTGTAATGTCAAATGATTTTCCGCCCACCAGGCGACGGCCATTGACGTCCTCCACGGGGAACTTGAGGCTCAGCCAGGTACGCTCTCCGTCGGCTTCCACGGTCCGTTCAATAAACTCGCGTGCCTTGTTTTCTCCGAGGATAAGAATGTCATTTTCGTGATTTTTCGCAGCGATTTCAGGAGGATACAATTCCGCATCGACCTTGCCGACAGGCTCCGTCAGAGGGAACCGTTCGCGGCCAGTGCGGTTCATATAAACATACCTCCCTTGTTCGTCCTTTAAGAATGCGATGGCCGGACTGTGATCCATGAAGGTCTCGAACAGAGTGGTCGTGCCAAGGGCCGCGCGCTCGGCGGCTGCACTTTTCCGAAGCAAAATACGGTTCGATTCTCCCATGGCAATGATCATGGAAGAAAACAAAAGAAAACCGACCACGCCATTGAGGTCGTCGGACGCCGGAATCTGGAAGGACGCGCGGGGGGCGATAAGCCAATACCAGATTGCCAACAGCCCAGTCACCATGGAGGCCACCGAAGGCCCCCGGCCGCAGTACCATGCCGCAAAAACCAATGCAGCCCACACCGTAAGGTACGGGGTCCTCATTCCCAAAAGAGGGGTCAGAAGTTCTCGCAGGTAGGCCGCGCCGAGAGTCACCAAGATGGCGAGTCCGTACCGCACCGCCGCACTCTGGCGATTGATTTGAGCGGATAGTGATGCTGATGTCATAGTGACCGACTCCGCGGGGCAGAAAACCCCGTTCCCGCCGCACAAGTAACATCGGCGGTCCGAAATTCAAGCATTTTTGATATTCAACGCGGTTCGTTGCTGTCCCTATGCTAGCGCATCGCGGCTCTCACTTGCTCCTGCGGCATCGGGTGGTTCCAGGGGCAGGCTGGCTGTCACCACTGTCCCCGCGCCGTCCGAATGAATTTCCAGAGCGCCGCCCATCACCCGGATGCGATCCGCCGCACTGCGGAAGCCAAGTCCACCATGTCCCGCTGCGGTAGCCCGCGATTTCTCGGGAGACATGCCTCGCCCTGCGTCTTCCACCACCACGACAACATGGCCGTCTTTTCTTGATATCCGAACGCGGGCAGTTTTACTTCCGGAGTGGCGGTGAACATTGTTGAGACATTCCTGCACCAGGCGGTAGATGGCAGTCTCCAACACAGATCGCAAGCGAGGGATCGCGGGATCGATGTGCAAAGAGATGGCTATCTTGCTGCGCTCCCCAAACTCTTGCACAAACCACCCGAGACCAGCCCGAAGGCCTGCTTCGTCCAGCAGCGGCGGATGAAGCATTTGGGTAATAGTCCGAATCTCCTGAAAAACCTGCTCCACGAGTTTTTGATTCTCCTCGACTGCCTGGGATGCGGCCGGGCTAAGCTTGTTGCATTCAGCTTTCACACACGAGAAGTTGACTTTTATCGCGGCCAGCATCTGTCCTGCGCTGTCGTGCAGTTCACGGGCGACACGCCGCGCTTCGTCGTCTCGCATTTGCAGCAGTTGAGCCGACAGTTTGCGAAGCTCGGCATTGGCTCGGTCGAGTTGCTCGGTTCGTTCCCGCACTCGTTGTTCAAGACTGTTACCAGCCTCGCTCAAAGACTGCTCTAGCTGGCGGTGAATATGA
>JBBQVN010000004.1:0-73911 GCA_038211475.1 Terriglobales bacterium | reverse complement strand
TGCGATGCACAATCACCATCGTGCGATAGAGCGTCTCCCCCTTCTTCTCCTCCGGCGGGTCTTTCACGTACCAATCCGCCCGGTCTGAGGTCGCGCGCATTATTTCGTAGTCCATCACTTGCGTTCCATACACCGCCTGATCGAAATACCAGCGCAGGTTCTGCCCGCTCACTTCCTCCACCGTCTTCAGGAAATCTTCTTTCGTCGGATGGGTAAACCGATAGCGCATAAAATACGTGCGGATGGCCCGCTTCAAGGTGTCCTCGCCGATGATCTTCTCCAGGTTCAACAGTACCGTCGCAGTCTTTCCATACGTAATATCGCCGTACGATCCGCCATTCATGTACTTGTAGGCAAACCGCGCCATGGGATCCTTGTCCGCCGCCGCCACGTACCCACTCCTCTGCTGCTCGTCGTCGCCCTGCTTCATGCCCCAGAGGTCCAAGGCCGAGCCCTCCTTGCCAAAAATGTCATCCAGGATCTTGCACTCGGTATAGCTGTTGATTCCCTCGTCCAGCCACGCATCTTCAAACTCGTTGGTGGCGACCATCCCATACCAGTACTGATGGCCGAACTCGTGTTCCACTACCAATTCCACAAAGCGCGCCCCCTCCGGCATCCACCACGTCGTGTCGCCCGTAATCAACGTCGGATATTCCATGCCACCCGCGCGCAAGCCGCCATGCGGAGGATCCACCACCGTGATCTGCTTGTACGGATACGGGCCATACCATTCATCGAAATGCTTCATGGTCTGCTTCATGATGCGCATGTGCCGGTCGGCCTGCTCCATATGTCCCGGCTGCATCAGCAGCCGAATCTTCACCGCGCCCATGCTGCCGTTAAAGGTATCTTCCACCACGTTATATTCCGGCTCCAGCGTCCACGCGAAGTCGTGAATGTCTTCGCCGTGAAACGTCAGAGTCTTGCTGCCATCGGCATTTTTCACTTCGCTGAGCTGAATGCCGGTGGCCCCCACCACTTCGTTCTGCGGCACCGTCAGCGCTACATCGAACGTCCCGAAATCCGCAAAGAATTCCGTGTTGGCATGGAACTGGTGGCAATTCCACGCTCCCTGCCACCACACCCCAACCTTCGGAAACCACTGCGCGCCCATCAGAAAGTCGCGCACATATCCCGTCCTCGCGAACACCTGGCCAAATTGATCGTGGAACTTGATCTTGAATTGCACCGTCTCCCCGGGCGCAACCAGGTGCGGCAACTTCACTTCAAATACCGTCTTGTCGCCCGCATTGCCATCGTCGGGCGAGATGAACTTCATCTGCGAAGTCACATCGCCCATGCCCACCGCTTCGAGCGACGTCACTTCGACCGACGCCTTGTACTTGTCTTTAAACTCGAAGCCCTCGCGGTCGCGGCGCTCTTCGGCCATGAAGGTGGATGTAGGCTGGAACGCGTTCAAATATAAGTGGAAGGGAAACGTGTCTTGCGGCTGGCCCGTCAGGTTGCGGTAGCTCAGGATCTCGCTGCCGTCGAGCGCATGTTTCTGCGCGTCATAGCGAGCGTCTATCTGATACGCCACCACCCGCTCAGACAGCGGCTTGTCAGAGAGCGTCGCGGCCGCGGTACTCAACGCGGGCGGAGTCAGTGCCGCCGTTGCCGGAGCCGCCGCCTGTGCCGCCATCAGGCAGCACCCTGCAGTGAGTGCCGCGATCCAAACTGCCCCACGAACCGTTTTGTTTTTCATTACTGCATTACCAACAGTTTTCTCTTTCACTATTGCATCACCAGCCTTTGCTTTATGGCACCGTGAACCTGTTGCTTAACGGCCCCAACAACCAATTTCGTTTTTCATTGCTGCACCACGAACCATTTTGCTTTACTGCCCACGAACCACTCGCTTAAGAACGTACCAACCATTTTCTTTTCGTTGCAGCACCACCAACCTAACGAACGCGCCGAGTATTTTTTGTCATTGCTGCTCCGCGAACCATTGCTTTTGCAGCGCCTTGCGATCACGAGCTTGGCGAAAACAGTGAACTGCGAAGCTTACATCCTTTACGCGTAACTTGAACAGCCTCACCCTTTGAGAACCGGCGGTGCTAACTCCACTGGGATTGCTTTTGGGTGGCGCAGCGGTTCACCGCTGCGAAAACCGATTGCTCGGGAGAACCGGCTTCAGCCGCTGGGGTCCAGGACTTGACCGCGCCTGCCCGATCGGGTCCAACAGCGTTTGCACGGAACGCCTCACTGGGATTGCCTTTGGGTGGCGCAGCGGTTCACCGCTGCGAAAACCGATCGCTCAGGAGAACCGGCTTCAGCCGCTGGGGTCCAAGACTTGACCACGCCTGCCCGATCGGTCGAAGAACGTTTGCACCGAACGCCTCCACCGGGATTGCTTTTGGGTGGCGCAGCGGTTTACCGCTGCGAAATCCGATGCTCAGGTGAACAGGCTTCAGCCGCTGAGGTTAACCAGACCCCCGCCATAGGGCCGGCGGAAGAGCCGCCCTTCAGGGCCGCTTTACCCCGTTCAAATGACGGCTCTTGATTCAGCTCAACCCCTCCCTAGAACCAAGTCCTACCCCGATACCTGCAATACTCTTCCCCAAACTTCGCTTCCAGCACCCGAGCCTCAGCCTGCGCTCGCCGCGCCTGCGCCGCCATCACTACCGGCACAATGATCCAGAGCACCGGCTTCTGCACCACCATGCAAACCCCAATCACCAGCACAATCCCAAATACGTAAATCGGATTGCGAATCTTCGCGTACAGACCATGAGTCACCAGCTTGTAAGCCTGCGGCGTCACCGAAAATGACGGCCCCAGATGCAATCGCGCAATTGAAATACCCACGTAACCAACAGCCGCCAGCACGACGCCCACCGTCGCCTGCCATCCCCATGGCCGCGGCATGAACCACGCCATGCGCAGCAGCACAGCACCAGCCAGAACCTCAACCACCAGCATCACTTTGTAACGTGTCTCCGGCGTCATAAATCCTCAAGGAGCGCCTGCGCGTCATGGCAACAGGCGCTCAAAATCGTCTTGCTCAAGCTATGGTACGCTCGCCCCAGGATGCGGGCGCGGTCGCTTATAGTGCCGCCTGGAACTTCCTTATTTTTCTGACCCAATAAACCCGCAATAAAAAGTTAAAAGACGGCGTCTTTCCCGGCTGCTTGTCCTTGACACCCCCATTTTCGCGTGGGACACTTACTACCTCCCCCTTGACCGTGGCGCCCCGCTTTAATGCGGGCTTGCAATATCGCAATATTGTCATAGGTTTGCCCGCGAAAGCCTGTCTCGAAAATTGAATTTAGTTGACTCGCGTGAGAATTCTGGAGACATCCAAAATGAAATCGATGACGATAAGGATGTTGAAATCGATCTCGTCCACTCTTGTGGTAGTTGTAGCTTTTTCCGTCCTGACCCTTGCCGCCAATCCCGTGCCTTTGGTGAATATCTCCCTCTCGCCCGCGGCCGCGGCCCCCGGTTCGGCAGCTTTCAGTCTGACTGTCACCGGCACCGGCTTCGTTCCTGGCGCTACGGTTAATTGGAACAATTCGACGCGGACTACTGCTTTCGTGAGTTCATCCAAGCTTACTGCTACGATCGCCGCGGCTGATGTGGCCAAGACTGGCACTGCCAACGTCACCGTCGTCAACCCCGCTCCGGGTGGGGGCGCGTCCAACACCGCATTCCTTCCGGTCGCCTATTCCACTCCCAATATCGCGATTTCATCGCGCACCAGCTACAAGAGCGGGTTTTATTCCCGCAGCGTGGCGGTGGCCGACATTAACGGCGATAGCTTTCTCGATATCGCCAGCGCCGGCTACGGATGCACCTGCGTTTCCCGATTCTTTGGCAACGGCAGCGGCGGATTCCAGGTGCAGAAAGACATGCTGGCCGGAGGAGATCCGGTCGCGATCGCCATTGCTGACGTGAATGGCGATGGTATCCCTGACCTGCTCATCGCGGGCAGCTTGGGGGCGGGGGGCCTGCTCTCGGTTCTGCTGGGCACGGGCCACGGCGCTTTCGAGAGCCACGTGGACTACACCTCGAGCGAGGCCCTGAATAACCTTGTGCTGGCGGACATCAACGGAGACGGCAACCTCGACGCGGTCGCTTCCACCGGCGGCTCCGCCGGATCTGGAGACTTGGTAGTTTTCTTTGGCGCAGGCAATGGCACTTTCATGGCAGGCGTCACCATTGCCAACAGCCACGGCGTGATTAATCCGCAGTTCGGCGACTTCAATGGCGATGGCATTCTCGACATTGCCGGCGTCGCAGACTTGTTCGCCTATGGCGTCGTCATGCTCGGCAATGGAGACGGCACTTTTCAAGCGCCGGTCATCATCGACAATAACACCTCCACCGTGACCTACGTGATTCCAGCCGACCTCAACGGCGACGGCAAGCTTGACCTGGTCGCCACCACCAACCTCAGCGCGGTAACCACCCTGGACGTATTCCTCGGCAATGGCAACGGCGCCTTCATTCACAAACAAGACCTTCTCGTGCAGACCCAGGGCAATACCAACATCGTCCTCGGCGACTTTAATGGGGATGGCAATCTCGATGCCCTGCTCAACGATCCCAGCGGCGTGGCTCCCAATGATTTGGTGTTGGGCAATGGCGACGGTACCTTCCAGCCCGATTTTCTTTTGGGTACCACGGCGGAGGAGAACATGGTCGCGGCCGGCGATTTCAATCGCGACGGGCGACTGGACCTGGCCGCCGTGCCCACGGAATTCAACAGAAATATCGACACCTACCTGCAGCGTCAGGTGCTGCTGTCACCCACTTCGCTCGACTTTGGAAACCAGAAGGTCGGAACCCGGTCCGCCCCGCAAGCGCTCACCGTCTACAACGTCGGAAAAAAGAAAATCAACGTCACCGGCGTGAACGTGACTGGAATCTCAGCGTCTGAGTTTTCGGTAACCAATAAGTGCGCAGCGCTGCCGGCAGGCAAGAATTGTCCGGTCTCAGTAACCTTCGCCCCTACCGCGACCGGAACGGCCTCGGCCACCGTCAACGTAGTCACTGATAGTTTGTTAGGGACTTTGACTGCGAGCCTTGGCGGTTCCGGCACTAAGTAGCGCTCGACGCCGAGTGGATGGTCAAAACCTATGACACCCCGGCGCCGTCACCCCGAAGACGGCGCCGGTCGTCCACTTGCAGTAATTGGCGGAGCGCCTATCCAGCCTTTACTTCTTTCAGCTTTTCTTTCAACTCAACAACCGCTTCTTTGGCCTCGCCTATCCGCTGTTGAACTTTGCCAGCCTTCTTTTCGGTTTTCCCTTCGGCTTTCAAGTCGCGGTCGTTCGTAATCTTTCCCACCTGCTCCTTGATGCTTCCCTTCACTTCGTGGAACCCGCCCTTGATCTTGTCTTCTGTGCTGGTTTTCATATTTTCTCCTTCGTCCTCATAAAGTACGGATAGCGGCCTTCTAAGGTACTCGCTCTCCGTTATAAAGCCGAGGTTTTTCACGGTCTGAGCAGAATTGACCAACTCGTGTGGATTGGACCTTGCTCCGTCCCAAAACGGGAAAGGTGCGCGTCATTTGGAGCGCGCGTTTGCACCGAACTTCCTTTACCTCTCGCCTACAGGGCGGTCGGCACTTCTTCGCGACCGTGTGGCTGACAAATCCTCGTGACGGAATGAGCACTATTGCTCAGACCTCCGGAATTCCGATTGGTAGGGTTGGAGGTCGCCCGATGCGCTGGCATGTCTGCGCAGCGTTGGTGTGCAAGCGGACAGATTTACCAATCCAGAGAAGCGGCGAAGAGGCGATAGAAATGAAGGCAATCTCGATGAAAAAACTAATGTTTTTAATTGCAATGTTGATTCTTGGCACTTTGAGCTGGGCAGATTCGGCGAAGCAAGATGCTACCGACCGACTCGACAACGCGACCAAAGTCATCCACGAAATTATGAGTGCTCCTGACAGCGGAATCCCCGAAGAAGTGCTGGAGCACGCAAAATGCGTCGCCGTTATTCCGCACATGGTTAAAGGCGGCTTTATCTTCGGCGCCAAAGCGGGCAAAGGCGTCGCCACTTGCCGTACTGCCGACGGCTGGAGTGCCCCGGCTTTCATCACGATTTCCGGCGGTAGCTGGGGTCTTCAGATCGGCGTCGAAGCGATCGACCTGGTCATGATCGTTCAGAATGAAAAAGGGATGCAGAAGCTGCTCTCGAGTAATTTTCAACTTGGAGCGGATGCTTCCGCGTCCGCAGGTCCAGTAGGACGGCATGCCTCGGCAGGTACGGATTGGAAACTGGATACCGAGATCCTGACCTACTCCCGCGCCAAGGGTGCATTCGCTGGCCTGACGCTCGAAGGTGCATCGATTCGCCAGGACAGTGACTCCCGGCACGCCATGTACGGACGCCACGTGACCACGGAGGCGTTGCTGCTGGGTAAAGTGCCGGCTCCCTCCGCAGCCCAACTGTTCCTTAGGGAAATTCGCGAGGCAAAGTCTCAAGCCGTAGTCCAGGGCAAGAAGGCAGACGCCAAAGACGAAGACCAGAAATAAGTCTTGACTACTGATGCCGCTTCTTGTAATGCAGTCAACCCTGCACATTCAGGAAGCGGTAATCATCCCTTCCCTTCCGTTCCCCCATGCACTTCTGTCGTCCGCCCGGCGTCCTCAATAACGGACGCGCCAACCTCCCCCTTACGGCTTGGGAGGCTGTATTCGCCTCATATCGTCGACGTCGCCCACATCAAAAACGTCGTGGCAGTCCGGGCACTCCAACAGTGTCCCGGTTGAGTCATGAATCACAGCTCGCAAACGAATGTGGTCGCACGGGATGTCGCTGGGGTGGCAGACGCCGTTCGGCCCGGTGCTTCTTCTTCACTTACAAAATCCGGTTCTTCTTCAGTCATAAAAACCTCGACCTTGGTTCAGGCCACCTTGCCGGCCACCTTGGTTCAGGCCACCTTGGTTCGGCCACCTTGGTTCCGCGCCTTATCAGCGCATATCTCCCCGGGACTATATGGCCACCGTATTTTTGGACCCGCCGCGTCATAAGTCAAGACAAGGTTTGTAGACTCCTCGCTCCCAGCTCTCCGGGGCCCTACTTGCCTACGCTCGCGATCCGCGCTTTTTCGACCTCATCGCCCTTTTCCCACTGCACCGGATTGGGTTGGCTGGCGGCTTCCCATCCCAGCGCATAGCCAAAACGCGCCATCACTGCGTCGCCAGTGAAGTCCATCTCCGCGTGATATTCGTCGCTGGGCTGGTGATAGTGCTTCTCGGTATATTCCGCGTTCTGCGCCATCCCCCAGGCTTCGTCGTGTCCCGCAAACTTCATGCCCTCGTTGATAGAGAATGCTGGAATGCCCACCCGCGCCAGGCTGAAGTGGTCGCTGCGATAGTAATGGCCTGCCTCGGGACGCGCGTCCGGACGGATCGCCAGCTTGAACTCCTTGGCCATGGCTTCCACCGTCGAATAGAAGCTCATCCGCTCCGCGCCTGACACTTCCACTTCTTCCGGCGTCCCCAACGGTTTCACATCGTCGTAATTCAAGTCGAGCACGATCTTGCTCGCCGCAATCGGCGGATGCTTGCCCAGATATTCCGACCCAAGCAGACCCTGCTCTTCCGCCGTCACCGAAACAAACAGCATGGAGCGCGCCGGACGCGGCTTGGCTTCGCTATAAGCGCGCGCGATTTCCATCAGGATGGCGCAACCCGTTGCGTTGTCATCGGCGCCGTTGTAAATGTTGTCGCCGGACTGCTCCGGACGAATTCCTAGATGGTCGTAGTGCGCCGTGTACATTACCGCCTCGTCTTTGAGCTTCGAGTCCGAGCCGGGCACCATGGCAATGACGTTGTTTGACGCGAAGGGACGCACTTTGCTCGTCATGTGCGCTTTCAGCCGCGCATGCATATCCACCGGCATGAAATCACGCGAGCGGGCTTTGGCCATCAGTTGGTCGAGGTCCTGTCCCGCGCTGGCCGCCAACTTCTGTGCCACCGCCAACTGGACCCATGAGGCTGCCTGCAACGTAGGACCGCCGTCGAGATTCAGGAACGACTTCTCGCCTGAGTTCGAATTGCGCACCACCTCCCAGGGATAGCTGGCCATGTCGGTCTTGTGAATCAAAATAACCCCGATCGCGCCTTTGCGCGCAGCCTCTTCGTACTTGTAAACCCAACGCCCGTAGAAGGTTAGCGCCTTGCCTTTGAAAAATTTCGGATCGTCAGAGGGGGGCTCGTTCACCAGCATCAGCAGCACCTTGCCCTTCACGTCGACGCCCTTGTAGTCGTTCCATTGGTACTCCGGCGCTTCAATGCCGTAGCCAACGAACACGATGGGCGCGTCAATGTCAGACGAAGCTCGCTGCGTCTGGTCGTAAGCGACATAATCCTCAAGCGGCTTCAGGGTCATCGCCGCGCCCGACGCGGGGACAAGCGAGAAAGTCGTGTCGGCGCCGGGGGTGATGCCAACCATCGGAACTTTCTGCACGTACGACCCGCTGTCGCCCATGGGCTTCAATCCATAGAGTGCGAACTGCGTGCCAATATATTCCGCGGCAATGTCACCGCCGCGTTGGCCGGTGCCCCGGCCTTCCAGCAGATCGTGGGAAAGAAAGCGGACGTGCTGCCGGATGCGCTCGGGGTCAATCTTATTCATGGCAGCTTTGGAATCGGCGGTAGCGCGCAAAAACGTCATGTGGTGCTCCTGGGCAATCACCAGCCCACAGAGAGGGACGAAGCAGAGAATCAACAGAGTTCGCAACATGAGGGCAGGCTCCTGAATACTTTTGGATGAATGCCTAACCCTTTGATTGTACGAGAGTTCCCGCGACCGCGGGTTCAGTTTTTGGAGCTTCAACCAGAACGAAAGTCGCGAACGTCTTCGCCGGGACGAAACATTGACGCTGGAGCAATCGCCCCCGCCGTAGCCATCCGGCGATTTATTTCCTCAAACTCGCCCTTGTGCCAACCCTCGCTACTCACTTCGATCTCGCCATCCTGCGCCACCAAGAACAACGTCGGGACATTGGTCAAGCCATAAGCGTTCGACACCGCATAGGTGCTGGGGTCATCGAGCAATTGAGGAAAGGTGAGGCCGTATTCTTTGGCGAAGGCAAGAGTGTCGCGAGTATCGTTTTGCGAAACTCCGACAACCGTGACCTACTGCTTTCCATAGGCTTGGTGCAGCCGCTCAACGAATGGCAGCGTGTATTGGCATACCGGGCACGACACTTTGTAGAAGGCCAGCACCACGGGCCCACTCGTCAGAGCGGCTTTAAGAGCAAAGGGTTTCTCGTCAGTGGTTTGCAGCGTAAAGTCGGGAGCCTTTTTTCCGGCGATGAGAGCAGACATGGCGTCCAGATCCTCCAAAAAATATTTAGATGAAACCAAGGGGAGTTTGGGCGCAGGGGCGGCATGGTCTAAGATTTGTCAGGATTGCCGGAGCTTGCGCTCCTCCAAAATTTCAACGCTGAACTTCAACTCGGGAACTTCAACTCGGGAACTTCAGAAAATCAACAAAGGAATTCAACCATGCGCCTGGAAACCATCGCGGTACATGCGGGAGCGGAAGTGGACGCTTCGACTGGCGCCATCGCACCGCCCATCCATCTTTCGACAACCTTTGAGCACGGGCCGGCCAGCGAATCCATCCATGGCTACTCCTACATTCGGGAGAAGAATCCCACCCAGTCGCGCCTCGAAGAGGCTATGGCACAACTCGAGGCGGGCGAAGCGGCGCTGGTGTTCGCTTCAGGGATGGGGGCGGGCGCGACCGTGCTGCAATCGCTGGCGCCAGGCTCGCACGTCATCTTCCCCGACGATATGTATATCGACTTTCGCAATCTGAACCGCGACTTCCTGCCCAAGTGGGGTATAGAGAGCAGCAACGTGGATATGGGGTCGCTGGAAGCGGTCGGTAATGCCCTGCGCCCGAATACCAAACTGGTTTGGGTGGAGACGCCGTCCAATCCGCTGATGAAGATTGCGGACATTGCCGCCATCACGCAGATTGCCCACGCCGCGGGCGCGCAGGTGCTGGTGGATAACACGTTTGCGACGCCGATTCTGCAACAACCGCTCGCCCTGGGTGCCGACGTGGTGCTGCACTCCACGACAAAATACTGTGGCGGTCACAGCGACGTGCAGGGAGGATGCCTGGTGCTGAGGCAACGTGAGCCGCTGTATCCGTCGTTGTCTCAAACCCGCAGAGTGCTGGGAGCAGTGGCGTCTCCGTTTGGGTCGTGGCTGGTGTTGCGCGGGTTGCGGTCACTTCCCTGCCGCATGGAGCGTCACTCGGCCAACGCATTGCTGGTGGCGCAAGAGTTATCGAAGTCGAATAAGGTCGATGCGGTTTACTATCCCGGCTTGGCCAACCATCCGGGCCACGAGATTGCCGCGCAGCAGATGAGCGCATTCGGCGGCATGCTGTCTTTCCTGGTACGCGGAGGTTATGACGACGCGGTGCGCGTTGCGAGGCGGGTCAAGCTCTTCACCAACGCCACGAGCCTGGGTGGGACCGAAAGTCTGCTCGAGCATCGGGCCTCGAGCGAAGGCGAGGGATCGAAGACACCAGCCAACCTGTTGCGAGTTTCGGTCGGTCTCGAACATCCGGACGACCTGGTGGAGGACCTGCTGCAGGCGATAGGGTGAGATGAGAGAGTCCGGCCGTAATTTGGGGCAAGAGGAAACTTGCGAGATATTGTTGAAAATCAAGAATGTGCAAACATTTGCATATAATGTTCGCAGGAAGCGTTCTAAGGCCCGGCGGTAGCCCGGATGACCTCTGGGTCGCCTCAGGGAGCTTGCGTGTCACCACGGGCCCTAAGAACGAGGCTATGGGGCATTCTGCTTAAGCGCCGTGATCCAATTTGCCAGCAGATTTTCCCCCAGCGACTTAAAATCCGGGCAATCCCCAACACTCGCCTCATAGTTTTCAACAACATACAGACATTTTCAACGAGTTACGAGCTTTTTCGGGGGCGCGGGGCAAATTACCCCTGCCAGAGAGCGGCGCGTTTCAGAATCTTGCGGGTCAGTCCCGTCAGCGGCAAGGTGGCAAACCGTGAGGGCGGAAAGCGCTTCCCCGCGATGCCCGACGGAACGTCTCCCATGCTCACGCTCACCAAGTAGTCCGTGACGGTTATGGAGTGGCGGACGCGAAACTCGATGGGCAAGGCCGAGCCGGCCACTTCGGGCAATTCCCACATGCCCGCCATGAGCGAGGCGTCTTTGGAGCGCTGCACCAGCAGCAGGCCTCGCTGGCTTAGGTCGACCAGGCAGTGGAGATTAAGTTTGCGCTGCGACGGTGCGGTGAGTCTGCGCGGCTCTTCGCCCTGGGTGGCGCAGAAATCATGTACCGGGCAGAGCGAGCAAGTTGGCTGGCGGGGCGTACACACGGTGGCGCCGAGTTCCATCATGGCTTGATTGGAATCGCCGGGGCGGGAGCGAGTAAGCAACTGTTGCGCCTCGTCCCAGACTTCATCCTCGGAGAGGTTGCGGCCGAGCAAGCGATTGAGAACGCGTTGCACGTTGCCGTCGACCACGGCGGCCGGCTCGCCGAACGCGATGCTGGCAATGGCGGCGGCGGTGTAGAGTCCGATGCCGGGAAGTTTGCGGAGCTCAGCGGAGGTGGAGGGGAAGTGTCCACTGCATTCTCTGACCACTTGTTTGGCGGCGGCGTGCAACATGCGGGCGCGGCGGTAGTAGCCAAGGCCGCTCCACGCCGCCAGCACCGAGGGCTCGCGGGCGGCGGCCAGAGTGCGCAGGTCAGGAAAGCGTTTGAGAAAGCGGCGGTAGTGATCGAGCACGGCATTCACCCGCGTCTGTTGCAACATGATTTCCGAAAGCCACACGCGGTAAGGATCGCGGTCGGCGCGCCAGGGCAGGTCGCGCTTCTGCAGGCCATACCAGGCAAGCAGGCGGCGCTGGAGCGACCGCTGGAACGAACGCTGGGCCGACGGCGCGGAAATCGTCGGGCGCGGGCTGGCCTGCAGTTTCAGCATGAAGCAGGATTGTACCGAAGCGGGCGGCCTCAGACTCGCCAATTGACCACGAGGCGGGAGCGCGACATAATGAGCGTGCCTGGTGTCCGCATTTGAGTGGACTACATTTTTGCTATCGGGAAGGACCCTGATGAACGACTTCAACCGCAAGGTGGGCGAAGCGTCTGCACGCATGAACAAATCGGTGGCCGGCATGGCCGAAACCGTGGAGAAAGAGTCGGCGGAGCTGATCAAGTTCCTCAACGACGAGTTAGTGCCGGCGATCCGCAACAACTCGAGCAAGGCCATGCGAGTGGCGGCGGACAAGCTGAAGGATTTGGCCGACACCATCGAGAAGCACACTCCGAAAACCTAATGCGCCACTTAGTGCGCGGTCTAGTGGGCGAACGGTTGCGCGAACTAATGCGCGGAATTCCTATGAGTTTGGTGGTGGCGCTGCTCGCGTTCGCGAGTGCCTGCGGCGGCCATAAGCAGGCGCGGGTAAAAACTCCGTCGCCGCCTGCGATCCCGTCGGTTCAGACCGAAGCGGGGACGCAATCCGATACCACTCCACCGAAAAGTGTTGGCGCTGAGAGAGATGCGGCTGACCTCGACGCACCTATCCCTGCGGGCGCGAAACCCATTTATGTCGAAACTGGGACAGCGAGCTGGTATGGGCCGCCGTATCACAATCGCAAGGCGGCGAATGGCGAAGTATATAACATGAACGCGATGACGGCGGCGCACTTGACGCTGCCGCTGGGCTCGATTGTGCGGGTGACAAACAGCAAGACCGGGCGTTCGGCGCTGGTGCGGATCAACGACCGTGGACCGTTTGTGCCGGGCAGGATTGTGGATTTGTCGATGGCGGCGGCCAAGGCGATTGATGTGTACCGGGCGGGGATCGCGCCGGTGCGGCTGGAAGTGTTGAAAGCGCCAGCGCCACTGGATACGGGCGGGCGCTGGACGGTGCAGATCGGATCGATTGCCGAAGAGGATACCGCGGACGAACTGGTGCGGCATCTGGCGCGCAGATACCATTCCGCCAAAGTGCAAAGCTTCGAAAGCCCGGCGGGGGGATGGTGGGTGAGGGTAAGGGTGGCGGGCGATGACCGCGCGCGGGCCCGACAGTTAGTAAGTGAGACTAAGACGCCCGAGGGGGAAGTATTTCTGGTTAGGGTAGACTAGCGGAAGGACCGGAGTACTTAGGCGGCCTGCCCACGCGCTTATAGAGCCGACTTAGTGCTATGGAGTGATCTCGTAGGCGACGCCAGCCTTGTTTGCACCGCCCCCGAGGGCAGCGCCGTAGAGATTGCCAAGCTTGTCCAAGATAACGCCGAGCGGGTTACTCCCGTCCGTTGAGTTGGCAAAGGCGTGCAATACCAGTTCGTTCCAACGTCCCTTTGATGCCGGCGCAAGCTTGTACACAGTCCCGTACTGAAACGTTCCTCCTAAACCTGTCGTCCCATACAGATTTCCGGACGGGTCGATCGCCAATCCGCCGTACGGCTCGCCACCGTCGCTGGATCCAGTGAAACTATGAAGCAGTGAGTAATTCCAGAACCCGACGGTTGGAGTCAGCTTGAAGATGGAACCGACGCCGAAAGTACCTCCGAACATTGTAGTTCCATACAGCCTTCCCGCTGAATCCAGAACTAACCCTGACGGTGTAGGCCCTCCTCCATTAATCGAGCCCTGCGGTGTAAAGTTGTACAGTGTGGTCTCGACCCAAATACCATTAGACAATGAAAGTTTGTAGACAGCTCCAGCGTTATAACTACCGCCGTTCGACGTTGCTCCGTAGAGATTTCCCGACACATCTATCACCAAAGGCCCGGTTGGGCCGGTTATGCCCGGGCCGTTTGAAAAGTCGAAAATGAGAGACTCGGTCCACGAACCGTCCCCGTTCGGGGAGAACTTAAAGACGGTGCCCGCGTTGCCCTTGCCACCTTGTTGAGTGGTACCGTAGAAATTTCCCGCTGCGTCGCGCACCAGACCTGGATTTGGGTAAAGGCCGTCGCCAGTTCCGCCAGCAAAGGAGTGGAGAACGCTGCCAACCCATCCGCTCCCGGTGTTTGTCACTTGAAATACTTCTCCGCTGCCAAAGTCCCCCCCGCTTTGTCCTGTGCCGTAAACATTCCCCGAATTGTCCAGAACCAGTGGGCCCGATGGGCCAACGAAAGAGTTCCCAACATTAGAGAGATTGTAAAGAATATTCTTGCTCCAATGCCCGCCTTTGAGGTTCAACTGAAAAACGGTGCCGCAACCGAAGCCAAAACACCCGCCAATGGTGCCGCCTACGGAGGTTACCCCATAGATGCTACCTGCATTGTCGAATGTCATCATTCCAGTGGGACCGTTGCCGTCAGTGCCGCCCGCGAACGTATAAATGATGCGAAACTTTGGGGCTGCCCAAGCGGAAGTGGCGAGCAGGCAGGCCACACAAGCAATCGCAATTAACCGCGGCGGAGAGGCAATAGTGATTCGCATTCAAGCTCCTTCAAAATCGGGTGATGGTAAACCGAGCCTTGCGTCTGGGGGAGACAAACGCGACAACTGTAGCATGATTCGGAGATATCCGCGCACCAAATAATAATGAGGGCCCGAGGCCGTTCCACCATTCTGCTACTCTAGCCGCCATGATGACCGAACCATTGCGAAGCTTGAGCGGTAGGCGGAGTGCCGTCCCTGGCGGGACTTGGTGGGTTTAATTCCGGAGTGCCCCCGCACTTACGTGCGGGACTGGTCAGTGCCGCCACGGGACGGGTTGGGTGCTCTCGCGCGGCGAGCCGTCGCAACACGCTACCGAACAGCCGCGCCACCCAAGAACAACGCTCCGGTTCAGACGCAGGTGCTAGTGGACATAGGAGCGATGCGACTGGAGGTCTGCGGACGATTATTTCAAAGTCAAAGGCAAGAGCGGTGGACAGGAACGTGCGACCTGCACGAGTTAGGGATTTGCGTGGGGATCGTCATGAGCAGACGCGGAGCTGGGAATGCCGGGCAGGGGTACCTCAGCGGCTAAAGCCGTTGGTTGGGGTGGATTGAATCGCAGCGGTGAACCGCTGCGCCACCCAAACGAATCGTGCTATGCAGCGGTGAACTGCTGCGCTAGCCAAACGCAATGGGCGTTTCGCACGCGCGGGACCGGCGAGTTCCTGAGAACTTCCCCACTCAAGCCCGAAGCCGGCTTGGGTGGGGCACCCGGGCGAAATGCAGATCCCTCGCTTCGTTCGCGACGACAAGGCAGAGACCTGGGTCGGGCGCCCGGAGAAATGCAGATCCCTCGCTTCGTTCGCGACGATTAGGCAGAGACTTGGGTCGGGCACCCGAAGAAATGCAGATTCCTCGCTTCGCTCGGGACGACAAGGCAGAGACTTGGGTGGCGCCCCGCCATTGGGGCGATCCTCCCCCTCGGGAGAACAAGCTATTTCCTTTCTTCGCAGAAACGACTCAATTCCTCCACGGATCCGAGATTGCCGCCCTGACTCACGTGCTTGCCATTCCTTGCGGATTGGAAGCAAGAGCGATGCGCCAGTTTCAGGGGGCGCTTGGGGTCTGTGTCGGTAGGACCAGCGAGTGCCGTCCCTGACGGGACTTGGTCGGTTTAATTCCGGAGTACCCCCCGCACTTACGTGCGGGGCTGGTAAGTGCCGCTGCGCGACTGGTTGATCGCCTCTGCGTGGCGGGTCCAGTGCCGCTGCGCGGCGATCCCTCGTACCATCTTTCCAAACAGCCGCCGCGCCCGATGGCTCTCCGCCAGCAGCCGCTTTCCGCCATTCTGTTACCCTAACGGCCATGATGACCGAACCATTCCAAACCGTGAGCGACTGCTTATTCTGCAAAATTGTTGACGGGCGGATTCCGTCGAAGCTGGTGTACGAGGACGAGCAGGTATACGCCTTTGAAGACATCGACCCGAAGGCGCCGACGCATGTGCTGATTGTGCCGAAGACGCATTTGGCGGGATTGAAGGAAGCCGGGGCGGAGCATGCGGAGATGATCGGGCGCTGCCACCTGGCGGCGGCGCAGATTGCACGCGAGCGCGGCATTGAGGACGGTTACCGCACCGTGACCAACATGGGACCGCGGTCAGGCCAGTCGGTGTTTCACCTGCACGTGCATCTGGTGGGCGGGCGCGATTTGAGCTGGCCTCCGGGATAGGGCACAAAAAAAGGCACGGCTGGTTGGCCGTGCCCAAGGAGAGAGTTGAGGCTTCGAGTTACCGGCTCACTACCAGGTTGTTCTGGACGCTGAAGGCGCCCTCGACTCCGCTGGCGCGGACGCCGGCAATATTCTTGTCCATCTCGCGCTCCACCGTGCCATAGAGGCTGAGGTGGCCGTTTTCGACGATGATGCGAATGGGATGCGCGGGGTCGCTGGCGTAGCGTCCGAGAACGCTGTCGCCGTAGAGTTCTCGCACCGCGGCTCGACGAATGGTGTCGTCAAACAGCGAGTTAGGCAGCATTTTGATGTTGTTGACCACGTCCTTCACGCCTTCGGCGCGCTGCACCAGGGCCAGAGCGGAATCGCGCGCGGGATAGCTGGCGGTTTCGCCGTCCACGCTGACCACGCCGTCTTTCACCGCGACCGTGATGTAGTTGAAGGTATTGTCGAAATAGCCGATGCGGTCCAACTTCAGTTTGCGATTGAGATCCGCCTGCAACTTCTGGTCGCGAATGGGCTCGCCATCCACGGTGATGAGGTTGCGGACACCTTGCACATGATCCACCTTGCGGACCTTGGCAGCGGCGTCGAGTTTGGCTTGGTAGACATGGACGGTGCCGGTCAAAGTGACGATGCCTTCCTGCACCGAGGCGTTCACGCTCTTGAACTGAGACTTGCTGGATAGCTTTTGGACGACGGCCTGCTGCGTGGGCTGGTCATAGCGAGCAGCGGCGTCGGACTGCGCCAAGGAAGCGGCGCTGAGCCCGGCCACCGAGGCGAATAGAACGAACGATCGAATTGCGTTTTTCATAAGTACCTTCCCCACTCGGTTTTGATTAACCGGTTAGTTAATTGATTGGATGGGGGTGCGGGGGAAATGGATGCCCGACGGGATTGGGGCTTTGGAATCATAGAGATAGAGGGGGCGAGTAGGAGCGGGGCGAGAGAGTTGTAAACCGATTTTCGCCGGTTTTTGAACTTCTACCACGGGGTGCTGGAAGTGCTCGTCCGCCTAGCCAGAAATTCACCGTGCGTTCACACGCAAGACACATCTCCGCAACATTGCCCGCCTAGACTCAAGTCTCAGCAGGACATTCGATTGCCCAGTCATCGGTTGCCGGTCATCGATTGCGCGGTCATCGATTGCCCGGTCATTGGATCGCACAGTCATTGCTGGCGGTTGGGGTGTGAGCTGCATGAATTTTGCAGAACGAAAGAACGTGCCGTCGGCCAGGACTCTGGTCTTCGTGGTCGAGGATGACCTGGACATTTCGCGGCTGATCGAACACAACCTGCATTCGGCGGGGTATGGAGTTGCGAGCTTCGCATCTGGAGCGCGAGTGATTGAGGCAGCGCTGCAGGAGCGTCCCGCGCTGTTTTTGCTGGACGTGATGCTGCCGGGCACGAGCGGATTTGATTTGTGCCGCGAAATTCGGCAGACCGCACGCCTGGAGCGAGTGCCGGTAATTTTCCTGACCGCGAAAACGGGCGAGGCGGACCGCATCCACGGATTTGACCTGGGCGGCGATGACTACGTAACCAAACCCTTCAGCCCGCGGGAACTGCTGGCGCGGGTGCGGACGATTTTGCGGCGGCGGCAGGAGTCGCCGGCGATGGACGTGATCCGGTTTGGCGATTTGGAGATTGATGTTTCGTCGATGACGGTCCGGATCGATGGGAAGACGGTGTTGACCACGGTGCGGGAATTCCGCCTGCTGGAGTATCTGGCCAACCATCGCGGCCGGGTGTTTACGCGCGACCAGTTACTGGATGCAGTCTGGAAAGACACGGCCTACGTGACGCCGCGGTCGATCGATGTGTACGTTCGGCGGCTGCGAGAAAAGATTGAGCGAGACCCGAGGCATCCGCAGTTTTTGCGGACGCTGCGTGGGATCGGGTACCGGTTTGAAGCACCGCGGGAGACGGCACAACAGGTTTCCGGCGGACAGGTGTTCTGAGATCAGATTTCCTGAGATCAGATTTCCTGAGATCAGATTTCGGGGTCAGCTTCGCCAGATCAGTTTCGCCAAATCAGTGGAAATCGTGGGACGCGGTTTCGGCGTCGGTGACGAACAGTGGGGCTACGCGTTCGGCGCGGACGTGAATTACATTGTCTTGATTTTGCAGGATGCCTTCGATCATCAGGAACCGCTCTGAGATGAGCACCATCCGGTTCTTGTGCAGCAAATCAGGGGCGATGATGGCATTGGCGATTCCGGTTTCATCTTCCAGGCTCAAAAACATCATGCCTTTAGCGGTGCCGGGACGCTGACGGACAATCACGCAGCCGCCAATGCGGATGCGGCGGCCATTGGGAATGTTCGCCAGATCGAGGGCGCGGTAAATGCCCTGGGCCTGCATCTGGACGCGACGGTAGGCCATGGGGTGCGGGCCGACGGTGAGACCGGTGCCGCGAAAGTCGGCGACCAGGCGCTCTTCGTGGTTCATGGCATGAAGAGGCGTGTCCGCGGCGGTTGCGGGCAAGTCTTCCGGCAATTCTTCCAGCAGGGGTCCGGGGGCGCGCACCGCCCGCTCTACTTGCCAGAGCGCGTCACGACGGTGGGGCAGTTTCAAGTTTCTAGTTTCAAGTTTCGAAGTGCCTAAAACCAGTTTCGAGTTTCGGGTTTCAAGTTTCGAGGTGCCGGTCAATTGCCGGTTGTCAGTTGCCAGTTGCCGACTATCAGTTGCCAGTTGCCAGTTGTCAGTTGCCAGTGTGGAGCGGAGACCTCTCGGGGCAACTGTTTCAAGGTTCGAAGTTCCTAAAACCAGTTTCGAGTTTCGAGTTTCAAGTTTCGAGTCTTTGTTTTTACCTGAAACTTGAAACTCGAAACCTGAAACTGCTTTACCGATGTTTTTGCTTTTACTTGAAACTTGAAACTCGGAATCTGAAACCGCTTCACTGGCGCCTTGGCTCTTTCTTGAAACTTGATACTCGAAACTGGCAATTGAGTTCAGCGCTCCGATTTCCGCCAGCGTGGTGAGTTCGTCTTTGCGCAATTCTGGCACGCGACGGGTCAGATCCTGGATGGAGGCAAACGCTCCCAGGCTGCGTTCTCGGACCAATGCTTGTGCCGCGGGTTCGCGCAGACCGCGCACATAGTTGAGACCGAGACGGAGGGACAGTTTCGAGTTTCCAGTTTCCAGTTTCGAGCCTTGGCTTTTACTTGAAACTTGAAACTCGGGACCGGAAACTGCCTCACCTGAAACTGCTTCACCCGTGTTTTTGTTTTTACTTGAAACTTGAAACTCGAAACTTGAAACTGCTTCTGGGTCTTTCCTTGAACCTTGAAACTCGGAACCTGAAACTGCTTCACTGGCAACTGGCAACTGACAACCGGCAACTGACTCCAGCGTGCACAGCCAGTCTGACTTCGTCACATCAATGGGTAGTACTCGCAATCCGTGGCGCTGCGCATCTTTCACCAGCGTTGCCGGACTATAAAATCCCATGGGTTGGTTATTGAGCAGGGCGGCGGTGAAGGCGCTCAAGTAGTGGCACTTCAAGTAGGCGCTGGCGTAGGCGATGAGGGCGAAGCTGGCGGCGTGGGATTCGGGAAATCCGTAGAGCGCGAAGGAGGTGATGGAGAGAATGATCTGCTCCTGGGCTTCACGCGAAATTCCGTTGCGAGTCATGCCGGTGCGCAATTTTTCTTCGATGGATTGCATGCGGGCCTGAGAGCGTTTGAAGCCCATGGCGCGACGCAGTTCTTCAGCCTCGCCGCCAGTGAAGCCGGCCGCGATCATGGCCATGCGCAGCAGTTGTTCCTGAAACAGCGGCACGCCAAGCGTGCGTTCCAACACTGGTTCGAGCGAAGGGTGGGGATAGGTCACCACTTCGCGGCCCTGGCGGCGCTTGAGGAATGGGTTCACCATCTGCCCCACGATGGGCCCGGGACGGATGAGCGCGACCTGCACCACGATGTCGTAAAAGCGTTGCGGACGCAGGCGGGGCAGGCATGCCATCTGGGCGCGGCTCTCCACCTGAAACATGCCGACGGTATCGGCCGCTTGCAGCGCGGAATAGACGGCCAGATCATCGGCAGGCAGGTGCGCCAAATCCACTTCCTTATGCTGATGTTTGCGGATGAAGTCGATGGAATCTTTGAGCGCGGCCATCATGCCCAGGCCCAGTAAATCCACTTTGATGATGCCCATGTCGGCGCAATCTTCCTTGTCCCACTGCACCACCACGCGACCGGGCATGGAAGCGGGTTCGAGCGGGACCACGCAATCCAGGCGGCCCTGGCAAATCACCATGCCGCCGGAATGCTGGCCAAGATGGCGCGGCAGGTCCTGCACGGCGACGCACAACTCGAAATACTTGCGAATGCGGGGATGGTTGAGGTCGAGTCCGGCATCGCGCAGGCGGCGGTCGAGCGCGTCGTTGGCATCTTTGAATTCCCAGGTGGAGACGGCGGCAGCAATTTTGTTCAAAGTGTCAGGATCGAAGCCGATGGCCTTGCCCATTTCGCGCGCCGCCATGCGGTTGCGATAGGTGATGACGTTGGCGGTCATGGCGGCGCCCCGCTGTCCGTAACGGCTGTAGACGTATTGAATGACGCGCTCGCGTTCGCCGCCGCTGGGCAGGTCGAGATCAATGTCAGGCCACTCGCCGCGCTCTTCCGACAAAAAGCGCTCGAACAGCAGATCCATGGCGATGGGGTCGACGGCGGTGATGCCCAGCGAATAGCAGACCGCGCTGTTGGCGGCCGAGCCGCGTCCCTGAGACAGAATGTTCTGCTGACGGCAGAAGCGCACGATATCCCAGACGATGAGGAAGTAGCCGGCCAGTTCCAGCTTCTCGATGAGCTTGAGTTCGCGCTCAATCTGGCGGCGAGCTTGGTTTTTCAGGTCGTCGTGGGCACGACCATAGTGCTGCTGGAAACCTTCGCGGGTGCGTTCGCGCAGGAACGACATCATAGTTTCGCCGTCGGGGACGGGGTAGCGGGGAAATTCGTATCCCAGATCGCTGAGGGCAAATTCAAGACGTGAGGAGAGTTCGCAAGTGTTGGCGATGGCCTGGGGAAAATCGGCGAAGAGCTGCTGCATTTGCGCCGGCGACTTCAAGTGACGTTCGGCGTTGCGAGCGAGCAGACGTCCGGCAGTGGCCAGGGTGTGGTGATGGCGGAGCGCGGTAAAGGCGTCGGTGAGCTGGCGATTGGCGGGCATTGCATAGTTCACGCCATTGGTCGCCAGCAGAGGAAGATGCAGCGCCTGGGCGATTTCAACCGCGGTGCGATTGCGGGTTTCCTCTTCGCGATGAAAATGTCGCTGGAGTTCGACGTAAACATTTCCGGGGCCAAAGATTTCGGTCAGCCGCAGCACGCGACGCATGGCTTCGGCGGGGCCTCCCTGGGCGAGGCCGGTGGCGAGCGGGCCTTCTTCGCCGCCGGTAAGGCAGATCAGGCCGGCAGCATATTCTTCGAGTTCGCTATCAGTGACTGCGCCTTCTTCTTTTTTGGAGCGCAACTTCATGCGGGTGAGCAATCGGCAAAGATTCTGGTAGCCGGTGCGGGAAGCGACGAGAAGAGGCAAGCGACAGAGGCGCGGCTGAGAAATGGCGGATGGGAGCGCGGGCTGCGCATCCCAGGTAACTTCCGCGCCCACATGTGCCTGAAGGCCCGCTTTCTTCGCGGCGAGATGAAAACGGGGTGAGCCATACAAGCCGTCGCGGTCGAGCAGGGCCATGGCCGGCATGTTGAATGCAGCGCAGGCTTCGACCAGACTCTCAGGAAGAGAGGCCCCTTCCAAAAAGCTGAATGCGGAGCGGGAGTGAAGTTCGATATACATGGAAGCAGCGCGCGATGTCGCCTCAGTCGTAAGCGCCCTCCACCATCCAGCGGCCGCTGAGCAAATCATGCACCAGGCGGTAAAGGACAAAACTGTTTTCGCGGTTCATGGCGATGTCCCACTCATCGCGGGCCCAGCCGTCCTGCTCCCACCAATCGCCGGAAGAGCGCCAGGGGCCAGCCATCCAAACAATTTCTCCCGCAATATCTTTTCGTTTGGGACACAACAGGCGGGTCGGCTTGCCCTCGCGCAGTGTGACTTCGGCGTGCAACGGCGGACGAAACAGGCGCAGCGCAGTAATCGGACTGGAGTGCGCTGTCCCATTGCCGCTATTGCCGCGAGGCTCACTGAGGGTTGGGGTGGACTGCTCTTGTGGGGCAAAGTGCTCGATGCGGAAAGCTTCCGGGCGATGGGTATCGAGCAAGCCGGCGGTTCCGGCGCGGCCCTCGCCCACGATGCCGGAGATCCGCGCCAAAGTGAGTTCCAGTTTTTCCGGTTCAGGAAAGGCCGGGACAAACAGGCCGGCCTGCGCCGCTCGCGGACGCGAGGGTTCGGCAGCGAGAAGAATTTTGAGAATGGGAGCTCCAGGCGGATGAGCTTTCAAATCCAGTTGCAGCAACTTGAGAAACACTTTGGCATCGAGCATGGGAACTGGCAGGCGCAGAGTGCGAGTGAAGCAGCGGGGCAGGGCGGGCGCGGGGGCGGCAGAATCCTCAGGACAGAGATCGGTTTCCAATTCGAGGCGCAGGCAGAGTTCCTGAGTGGCGAGAGCGCGGGAGGAAAGCCGGGCACAAAGCTGTTCCAACATGCGGTTCAGCGCGAAGGCCAGCGGCTCCAGCAAGACCACGGGATATTCCAGTTCGATGGCTTCTTCAAACAGCAGCGGCGGTTGTACCAGTTTTAAGGTGCGGGAACTGGAGCCGCGCGCTAATTGCTGCAAGCGCAACCCTTTTTGTCCGAGGCGCTCGCTCAAGGGAATTCCGGGCAGAGCAGCCAGGGCTCGGAGGTTGCGCACTCCCCAGCGCTGGAAGGTGTCAAGGAATTTTTCGGCATCGTCTTCGTCATCTTTCTCGTGGGGGGAGAGCCGGGGAGAGAGCCCGTCCCATAGCACGCTGACCGGAAGTTCTCCGAGACGCTCCGCTTCTATTCCGGGCGCAATTACGGTAACGCCGGAAAAGCCGCGTGCGGCGAGGGCGGCGGCATCGGGATTGGGAGCCACGGCCACATTGGTTTCCAGTCCCAGCTCAGAAGCGCGGCGAGCCACATCGCGGGCAATCTTCGGCAGAGCGCCGAAGAGCGGCTCCAAACCGGCGACATCCAAAACCACGGTGTCTGCCGCCGTATCTTCTACCTGGGGCGAAAACGATTGGGCGCAATCCAATAGGGCAGCATGGGCAGCGGCCTCCTGCAGAGGGGAGCGGGCGCGCATCGCCACACCGGTGCAAGCTTCCAACTGGGTTTTAGTCATGCCGATTTCCAGGCCCATGCGGCGGGCGCGCTCGTTGAGGGCGCACACTTTTTCCAGCGGAGCTTTGCCGCTGAGTACCACTACGGCTTGCGAACGCAACTCAGGCTCCGCGCGAACGATCGCTTCCACGGGAAAATCAGGGACGAAGATACAGGCAAAAGGCATGGGAGACCATCCAGGTGCTATCGCGCGGCAAAGCTTTTCATTCCATCTTGGTAACTTCCTATCCCGCCCAAGCCGGACGAGAATAAAATTCCATGCGAGTGGACTGACTCGGCTTGCGCTCCAGGCGCGAGCGCTGGACTTCCACGGTGGCATGCAGAACCTGCAACAGGCGAGCGTGGGAGGGACACACGGGCGCCTGCTGGAGATCGGGAAGCTTGCCGCTGGCCGCTAAATTCACCAGCAGCGACGAGCAACTTCCCGCGATGGGTTGCTGTTCGACGACCAGCAAAACCGTGGGCGTGTGCTCCACGGCGCGGCGAAAGCGGAACCAGGAAGTCAGGGGAATGCGCCGCGCACTGTTCAGCGGGATGTCGCTCAGGTCAATGGCAATCAATCCGAAACCGTTGCTTTGCAGCAGCAGGTCAGTGGTTTTGAGGACTTGTTCCATGCGCTGCTCCCAGGGATCGCTGGCAGTTTTCCCTGCTGCCCTGCGAGAAGTGGAGGCGCAGCGCACCCAAAGCAATTTGTTCCAATCCACGCCGGAGGCGGCAGCGCCTTGGGGATCGAGGGAGTCTCCTGCATCGACCAGGGCGCAGACTTCCTGGCGGCGAGTGGCAGCGCTGAGGGCGGCGAGCAGCAGGCTGGTGCGCCCGGAAGAGGCAGGGCCGCAGATTTCGGTAAGGCAACCGCGCGGCAGGCCTCCGGTGAGGGCATCAAAATCAGCCACCCCGGTAAGGACAAGCTCTGGCACGGGACGGAGTTCCAGCCGGGAAGCGGCGGTGACGCAGGCCAGCTTGGGCGAAGCGCGCAAGTGATCGGCCAGCGCGGCGTGGCGCGAAGCCGCAGCCGGGGCCGGAACCAACTCGAGCTCTCCCGAGGCGGGGTCCAAAGTAAAAGAGCGGCCCAAGGCCGCAGTAGCAAAAGAGGCAGACATAACTTCCTTGCAAGTCCAAAGGCTTTTTCAGGGAACCGACGGGGATGACCCCGGGCGAGGGGCATATTCGCTTTTTATTCGCCTACAAAGATAGTGCTCCGCGGGGAGGGGATTGTCAAGAGGGGGAAGCGCAGCGCAAACGGGCTTCGATGGCTGGAACATCTGCCTCCTGCAACGAGTGGGAAGAATAGCACGGGGTCCGGGGCAAGTCGTGCATTGCTAAGGCTCGCATGGTATGGCATTCCAGCGGGTGTTGTGCAAATATCAAAAACGAATGTCATGCAGGAAGGATTTGGGAACTCCATCTATGAACCAACCAACCTCGGATGCATTGGTATTTTTTGGGGCGACCGGCGACCTGGCTTATAAGAAAATCTTTCCGGCTTTGCAGCGGCTGGCCAAGCGCGGCGAACTGAACATGCCGGTTATTGGAGTGGCGAAATCAGGCTGGACGCTGGAGCAACTCAAGCAACGCGCGCAGGATAGCGTGGAGCACTATGGCGGGTTGGATCTGGAGGGGTTTGCCAAGCTGAGCAGCGTGCTGAAGTACATTGATGGGGACTATACCGCAGCGGAGACGTTCCGTCAGTTGCGGCAGCAGTTGGGGGAGGCCAAGCGTCCCCTGCATTACCTGGCGATTCCTCCGGAGATGTTTGGGGAAGTGGTGAAGCAACTGCAAGCCATGGGGTGCACCGAGGGGGCGCGGGTGGTGGTGGAGAAGCCGTTCGGACGCGATTTGGATTCGGCGCAGAAGCTGAATGCCATCTTGCATACCGCATTCGACGAACAGGATGTTTTTCGTATTGACCACTACCTGGGAAAAAATGCGGTGCAAAACATTTTGTTCTTTCGTTTTGCGAACGCGTTCGTGGAGCCGATCTGGAACCGGCGCTATGTGGAAAGCGTGCAGATCACCATGGCGGAGAATTTCGGAGTGGCGGGGCGGGGGGCGTTCTACGAGCAGGCAGGCGCCCTGCGCGACGTGGTGGAGAACCACCTGTTTCAGCTTCTGAGCAATGTGGCGATGGAACCGCCAGTGGATATGGCGAACCGGAACCTACGGGATGAGAAAGTGAAAGTGCTGCGCGGAATAAGAACGGTGGAGCCCGGCGATGTGGTGCGCGGACAGTTCCGGGGCTACCGCAACGAGGCGGGTGTGAAACCGGATTCCACGGTGGAAACTTATGTGGCTTTGCGGCTTTATATCGACTCCTGGCGTTGGAAAGGCGTGCCCTTTTACATTCGGGCGGGAAAATCATTGCCAGTGACTGCGACGGAGGTGACGGCGATCCTGCGGCAGCCGCCGGCAATTTTTTCTGAAGAGCCGCCGACGCCAAACTATCTGCGATTCCGGGTGACGCCCGCCCTGGCCATCGCAGTCGGCGCGCTGGTAAAAAAAGCTGGGGACGACATGATCGGAGGACAAGTGGAGCTGCTGGCAACCGAACCCTCTGATCCCTCTGAGCTACTGGCTTACGAGGAACTGCTGGATGATGCCATGCACGGCGACCCGACGCGATTCGCTCGCGAGGATTATGTGGAAGAGGCGTGGAGGATTGTGCAACCGGTCCTGGACAGTGCGACTCCATTGCATGATTATGAGCCGGGGAGTTGGGGACCGGCGGAAGCGGAAAAGCTCACTGCGCCCGACGGAGGATGGCGGAACCCCGCTTGATGCTGGGGAGCAGGCGGAGGGGAGCAAGTTGAGCAGTTCAGCGGGCCTGCTCTTTGGCCCACATTCGGAAACCGCCTTTGAAGGCGTTATCGTTGCTGCCCAGGATGGTATGGTCGGGCAATTTTTTTAGCTTCTTCGCGTTTCCGCCTCCGAGGACCACTTGTTGTACCTCCAGCGCATCCCGAAGCTCGGTGACCACTTTAAAAACTTTCCGTTGCCATTCTTTTCGTCCCAATCGTTTCAGGCCTCGAAGCCCGAGGTAGTCTTCGTAAGTCTTGCCGTGCTTGTAGGGCAGATGGGCCAGTTCCATGGGTTGCAGCAGGCCATCCACAATCATGGTGGAGCCTAGACCGGTGCCCAAACCGAGGAATAGCATTCGTCCGCCCTGGTAACTTCCCAGCGCCTGCATGGCCGCATCGTTGATGATCTTCACCGGACAACCAAACGCCTGGCGAAAGTTGAAACCCACCCAGCCGCCGCCGAGGTTGAAGGGCTCTCGCAATGGATGCCCGTGCACCACCGGGGCCGGATACCCGATGGAGACTGCGTCGTAAGGACGATTTTTCAGTGCGGCCTTTACTTTTTTGACCATTGCCTTTGCGGTCAGGGTGGGACCGGAAACGATCTTGATGGGTGCCTTCATGCCGGTGACTAGTAGTTTGACGTGGGTGCCGCCGACGTCGATTACAAGAATCTTAGACATTGGTTTCCTCGAAGAAGGGCGGGTTCGCCCTTGTTAAAAGCTGCCCAACCATGAAAGATATCACTTGTACAGCGGGGGTTTGCTTGGAACTGCAGATCCCTCGCTGCGCTCGGGATGACAAACGCAGTTTCGAATTTCAGGTTTCAGGTTTCAAATCAATCCACAAATTTGTTAACGGTAACGGGCAGTGAGCGTGTCGGCATGGAGTAAGTCGTTACCAATAATGCGGTCTAGCGGATCGGAAGCCGAGGCTCTTAGCCTGGGGAAAACTGGCGGGCGGTCAGGTAGATGGCGGCCAAGCCAAGCAGAAAGACGCCGATTTCGACTCGAGTGGACCACTGGTGCAGGGCGTTGAATTGCATTCGCGCCGGGTTGTCGGGTGCAACTGTATCAATGTCGCCGAAGGAAGTGCGCAGGGTTGCCATGCGGGGTGAGATTCCAAACTGCGAAACCATGGTCAGCAGCAGCATGAGCAAAATCAACACATGCAATATGGCGAAGGGACGAACCGCGCCGCTGCTCCACTTGTTGTTAAGCAAGGAAGCTATCAGAAAAACTACGCCGGAGACGAAACCCATCCAGTGCAATGATCCGAGGGAGCGACCGACGACGGTTCCGGCCAAATGACGCGTGGGGAGCACGCCGAAGGCAGTCGGCGCCAGCACAAAGGAAAAAAAGACTAGGCCGCCCATCCAGACCACCAGCGCCAGAAGCATGAAGAATCGCAGTAGTGACATAAGTCTCCGTCGTTCGTAGTTTGAAAAAGCTTGTCTTGAAATAGAGTCCTGAAATAATTGTCTTGAATGGAGTGTCGAGAAAAAGCTTGTCGCGAAATAGATTGTCTCGAATAGAGTGTCTTGAAAATGGCGCGTCTAAAAAAGAGTGTAGCTTAAGCGGGCAAGAGCGGGAGCAAGCTTGCGGCTGCAACAAAAACGACGGGCGACCACGGTTATGGTCGTCCCGCCGGAACTGGCTGCAATCAAAACAATTGGTGAGCCAGGGTCTTACACCAGTGCGAGAATCGCCTCGGCTTCTTCCTTGTCCACGTCGGTGACCAGCGGGATGCCGCTGATGCGCGAGGAGTCGGGAGTCAGTGCCGCAATGTCAGACCGGTCAATGTACTTGCAGCTGAATTTGCGCGCACCCGCCATCAGTTGGCGCAAACCTTGAGCCACTCGCTGGTAGTAGGTGTAGAAGCCGATGGCGCCGGTGGGCAACTTCTTGAAGCGGTCGCCAAAGCGCTCACGCAATTCGGTGGAAGAGACAAAAATCTCATCCACTGTGGTGCCGAAGCGCTCAATGTAGACGGGCAGTTGCTGATTGTCGATGGCCTTACCGATATTCTTGGCAACCATGGCGGCGGCGAGTGGGCCGCGCGCCCAGGCAATGAGTTTTACATAGGGAGCGCACAGGGCGAAGCCTTTGAAGATTTGATCTTCGAAGGTGAAGCCGCCAGCCAGGGCAATGGGCGGAATGTATTCGCCGCGTTTCGCCAGATTGTCGAGATAGCCGTGCAGCAAGGAGTGGATTTCCACTTCCGGAATGCCCCACTCGTTCATCATGCGCCACGGGCTCATGCCAGTGCCGCCGCCCGCCGCGTCCACGGTGAGCAGGTCAAGCCTGGCCAGGGAGGCGAAGCGAACCGCGCGCGCCAGATCCACCGGGCGGTATGCGCCGGTCTTGAGAGTGATGTACTTTGCGCCCGCTTTGCGCAGGTCTTCGACCCGCTTCATGAAGCCATCTTTGGTGACCATGCCGACGCGCGAATGACGCTCGAATTCGTGGAAGGCGCCTTTGTGGAAGGCCTCAATCACTACGGGGTTGGTGGGATCGGGGAGCACGACATAGCCGCGACGATGCAGTTCCTGGGCTTTCGCCAGGTCCTTGACCTTCACTTCGCCGCCAATGTCTTTTGCGCCCTGTCCCCACTTCAGTTCGACGGCAGTCACGCCCAGTTTCTTAATAGCGTATTCCTGCACGCCGAGCATCGTGTCTTCGACGTTGGCCTGGACAAAGACTTCGCCGTAACCTTCGGTCTGCCACTCGCGGAAGCATTGGACCCGCCACTCGAGTTCTGCGCTGGTGATGACTTTGCCATTGTCAAACTTGGCGTCCATGTCCATGCCGACCACGTTTTCACCGATCGCGATGCCGGTGCCGGAAATGGCGGCGCCGCCGGCAATGCCGGCCCAATTGTTCTTGGCGACATTGGTGGAACCCATGGCCGCCAGAGTAAACGGTAGTTTGTAGTGGATGCTGTTGTCCGAGCCGATGGTGGTTTCAAGATCGACGGCCGGGAACAGTGCGCGATTAGAGTCCTCTTCTATCCCCCAGACGCCAGCGGCGCGTCCCAAGATGGTGAAGTGGGAGAGGTCTACCGGGTAATCCTTCTGGGAAGCCGTGGTAATGATGCCGAAGGGTTGCGGATAGATCATCTCGGCGCCGCGATAGGCGCTTTTGCCGATCTCGCACATGCCGATGCAGCCATCGACGCAGGTTGTGCACATGCCGCTGAAGGGGCTGACGGAATCCTCAGTGCGGTTCTTGGTCAGGGTGGCGGCGGAAGAATTCAGGCGTGTAAAGGTCATGGCAGTCTCTCCACTATTTCTTGGCTAAAACTGGAAACTCGATTTGGGGTTGCAATTTCACTCGCACGTCGGCGCGGAACGGACCGTCAATCTCGCAGGCGTGACAGGGATCCAAAGAACACATTGCGTTGTTGTAAGTCTGTAAACACGCGGTGGAAATATTCAGGCACCCATTGCACAGGACGCTTTCCGCGTCAGGCCCGGCGCAGCGCAACTCGCACACCGGACAGATGTAAAGGCAAGCCCCGCATTGGCGGCAGGCATCGCTCGTGGTGTCGAAAGGACGAGTGACTTCGCGATGCAGGCCGCGACCGGAAAAACCGATGGCGCCGGCCATCATCTGCTGCTCGCACATGCGAACGCACAGCCCGCACTGGATGCAGAGTTCGTGCTTTGCGTCATAGCGCACCCGGCGCACACCCATCGCGGACGCCATATCCTGAATGCGCTTGGACTGCGGGCAGGTGGCAACGTAGAGTTCCACCAGCAGGCGACGGGCTTTCTCGACTCGCGCGGAATGCGTGAAGACCTGCAGACCATCGAGCGCGGGATAAGTGCACGACGATTGCAAGCTCTTCTTTGCACCGTTGACCACTTCGACCACGCATAAGCGGCAACCGCCGTAGGGGGCGAGACCGTCTTCGTGGCAAAGAGTGGGAATGGGAAGACCGAGGAACTGCGCGGCTTGCAACAGCGTGGTGCCGCGTTCGACTTCCACCGTGATGCCGTTCATAGTTAACGAGGGCACGGCATTCTCCTTAATTGACCGTTACTGCATCGAACTTGCAGATGTCCATGCAAGCGCCGCACTTGGTGCAGTGGGCTTGTTCGATGGTGTGCAGTTTATTTTTCTCGCCCAGAATGGCCTTGCCGCTGCAGACTTGGACGCAAGCTCCACAGCCGTTGCAGGTCACTGGATCAATGGCAAACGTGATGAGCTGGCGGCAGACTTTGGCCGGACAGCGCTGGTGGTCGATGTGCTCCAGATACTCCTCGCGGAAGTAGCGCAGAGTGGAGAGGACGGGGTTGGCTGCGGTTTGTCCCAGGCCGCAGAGAGAAACTTCGCGCACCATCCAACTCAATTCCTCGAGTAGGACCAAATCTGCTTCTACCCCGTGGCCTTCGGAGATGCGCTGCACAACCTCTTTGAGCCGCTGGGTACCTTCGCGACAGGAGAAGCACTTCCCGCAACTCTCATCTTCCAGAAAGCCGAGGAAATACTTCGCGATGTCGACCATGCAGGTGTGGTCGTCCATGACGATCATGCCGCCGGAGCCCATAATGGAGCCGGCTGCGGTGAGGGAGTCGTAATCCACCGGCAGATCAAACTTGCTTGCGGGAATGCAGCCCCCGGAAGGGCCGCCGGTCTGGATGGCTTTGCACTCACGGTTGCCGGGGATGCCGCCGCCGATTTCGTAAACGATTTCGGAGAGGGTGGTGCCCATGGGGACTTCAATCAGGGCTGTGTTTTCGATGTTGCCGACCAGGCTGAAGACTTTGGTGCCTTTACTGCCCGGGGTGCCGATGGAGGCGAACCACTCGCCGCCGCGAGCGACAATGACCGGGACATTCGCCCAAGTTTCCACATTGTTGATGCAAGTGGGCTTGCCGTTGAGACCGCGGACAGCGGGATACGGCGGGCGCTGCTGCGGTTCGCCAACTTTTCCTTCAATCGAGCGAATCAATGCGGTTTCTTCGCCGCACACAAAGGCGCCCGCTCCGGTGACAACGCGAACCGTGAAGCCGAAACCCGAGCCGAAAATGTTTGTACCCAGAAGCCCGGCGGTTTCCGATTGCTGGATCGCATCTTTCATGCGCGCGACTGCAAGCGGATATTCTTCGCGAACGTAGATGATGCCTTCGCTTGCGCCTATGGCATAGGCGCCAATGGTCATGCCTTCGAGCACGCTGTGGGGGTCGCCTTCGAGCACGCCGCGATCCATGTAAGCGCCGGGGTCGCCCTCGTCTGCATTGCAGATGACGTATTTCGGACTGCCAGGAGCTTCGCGAACCGTCTGCCACTTTCTTCCAGTGGGAAATCCCGCACCGCCGCGACCGCGAATGCCGCTTTTGGTAATGCCATCGACCACTTGCTGCGGAGTCTGAGTGCGCAGGGCTTGCCAAAGAGCGGTGTAGCCGCCGCGCGCAATGTACTCTTCGAAGCTGGCCGGGTCGATCAGGCCGCAATTGCGCATGACGATGCGCAGCTGGCGCTTGAAAAGAGGAAGGTCACGGTAAGACTTGACGCCGCGAAGAGGGGTGTCTTCGCCGGTGAGGTAGCTGGTGTAAAGCCCGGTGAGAGTGTTTTCGTCGCCCGGCATAGTGGCCAATGCCCACTGAGGTTTCGGTTCAGGCAGGGCACGGATGATCTGCTTGGCACGGGCTGGGGTGACGCGACCGTAGGTAACACGGGGACGTCCGGGAATGCAGATATCCAGCAGAGGCTCTTGCGAACACCAGCCGATGCATCCGGTTTCGGAGACCACATAGGGCAGTTTGTCCTGGGTCACAACTTCGCGCACGGCTTTTAGAACTTCGGTTGCGCCGGCTGCCTGTCCACAGGTCGCCATGCCAACCATGATCTTGGGTTGGGCGGGAGACATGCGTTGGCGGCCAACCTTGGCCACTGCTTGCAGGTCTTCCAGACTACGAAGAGGATATGCGCCATGGTTAGGCATGGTCGCCTCCTTGCACCAGGGTGGATTCTGGGGGAACCGCCGGGGTCTTTTCCGCTTCGGAAGTCGCAGGTTTGCGAGGCCGGTAGCGAGTCAAAAGACCCCGAACTTTGGTTTGCGCTACGTGGGCGAAGGTCGTCTTGTCCACGCGCATGACGGGCGCCAGACCGCAACAACCCAGGCAGCGCACCGCTTCAACCGTAAACTGCATGTCGGCGCTGGTGCCGGCGGCATCCACACCGGTTTCGACCTGAGTGCGCTCCAATACTTTCTGTCCACCACGCACATGACAGGCTGTGCCCAGGCAAACTTGCACCAGATGCTTTCCTCGCGGCTTCAAACTGAAGCACCGATAAAAAGTCGCGACCTGGTACACATCGCTCAGGGGCACTTGCAACTTGCGCGCTACCCGCCGCAGGGCTTCCTGGGGAAGGTAGGAACAAGTGGCCTGTATTCGTTGCAGGATGGGGATGAGATTGGCCCGGGTGTTATCGAATTCTTGCAGTAGCGGTTCGACTTGTTCCAACTCAGCTTGCGGCATGGCAGTCGCCTTTTCTTAGCTTGTGGTTCGCCTTATTCCTTGGAACTCCGCCGCCACATCGACAGTTGCGGGTTCCACCCATGAACATCCTTGTCGAAAGTACGCGGACTGCTGGGAGCGCCGACCAGCACTGGCTCTTCGCTGTGCGCGTCCAGGTAACTGTGCAACTTCTCAGACAGGTGTTCGTCCGTAACCCGCTCGGTCAGTTGCGAGAGCGAGAGTTCTCCGTGGCCTTCGCACAATGGGCACTTCGCCGTTTCGTGGCTCATGTTCATTTCCTTTGCTGAAACCTGGAGTCTGCAGGAATCGCAGCACAGCCTGCGCAATTTGCATTAGAAGGCATTAGAAAAAGAAAGGCAGTGACTCTCGGTACCGGAGGACGTGAGGGAAGTCACATGCGGGTGTGCGGTGGAAATGGTGGGGCCACGGCTCCGGCAAGCCGAAAGCTTAACAGCGCTGACAACTCGAGGATCGAGGAGAGCGGGGTATCGCCCGTGAGCCGCGATGTCTCAACTGGTGGCGGACGCCCGGAAACTCTGCGTGGGCTGCCACACGCAGCAGGGTTCTTCTGCGAACATATCGCCGGTCAAGGCGTAAGCGCGCGCGCGCGAACCGCCGCAGACTTCGCGGAACTCGCATTCGGCACACTTCCCTTTCAAGTTGGCGCTATCGCGCAGGCCGGTGAACAGCGGCGAATGGCGATACAAGTCGGCAAGGGAATGTTTGCGGATATTGCCGGCGGAAACGGGCAGAAACCCGCTGGGAAAAACCTCGCCGAGGTGGGAAACAAAAACGAACCCCTTGCCGTCATTGATGCCCCTGGGGGCGCGACCAATGCCGTCGGCAGTGCTCCTACCGAACAGATGTCGAACTTTGCGTGTTGCGCAGTCTGGTATAGCTTGGCAAACACTTGTTCGAATTCTTCGGCGGAGATCAAGTCTGCGGCGGAACCCCGGCCTGTGGGCACGAGGAAGAACACGCTCCACAATACGATGTCGAGAGTTTCCATCAGCGCGATCATCGAGTCGAGGTGGGCGAGATTGTGGCGAGTGATGGTGGTATTGATTTGCGCCGGCAGACCGAGTTCGTGGGCCCAGCGCACGGCATTCAGGGTCCAGTCGTAGGAACCGTTCACGCGGCGGAAAGCGTCGTGAATGGCCGCTGTAGGACCATCCAAGCTGATGGCAAGCCGCGCCAGTCCGCGCCGCTTGAGTTCGGCGATCTTGTCACGAGTGAGCAGGGGAGTCGCGCTAGGGGTCAGCGAGATGCGCACCCCGCGCTGCATAGCGTAGTCGACAAGCTCGAAAATGTCGTCGCGCTTAAGGGGATCGCCACCGGTCAGCACGAACACCGGAGCTTTTAATTCGGCCACTTCGCCGATCAGACGCTTGGCTTCGGCCGTATTCAGTTCCAGTGGATGGCGCAACGGCTGAGCGCAGGCGCGGCAGTGCAAGCACGACAAATCGCAGGCCTGGGTTGTTTCCCAGATCACGATGAAGGGACGCTCGTCGAAGTTCAGAATGGGTTGCATGACCATCCTCCACTGCCAGAATCGCAGGTCGGGCAGGGGGTTGCCGATGACTAAGGTCACACCCCGACCATTACCGTGTGACTTAGCTCACGCGGTCCGGTGCCCGGGGTCACAGCCACGAGGTTTTGCAGTACCGGACAATCGTGCCTACGGGGTTGATAACCGCCGCCGGGAGGTAGGACCAATGTTGAAGGACACTCGTGACGTTTTAGAAGTTTTGAAGTTCGAACTGCAGTTCCTGGAACAAGGTGGGTACGGGCGTTCGGTGCGAACTCCGTGGAAGCCCACCTCGGCGTTTCAGGACTCGCTGTCATGCCCGAATTTTGGCGATCCCAGCCGGCCGCACGCCTGCGCGGAATGCCTGCTGCATGACTTCGTGCCCGACCAGTACAAGGCGGAAGATGTTCCCTGCCACTTCATACCAATCAATGCTCATGGCGAAACCGTGGACAGCATGACCCGGCAATACACGCAGCCGGAAATGGAAGCCTCTCTGCGCGAGTGGTTGCGGCAGGTCATCCAACGCATTGAAACTGGGCGCGCCGAGACCGCTACACCCACCGCCCCGAATGTCGCGAATTAAGTCAGCAGGCCCCGGAAAGATTCGCAGTCGCCCCCCGGCTGCGAATCTCTCCGGCGGCGCTAGCTGGACCTACCCCTGCGACTGGTTCGGGCAAGCTGAGTAGTCTCCCATTCGTTGAGAAGTGAGTTATGTTGTCGCAGTGCCTGAATCCGGCCTGCAGCGCGACGTTCCGGTATATGCACGAGGGTCGAGTGTTCACGGTTGAACGCACTGCGCCCTCCGCCTCGATATCTCAACCGCTGTTGCGATCGGTCGAACGTTACTGGCTGTGCTCCGGCTGCGCCCTGTTGTTGAAAGTGGTGGTGGAGAATGGGACGGTGACGACGCGGCGAATTCGCCCAGAATTGCCCGCAGCGCGAAAAACTGGCAGAAGCAAGATGCCGGCCACGGCATAGAAGCGTTGGCGCCAGGACGGCGACTCAGCTTGTCTGAGAATCGAAGTTCGACAATTCAATAAAATAGATATTTCCGCCACTTGCCATCGGAGTGGCCCATCAGCCGCATGATGTGGCGACTGGTGTGGAGATTGAAGGAACGGGGCTCGCGCATGGGCTTCATGCCAGACTCATGGGGAAGCTGGTTCCCTTTCTTGCGATTGCAGTTGTGACAGCAGGCGACCAGATTCTCCCAGGATGAATTGCCGCCCCGAGAACGCGGGATTACGTGGTCGAGGGTAAGTTCGCCCGCGGCCAGCAGAGTGCCACAGTACTGGCAGGTGTTGCGGTCACGCAGCAGAATGTTCTTGCGCGAGAGAGCGCGGGTCTGGTGAGGGATGCGGCGGTATTCCAGCAGGCGAATGACAGACGGCACGCGAATCGCAACCCGCGCAGCGTGCAGGAAGTGGCCGTTTTCTTCTTCAGCCATGGCAACGCCCTTCAGCACCAGCACGATGGCGCGACGAGCGCCGCAGACGTTGATGGGCTCATAGGAAGCGTTGAGCACGAGCACTGGGGTATGCAGGGCTTGGCGGTCGCTAGGCTGGTGGACTCCGCCGGTGATGAGTGGTGGCGGGAGGTGCGGCCTTCCCAGGGAGTTCATCGCATTGTGGAGCTGCATCGCTATCCCCTGTTATCCCGTTTAGCTGTGGACCCCGGCTGCCACCTGGTCATCTTTAATTTCTGCGTCGGTAATTTCTTCGTCGGTCTCAGTTTCGGCATGATAAACGGGAAATAAGACGACGGCTGAGTTCTTCAAGGCGCGGGCCACGGTGGCGACCCAGACTCGGCTGGCCCCTGCCCGCAACAGAACGCGCGCGCATTCGGCGGCGGTGGCGCCCGTGGTCAAGACGTCATCCACCAGTAAAATTTCGCGGCCCTCAACCGAGGGCGGGTGGGGAACGGCGAAGGCGCCGCGCATGTTTTCGCGGCGCTGGTGGCGCGAGAGTCCGATCTGAGAGCGGGTTTCGCGGCGGCGCACCAGGTGTCGGGAGTCGAGGTGCAGCGCAGCTCCCGCGTGCAGTTGCTTGAGTGCGGCAGCGGCGATCAGTTCGGCCTGATTGAAGCCGCGCTCGCGGGACTTGCCATGGTGCAGGGGGACAGGCAGCACCAGCACTGGATCTTTGCCAAACTCCGGTTGCAACTTCGCAATCACTTCCGCCAACTTGCGTCCCAAAACTTTTGCCGCCGGGTGCACTTGTCGATACTTCAGCAGGTGAATCAGGTCGCGCAGACCGTCCTCATAGCTGCCGTAAGCGATGGCGCGCTGGAAGGGCGGATGGGCACGCCCACACAGACCACAGATTGGCGCGAATTCCAATGCCGCCAGAGGGCTATCCACAGATCCGCCGCAGATCGAGCACAGGATTTGCGTTGCGGGATGAAGCGCGGCAAGGCACTTGGCGCAGACGGGCAATCGCGAAAGCTGAAACAGAGGTGCATCGCAAAGCCTGCAACTAGAGGGGAAAAGGGTGAAGAACAAGCTGCCGAGTGCGGATTGCGCCCACGAGGGAGAAGCGAGTTCCCGGCTGGTGAGAACTTCGGCGCCGACTGCCCGAGTTCGGTCTCCGCTACTGCTGAAGACGCCCTCCACAAGGTCTGGCGAGGGATTGGGTATCCGACCAGACTTACCCCTTCAGTATAACGACGCTGTCGAAGCTATGCAACGCCTCCACCCATGACGGAATCCCTGGATGGATCAAGGTTGCGGTCTCGTGTGGGGACGGTGCGCGGACGATATTCTCTGCGGAAGCAATTGGCACAACGCACCGGCCGAAGGCGCAGCAAGGGCAGAAGGTACATCTCGCGGAAGTTTCGGGGCCGCGACTTGAAGGCTACCTGGCCACCACAATCGCGGCAGCGATATTGTGTGAAGTAGCTCATGGAGCGCAGCGGATTGGGGTTGTCGGTCTCGGCCACATGCGCAACCTGTTATGCACGGTGGTAGCATTATACGAAACGGAAGCGGCGATTGGAATATTAATGAAAAATTCGCGAGCTTTTGAGGGGTCCCCCGAAGAGGGGGCGCCCTTGTCAGCAAGGCGGTCCGCGTGCTAACTTTCGCGCTTTCCCTACAACGCTGTGCCGGTTCATCCACCTAGCGAGGATCTTGCCATGAGCATGAGCACCCTTGAAGTCAAGAAGCACAAACCCTACGTGCCCGAAACCATGGAAATGAAGGAGTTCACCTTCCGGGCAGTGTTGCTCGGATTGGTGATGACAATGATTCTGGGGGCGGCGAATGCCTACCTGGGATTGCGCGCCGGCATGACCATCGCGGCCACGTATCCGGCAGCCGTGATCGGCATGGCGCTTCTGCGGCTGATGAAGGGCTCGCTGCTGGAAGAGAACATGGCCCGGACCATTGGCTCAATTGGTGAGTCGGTGGCGGCGGGCGCGGTGTTCACCATTCCCGCTTTTGTGATGGCGGGGCTGTGGCCGGGACTGACCAGCGACAAATACTGGAACTCGGTGGCATTGATGGTGATCGGCGGCACGCTCGGTATTTTATTTGTGACGCTGCTTCGGCGGGTGATGGTGGAGGATCCCGACCTGCCGTTCCCGGAATCGGTGGCAGCTTCGGAAATTCATAAAGCGGGGCAGCAAGGGTCGCGCGCCGCGAAGATCTTGTTCGCCAATATGGGCTTCGGCGGATTTATGTATCTGCTGGGCGCATTCAATATTTTTTCGCCGAGCAATGTGTTCCCCATCAATATCGGAGCTTTGGGGAAGAAGCTGATTCTGCGGACAAGTACGAATCCCAGCGTCGCGACCACGCTGACGGGCGGGGCTTCCATCATGACCGCGCCTGACATCAGCCCGGCGTATCTGGGAGTGGGCTACATCATTGGGCCGCGGCTGGCCGCACTGAACTTCGCAGGTGGCGTGCTGGCGTGGGGACTGTTGGTTCCACTCCTTAGTTTTTTAATGGGGCCGTCGATACAAGCATCGCTACCCGCGGGGCAGAGTTTGTCGGGCGTGTTGCTGGCGCAGGCCATTTACTTTTCCATCGTGCGGCCGATTGCAGTGGGCGGAATGTTGGTGGGCGCGTCCTACACGCTGTTTAAAATGCGCAAGCAACTGGGCGTGGGCATGGCGCGAGCAGTATCTGACCTGAAGAAATCGGCATCGGCGCACGCCGCTACGAACCGCACCGAGCGCGACCTGAACGCGAAAGTCGTGTTTGCCGGCATCGCTGGGGTCCTGATAGCGATGTTCGCTCTGTACTACTACTTCATCCACGGCGCTGGCAACCTGAGCAGCTCGACAGTGATTACGGGCGCGGCAGTCGCAGCCGTGGTGATGATCGTGTTGGGCTTCTTCTTTGCGGCGGTCTCGGGCAACCTGGTCGGCATGATCGGGTCGTCGAACAATCCGGTGTCGGGCTTGACCCTGTGCACGCTGGTAGTGGCCGCGCTGTTGATGGTGGCTCTTGGGGTATCGGGAGTCGGCGGAGTCGCGGCGGTGCTGGGCGTGGCCGCGGTAGTTTGTGTATCGTCGGCGGTGGCGGGGGAGATGCTTCAGGATCTGAAAGTCGGTCACATTCTGGGCGGCACTCCCTCCAAGATGCAGCTTGGCGATCTGATGGGCGTGGTGGTCGCTTCGCTCGTACTGTTCTTCCCGCTGGCGATTCTGGATAAGGCATATCACTTTGGCAGTCCGGCGTTGCCTGCTCCACAAGCGGGACTGATGGCATCGCTGGCGCAGGGGATTGTTGGCGGCAACATGGCGTGGCCGCTGGTGATTGTCGGCATCCTGATGGGCTTTGCGCTGATCCTGATCGAAGTTCGCAGCCCGATGCTGTTCTCGGTCGGTATGTACCTGCCTTTGGGGACAACGTTTGCCATCTTCGTCGGCGGACTGATTCGCTGGGCTACGGATAAATTCCGCGACCGCCGCGGATTCAACGACGCGCAGAAAGCACGGGTGGAGAATGCAGGGGTGCTGACCGCTTCAGGTCTGATTGCCGGCGAGGCGCTGTGCGGACTGGTGATTGCGGCATTGGTAGGCACAGGGCACGACGTGACGTTGCTCAAGTGGGCGCCGCCGTTCCCGGTCTCGATGATCGCATTGGTAGTGCTGGCCGTGGTGATGGTGCGGGTGCCGCTGACCAATGCGGGTCGACCGGAAGATCCGGCGCCGCCGACGGCAATCATGTAGAGGACAGAGGTTCGAAGTCAGATTGCAGACAGGGGTACGCAGCATCTGCAGTCTGACTTTTTTCTTTAGCGCGAGTGCTATGGCTATTGCGGAAAACATTGCGCGGGTGCGGGAGCGAATTGAAACTGCGGCGCTGCGAGCGGGTCGGCGGGCCGATGACGTCACGCTGATGGCTGTTAGCAAGACTTTTCCGGTGGAGGGCATTCGTGAAGCACATGCGGCCGGAATTCGTGCGTTTGGCGAGAACCGTGTGCAGGAGTTTGCCGGGAAGTCAGATGCGGTCGCCGATCTGGCGGGGGCAGAGTTCCACTTGATTGGGCATCTGCAAACCAACAAGGCGGGCAAAGCTGCGGAGTTGTTTGCCGCGATTGATTCGGTGGACTCGGCGAAACTGGTGGCAAAATTGAATGCGGCGGCGGCGGAGTTGGGCGAGAAAATCACCGTACTGATTGAAGTCAACATCGGGGGCGAGGCGGCGAAGAGCGGCTTAGCGGCGGAGTCGCCGGAACTGGATGGGATTTTGCAACGGGCGACTGAGTGGCCGAACTTGGAAATCCGCGGGCTGATGACGGTACCACCATTTTCGGACGATCCGGAACTGGCGCGGCCCTACTTTCGGCAACTGCGCGAATTGCGTGACCGCATTGCAACCCGGCGCTTGCCAGGAGTTGCAATGGATACATTGTCCATGGGGATGTCGCACGACTTTGAGGTTGCCATCGCGGAAGGAGCGACCTGCGTGCGGGTGGGCACGGCGATTTTCGGCGTGAGAGAAAAGCCCCAAACGTGACCGGACAACACAGTGCGAGCTGTTTCGTTTTAGGCATTCAACCTCTGCCCGCGCCGTTCTCCCATGGCCGAAGGCGCTGATGGTCCCGGTTTATGACACGCCCTCGGGAGCGACGTTCGCGGTGAGAGTGCATCCCCGAGCGAAGAACGATGCCATTACGGGCGAGGTCGGCGATGCGCTGAAAGTTGCCTTGACGGCTCCGCCGGTGGACGGCCGCGCCAACGCAGCCTGCATCGCATTCTTCGCAAAACTTTTGAAGGTTCCGCGCTCGTCCGTTAGTATTGCAAGCGGTCTTGCCAGCCGCAATAAAGTGGTGCGGGTGGCGGGGCTTACGGCGGAGCAAGTGGGTCAGCGGTTGATCAACGACAGGAGCCACTCTTGAGCTTTTCCGAACGTTTTCACGAGATCCGCACTGGCTTTGAGCGGCCGTTCTGGGTCGCAAACATCAGCGAGATCTTCGAGCGGCTCTCTTACTATGGGGCCTTCGCGTCGCTTGCTCTGTACCTGCAGGAACGGCTGAACTTCTCGACGGAGCAAACGGGAACGTTAACCGGGCTCTTTGGCGGCATGGTGTGGTTTCTCGCCATCTTTGGTGGAGCCGCTGCCGACCGATTGGGGTTCCGCCGAGCCTTGTCGATCGCATACTTGATTCTGGCAGTTTCCTATTTTCTGATCGGCTCGATTGCCGCACCGTGGCTGGCGCCAGTGCGCAACGCCATGCCGCTGGGCCTGTTTGTGGGCTGCATTCTGATGCTTCCCGCGCTGGGCGTGGCGCTAGTGAAACCTTGTGTAGTGGGGACCACGGCGCGCGCGTCGAAAGAGAACGTTCGTTCGATCGGCTACTCGATCTACTACACCATGGTGAACGTCGGCGGTGCGGCCGGGCCTTATTTCGCATCGTGGGCGCACCGCCATCTGGGGGTCGAGAATGTGTATCGGGTGGCCGCGCTGGGCGTGTTCGCGATGTTCTTTTTTGTGCTGCTCTTTTTCCGCGAGCCGCGCAAGGTGGGAGACGCGCCGCCGCCTTCTCTCGCGACAGTCGCGCGAAATTTCTGTGTAGTGCTGGGCAACTACCGGTTGGTGCTGCCGGTATTGCTCGTAGCCTTCCTGCTGCGCATCGCGATGTTTGTCTATCCCTCGGTCAGCGTTCCATGGTGGGTGTGGGTAGGACTGCTGGCGCTGGTGCTCGCCGGCCTCAGCCGCTTCATGTGGTTTCTGGTATTGTTCACCGGCTACTGGGTGGTGTTTTGGCAGCAGTACATCAGCTTGCCGGGATACATCCACCGATTTGTGAACTCGGGTGCGGATGTCGAAATCATTCTGGTGACCGATGGCCTGACTGTGATCTGCCTGACCCTCGGCATGAATTTTCTGACGCGCAGAATTCCAGCATTTCAAGCTGTCATCATCGGCACCGTGATCACCTCGATGTCGTGGATGATTTTGGCGACGCGGCCGACGGTGTGGGCCGCGGTATTGACGCTGTTTGTGCTGGCGCTGGGCGAGATCATTCAAGCGCCGCGCTACTACGAATACATCTCGCGACTGGCGCCGCCCGGACAGCAGGGTACCTACATGGGGTTTGCCTTCCTGCCGATTGGGATCGGGTCGCTGATCGGAGGCTGGTTCGGCGGAACCCTGATGCATCACTTCGGAGAGGTAACCCACCAGCCGGAACGCATCTGGTGGGTGGTGACCGGAGTGGGGCTAGTGACGGCGGTGGTGTTGTGGATCTTCGACAAAACCGTGACTGGCAAAACCGTGACTGGGAAAACGGTCACTGACAAAACGGTGACCGGCGGAAACGCGGCTCCAGCCAGTTAGCCGCTTCGCGTCACACATACATGTCGTCGGTATAGCACCAACGCCAGTCTTCGCCGGGCTCAGCCGACTGAATGATGGGGTGGTGAGTGTGGGCGTTGTGAGCACGCGCATGCTTGTTCTTGGAGGAATCGCAGCAGCCCACGTGACCGCAACTCAGGCACATGCGGAGATGGACCCAGGTATCGCCCGTTTCCAGGCACTCTTTACAACCCTTACCGCTGGGCGTGACGTTCTTGATTTGATCGAGGTGGGTGCAAGCTGGTTTTGCCATGGCGACTAATCTCCTTCAACTCCACAGTAGACGGAGCAAGCGTGGAAAAAGATTCAAAAATTGGAGCGGCAAACAATAGGTGTTCTTCAACGATCAGTGTCCGTGATCTTCCAGGAATTTTTCCACTTCGAGCGCGGCCATGCAGCCTGAACCGGCGGCAGTGATGGCCTGGCGATAGCGGCGGTCTTGCACATCGCCGCAGGCGAAGACACCCTCAACCTTGGTCAGGACATTGTGGTGGGTGATGAGGTAGCCGTCGACATCGGCTTCCAACTGGCCTTCAAACATTTTTGCGTTTGGGATATGACCAATGCCAAGAAACATGGCGCTCGTGGGGAAATCCCAACTCTCGCCCGTTTTCAGGTTGCGAAGCTTCAGCGCGGTGACTTCTTTTTTGCTGACGTCGAGCACGTCATCCACCACGGTGTCAGTGAGAAATGCGATCTTCGGATTGCTGCGGGCACGGTCAAGCATGATCTTGGAGGCACGAAATTCCGAGCGGCGATGAATCAGCGTGACTTTGCTGGCGAAGCGAGTAAGGAACGTAGCTTCCTCCATGGCCGAGTCGCCGCCACCGATGACGACAATTTCTTTTCGAGAGAAGAAGAATCCGTCGCAAGTGGCGCATGACGACACGCCGCGGCCAATCAGAGCCTGTTCATTGGCCAGACCGAGCCAGCGCGCGGAGGCTCCGCTGGCGATGATCAGGGTTTCCGTCTGGATGGTGTCTCTGCCGACGGTCAGAGTGAAGGGCCGGCGGCTCAAATCCACCTTGTCCAGATGCCCGATACGATACTCGGCGCCAAACCGCTCCGCCTGCTTTCGCATATTTTCGATGAGTTCGGGGCCCTGGATGCCATCGGGAAATCCGGGAAAATTCTCTACCAGGGTAGTCATGGAAAGCTGGCCGCCAGGCTCATGCCCCTCAATGACCAACGGTTTCAAGTTGGCGCGTGCACTGTAGAGTGCGGCGGTGTGGCCCGCGCAACCAGAACCGATGATAACCACGTTGCGAATGTCAGTCATAGGAATCCCTATTGTAGATGCCGAAAAGAAAAATTGGTCTCGCGCGCTCGAGCGGAGACAGATCCGAGCAATCCAAGAGGCCCGGCAAGTTAGAATCAACCATGGCAAACCTAACAATGATTTATGGACTCCGACTGCTGCCCTCGGACGAAGTGGTGGAAGTAGGCGATGCGGTTCTGAAACTGAAGAATGGCCGCGAAGCGCGCGTCACCATGCACGTATTAGAAGGCAGCAAAGAGGAAATTGAAAAGCAGCTGCGCACCAGCGTGGAAGCATTTTTCGACATCTATCCGGAGATTTGAGCTTGCCTCGGACGGCCAGCCTATAATCGGATGCGATTGCAATGAAGCTGCTCTTGCCAGAACTCGAACTGCGGCTGCGGAAACGAGGCCTGTGGCCGGAGAGCCGGATGGCGCGGATCGGCTGTTATCTGGCTGGTTTGGCGGTCTTGCTTTTCGTCGCCCAGTCTGTCGCCAAGCCTTTCCGCCCGGCGGTCGCCAACGACCTGGGCGGGTGGGTTACGTTCGTCAGCATTCTGGCAGTGCTTTTTCTGCTGTTTACAGGATTCCGATGGCTTCGGGCGAACATTTTATGGCGACTCCGCAACCGGCTGATTGTCACTTACGTCTTCGTGGGTTTCATTCCCACCGTCCTGCTGATTTCGATGGGGCTGATCACCATTTATCTGTTTGCGGGGCAATTCGCCAGCTTCATCGTAACTTCTGAAATCAATTCGCAAATGCGTACGCTGGAATCGGCCAATGCCGCGATCGCCAACGAACTGGCGGCCAAGATTGAACGCGGCGAGAAGCCCACGGTGCAGTCTCTGGAAGGGTTGAGACGTCAGGATGAGCACTGGCTTCGCCGTAGTGTATGCGCCTGGTATGGCAACGAACAGGTTGCGTTGTGCGCCGACGCAAATGGCGACCCGGCGTTTCCCACGGCGAACTACATTCAAGGGCCGTTTCGCGAGGTGGTGCAGGATGGGCCGAATCTCTACATGAGGACGGCCACCTTGATCCGCGTACGGTCGCAGATGCTCTGTGTAATTTCCAGCGAGGGGCTCGACAAAGCTTTGATGGCGGACATCGCCAAAGACCTGGGGGAGATCACGCTCTATGTTCGAACCCCGCGGACGTCGCCCGCGATTGTGGGCGCTTCTGGGGCGACATCATCGGCTGACAACGACAAAGCGGCGAAAGACAGGAAGAGGCTCACCATCCGCGAGACCAGTTCCGGAGCGGTACTGGAGAATGGCGCGAATGAATCGCTGGCGGCGGAATTTAGCGTCGGTAAGGTGGCTGCTGCTTCGGCATGGTTTGACCGCCAGATCACCTTTGGGACGCCGCTTCCAGTGATGGACTGGAAATCCGGGGAGCACAATTCGCAGGGGGCGGTGGTCGGTGTGCAGACCCGGCCCTCGGTACTCTACCAACGCCTCTTCGCAGCGTTGGGGAAGTTTGCCCAGGGGGTGGAATACATCTTGCTGGGAGTGGCCATCTTTCTGGCGATTATCGAGTTGTTCGCTTTGTTCATTGGAGGGAGACTCACCCGCACCATCACGGGTGCCGTAGCGCAACTTTACGAGGCCACCTTGCACATCAATCGCGGAGACTTCAGCCATCGCATCCCAGTGAGATCCAGCGATCAGTTGTCCACTCTGGCCAATTCTTTTAATTCCATGACCGCGTCGATCGAGCGGCTGGTGCTGGAGCAGAAGGAAAAACAGCGTCTGGAAAACGAGTTGGCCATTGCGCAGGAAGTGCAGGCTCAACTTTTCCCGCGAGAGATTACGCAACTGGAAGGCCTGGAAGTGCACGGCTTTTGCCGCCCAGCGCGTACAGTCAGCGGAGACTACTACGACTTCCTGGCGGTAAATTCGTCGCGCATGATTCTGGCGGTAGGCGACATCAGCGGAAAAGGGATTTCGGCAGCGCTGTTGATGGCGACGATTCACTCTGCAGTGCGCGCCTACAGCACCGAGAGCGCGCCGCGCACGAGCCGGGCTTTGTCGGCGGGCGCGGCCTCGGGCGGAAACTTGATGTTGGCTTCGGAGGTTTCCTCAACGGAAATTTCTCCCGGCGCGTTACTGGCTTTGCTCAACCATCAGCTCTACGAGAGCACTCCCACCGAGAAGTATGCAACGCTGTTTCTCGCGGTGTATGACGTCGAGACGCGGCTACTGACCTATAGCAACGGGGGCCATCTGCCGCCCATCATCGTGGCCAGGGATGGTTCCATCCGGCGACTGGAGTGTGGCGGCACAGTGGTGGGGTTGTTCGATCACGAGACTTATCCCGAGGCCAGCGTGAGTCTAGAAAAAGGCGACCTGCTGTTGGCCTACAGCGACGGCGTAACCGAGCCGGAAAACGACTATGGCGAGTTTGGCGAGGAGCGGCTGATCGATCTGGTGCGCGCCAACCGTCAACTCGACCTGACCCGCCTGAGCGAGACGGTGACCGCCGCAGTGGATGATTGGATCGGAGACAACGAGCAGCCCGACGATGTGACCCTGGTATTTGCCCGTCCGCGGTAGCCAGACTCCCTTATAATCTCGGCATGAGCCAAGTCATCCACGCCGCCTGTCCCCACGATTGCCCGGACGCCTGTGGCGTGCTCATCACGGTGGAAAATGGCCGTGCTACAAAGCTTCAGGGAGACCCGGCGCATCCGATCACGCGCGGCTTCTTGTGCGCCAAGGTGGCGAAGTATCTGGACCGCGTGTATTCGCCGGGCCGGGTGCTCTATCCCATGCGGCGGAAGCCGGGCGTCCACAAAGGACCTCAGGCGGGTGGTCCCGATGCAGTATTTGAGCGCATCTCCTGGGACCAGGCACTCGACCAGATTACCCAACGCTTTCGCGACATAATCGCGCAGTTTGGCAACGAGGCGATCCTGCCCTACTCCTATGGCGGGACTCTGGGCGCATTGAACGGCGGTTCGATGGACCACCGATTTTTTTATCGTCTAGGGGCTTCCCAACTCGAGCGCAGCATTTGTTCCACCGCCGGCGAAGAAGGTCTGAAATCGGTCACGGGGATCAAGGTCGGGACCGAACCGGAACAATTCCGGCATTCCCGCTACATCATTGCCTGGGCCGCCAATATCCACGGCAACAATGTGCATCTGTGGCCGTTCGTGCAGGAGGCGCAACGTAACGGCGCCAAGCTGGTGGTGATTGATCCCTATCGGACTCGCACCGCCAAGCGCGCCGACTGGTATTTGCCGGTCCACCCTGGCACGGACGCAGCCCTCGCCATGGGGTTGATGCACGTGATCATCAACGAAGGACTGCATGACGCGGAATACGTCGCGGAACACACTCTGGGTTTCGAGGAACTGAAGGCAAAGGTGCAGGAGTTCCCGCCAGCGCGGGTGGCGCAATGGACAGGCATTGCGGCCGCAGACATTGTGAAGCTGGCGCGGGAGTACGCGACGACCCATCCCGCAGTGATTCGCGTGAACTATGGCATTCAGAGGTCGGAACGTGGCGGAATGTCGATGCGCGCGGTCTCCATGCTGCCTTGCCTGACAGGCTCGTGGAAAGAAGTCGGCGGGGGTTTGCAACTCTCCACCAGCGGCGGCTTTGGACTGAATCGTGAAGCCCTGCAGATGCCCGAGCTGATGCAGACCGCACTGGGACGTCCGGCCCGGGTGGTGAACATGGTGCAACTGGGGCAGGCGCTGAACAATCTACAGAATCCGCCGATCCAGTCGCTGTTCGTCTATGCGTCGAATCCGGCAGCGGTTTGTCCGAACCATAATGAAGTCATACGCGGGCTGCGGCGCGACGATTTATTCACCGTCGTCCACGAACAATTCTTTACCGACACTACGGATTACGCGGACGTGGTGCTGCCGGCCACGACATTTTTCGAGCATAAAGACCTGGTTGCCGCCTACGGGCACTATTATTTGCAGGTGTCGCAGCAGGCCATCGCTCCGCTGGGAGAGTGCCGTTCCAACGTGGAGCTGTTTCGCAATCTCGCGGAACGCATGGCTTTCGACGAACCTTGTTTCCGCGAAACCGATGACCAGATGATTGACCGTGCGCTCGACTCCACCAATCCATGGCTTGAGGGCATTACGCGCAAGCGGCTTGAGGACGAAGATCACGTTCGTTTAAACTTTGAGGGTGCTGCGCCGGGTGGCGCGAGTGCGACTTCCGCGCCCTTTCTTCCTTTTGCGCAGGGCAACTTCCAAACCCCCAGCGGCAAAGCGGAATTCTTCAGTGCGACTTTGGAGAAGCAGGGCCATGATCCGGTGGTCGAGTTCACTGCTCCCGCGGAATCACGTACTGGGCCATTGGCCGAAGGATTTCCGCTGGAATTGCTCGCCCGGAAGGCCGACAACTTCTTAAATTCGACGTTCAGCAACGTGGAGAGCGTGCGAGCGATGGAAGCCGTGGATATTCTTGAAATTCATCCCGACGACGCTCGCCCTCGTAACATTCCCGATGGCAGTAAAGTACGTGTTTTCAACGGTCGCGGCGAGATTGAGCTGCGGGCTAAAGTGAATGGCGCGGTGCAACCTGGGGTGGTGGCGGCGCACTTGAATTGGGCGAAACTGACCGAGCACGGAAGCAACATCAACGTGCTCACCTCAGAAAAGTTGACCGACTTGGGCAACGCGGCGACGTTCTATTCCGTCTTGGTGGAAGTAGAACTCTCTCGTCCCAGCGTTTCTGCATCATAAGAAAAGACGGCGGGCTTGGACGGGTTCTGTAGCCGTGCCGTATAATTGCGATTCTTCAATCCTTAATTTTCCGAGGTCGTTGCGATCCTTCGTTTTCCTCAGGATAGCCCTGTATTAGCGATGCGTGCCGGTCGTGGCGCGCACCGGTTGTTCTTTGCGCGAAAGTCCCTAAGCTTTTCATTGCAAAAGGGTTACGGTTTTCAGCCGACTTTCTTTCGGACTTTCGCGACGGCTTTGGCGCTGGTGATGGTATTTCTGCTGGCACCCCGTCTATGGGCGCAACAGGATTTGGTCGTGGGCATTCAGGTCCACAATAATCGCCGCATCCCAGCCGAAACCGTCAAAGCCCGAGTGTTCACTCATGTTGGCGACGTGTATGACGAGGCCGCGCTGGAACGCGACTTCAATTCCCTGTGGAACACTGGGTATTTCGAAGACATCCGCATGGAGCGGGAACAGTCCGCCAAGGGATGGATCATTCACATTTATGTGAAGGAACGCCCCACTATCCGGGAAATCAGTTATGTCGGCCTGAACGCGGTCACCAATAGCGACGTGCTGGACCGCTTCAAGGAGCGCAAAGTCGGGTTGACTCAGGAGAGCCAGTACGATCCCACCCGCATCAAGAAAGCCGAAGTGGCATTGAGGGAATTGCTGGGGGAACACGGTCGCCAGTTCGCTACGGTGCGGACCGAGGTACGGCCCATCCCGCCCGCATCGGTCGCCATCACGTTTGTGGTGAAAGAAGGGCCCAAGGTGAAGGTGGGCCGCATCCGCTTTGTGGGCAACCGCAATCTGAACGCGCGCACGCTGCGCACGGCGATGAAGAACCTGAAGCCCATCGGCATTCCGCACTCAATTTTCCTGGAAGCTCTCTTTGCCAAGACCTACGATGCCAGCAAACTCTCCGAAGATACCGAGCGAGTCCGCGCAGAGTACCAGAACCGCGGTTATTTCAAGGCCCTGGTGGAAGATCCGAAGACCCTGGTGCACGATACCGGCCGCGAGGGATTTCACATCCCGCTGCTGCAACCCGGGCCGGGCAAGGCGGTGGATATCACCATGCCCATCGACGAAAACGATCTGTACCACTTGGGCACCATCACATTCAAAAACAACAAGGCGGTGCAAAGCCAGTCAGGGTTGCGCAGCTTGTTCCAGATCAAAGATGGTGACATTTTCAATCGCGACAAGATCGCCAAGGGCTTGCAGAACCTGACCAAGGCGTACGGCGAACTGGGCTACATCAACTTCACCCCGGTGCCCGACACCCATATTGACGAAGAAAAGAAGATCGTCAACCTGGAAATAGACGTGGACGAGGGCAAGCAGTTTTACGTGCGGCGCATTGAGTTCGAGGGCAACAGCACCACGCGCGACAAAGTCATCCGGCGCGAAGTGGTGCTCGAAGAAGGGCAGGTTTACAACTCCCGCCTCTGGGAATTCAGCTTGCTGCGCTTGAATCAGCTGGGATATTTTGAGCAGATCAAGCCTGAGGACCCCAATAACACGGACCGCAAGCTCGACGAGAAGAACGGCACCGTAGATCTGACGCTGAAGGTGAGGGAAAAGGGCAAGAACAGTATTGGATTGAACGGCGGAGTGAGCGGGCTCGAAGGCGCTTTCGTCGGGCTGAATTACACCACCAACAATTTCCTGGGCTTGGGCGAGACCCTACAGGTGCAGGCGAACATTGGGAGCCTTCAGCGCAGCCTGCTGTTTGGATTCACCGAGCCTTATTTGTATGACCGGCCTCTGCAGTTGGGCTTCACGGTTTTCAGCAACCGCTTCAGTTATAACCAGGCGAGGAATCTTGCCCTTCAAAACGGACAAAACCTGAATTTGCCCAACTCGACGCTGCAAGCATTGCAAAACTACACTCAGGCCAGCACAGGATTCACGGTTTCGTTAAGCTACCCCTTGCGCCGATCACCGAAGCGGATAGGGATCTCCTACTCGCTAGACCGCTCGTCGCTGGTTGCGGTCAGCGATGCCTCCAAGCTCCTATTCACCAACCTGGCATTTCGCGGTGTCTCCGGCCCCAACGCGTTAAACGGAATCATCACTAGCAAGATCACTCCCAGCTTTACCGTCAATACGCTGGACGCGGCGGTCAATCCACACCATGGCCATAGTCTGTTTGTGGGTGGAGAAATCTCCGGCCTGGGAGGGACGGTCAACACCCTGCGGCCGATTATTTCGTACAAGCAATTTTTCCCGGTAAACAAGAAGCGCAATGCCATTGGCTACAACATTCAAGCCTCCTTCCTCACCGGATATAACGGCGTGGTGGCCCCTCCGTTCCAACGCAGTTATCTGGGCGGAGACAATGACTTGCGCGGCTTTGACACACTTACCGTGACTCCCTACGCCTTCCTGCCTGACAAGACCACGGTGGCGCTGCGCAATCCTGACGGTACGATCGTGCCGTTAGACCCCAAGAATCCTCGCGCAGGGGGATGTGGTGCACCTCCCTGCCCGTATACCGTCACGCTGCCCATCGAACGGGTGGTCAATCCTGGTGGCGATTTGGGTCTCACCGGCAATCTGGAATACCGCATCACTATTGCGGGACCAGTGGTGCTGGCGCCTTTCGTGGATATGGGGATGAACCCGATCATCCGCACCTCGCAGTTGCGCATCAATTCGGGCCAACTGGATGACATCAACAACACGTTGTTCGGATGTCCCGCCCGCGACGCTGCGCTGAATTGCATTGGAGGCCAGAAGTTTACGTTCTCCGGGATTTTGAAGCCAATTTCAGGGACCAACTACGTCCCGCGTATGTCCACGGGACTTGAGTTGCAGGTCATGCTGCCCATCATTAACGCGCCTTTTCGCGTCTATTGGGCGTACAACCCGCTGCGATTGGACACCCCCGCGAATGCGCCGATCAAAATCACCCGCGACCTGTTCCCTCCCGGAGCGGCGGGAGACTTCACATACCAGTTAAATGCAGGCGGACAAAATTATTTGCTGCGGGAACCGCGCAAGACTTTCCGCTTCAGTGTGGCAACCACCTTCTAGGGACTGCGGTTCCTGGTGTCCGAGGGGCTGCGGTTCGGGGCTGCCGCCGCAGTTTGACGGGGCTAGGACAAGCTCCTATAATTAGAGGGTCCCTGGATGATAGCAGCGACGAGTCACCCTGCCCTTTGGCTGTTCGCGTGGGGAGCATAGCCGCAAGTGTTTACGACTGGCGCCCAATCGGGTGAGAATTCAGCGCACCGAGGCGCATCCAGTAATTTCCGGAACATTCCGAAGGAGTTCAAAGATCCGATGACAAGCAAGTTTATGCGCATTCTTCTGGCTATGGCCTGCAGCCTGTCTTTCGCCGCCGTGGCGCAGACTGCTCCCACGGGCGCTTCCGCGGCCCCCGCCACCAATCTCGCGTCACCCACCGGTACCAAGATGGGTACCATTAACATTGAGCAAGCCATCTTTACCACCAACGAAGGCAAACGCGACCTGGAAGCCCTGGGCAAGAAGCTCGAGCCCAAACAGTTGGAACTCAAAGGCAGCAGCGACGAGATTGAAAGCCTGAAGAAGCAACTGAATACCCAAGGCGAAAAACTTAACGATGACGCGCGCGCGGCCCTGGTGAAACAACTGGAGACTCGGCAAAAATCTTTCGACCGCTCGGTGCAGGATGCACGCGAGGATGCCCAGAACCAGCAAAACGAAATTATCCAGCGCATTCTGCAAAAAATGGCGCCGATGATCGTGAAGTATGCTGGCGAGAGCGGTTACGGAGCGATCATTGACACTTCGCAGCCCTGGCCGCAAGGCCCGGTGGTCTGGTACGGCCCCGGTGTGGACATCACGCAGCCCGTGGTAGAGGCATACAACGCGCAATCCGGAGTAGCTGCTCCCGCTGGCGGTGGCGCCGCCAAGCCGGTGCCAAATAGTGGTGCAGCAAAGCCGGCGACGAAGCCAGCTAAGCCCCCCACAACTCCGCCTACGACTCCGCCAAAGAAGTAGTGACACCAAAAGCAAGATAGTTCCACGAGGCCGCGCGCAAGCGCGGCCTTTCTCATGCGCGCCTCTTTGTGCGCGACTGTGAAACCCGGGAGTCATCCCGCGGGGCCCGGTGTCTTAACCTGGATGCTCAATGTTCGAGTGCGGATAAAACGAGGGGAAACTCTGACCCGATATAATCGCGAGGTCGTGAGAACTGTGGTGATGGAACCGGAAGTGCGGCAGCGGACGCGCCCGACCTGGGCGGAAGTGTCGCTGGGGGCGCTGCAGCACAATTTCCACTTGGTGCAACAACATGTAGGCGCGGGCGTGGCGGTGTGCGCGGTAGTGAAAGCCGACGCCTATGGCCACGGCGCCCGCATGTGCGCGCCTGCGCTGGAGGCGGCCGGGGCATGCTGGATGGGCGTCACCGGCCCCGACGAGGGCGACGCTCTGCGCAACGCTGGAATCAAGGCGCGCATTCTGCTGATGACCGGGTTCTGGCGCGGCGAGGAAGATGATGTGCTCGGTCGCGACCTCACGCCGGCGGTGTGGGAGTTGGAGCAGATCATGCTATTGCAGCAGGCCGCGCAGCGACGGGGCGTGGTGCATTCCGTGCACTTGAAGGTGGACACGGGAATGGGACGTCTTGGAGCGCTCATGGAAGACCTGCCGGCGGTGTGCGAGGCGCTGGTGGAGTCGCCAAACCTTCGGTTGGAAGGCGTGATGACCCACCTGGGCGCATCGGAAATCATGGAAGCCATGGAAGGCCAGAAGGCGTGCTTCAACGAGGCGCAAGCTATCTTGCATTCATTCGGTCTGTATCCCGAGTTGGTGCACATGGCGAATTCGGGCGCGACCCTGGGGCGGCCTGACACCTGGAAGAACTTTGTGCGGCCGGGGTTGCTGCTTTACGGCTACTCTCCTCAGCTGTTACGGGACGGGAAGCCCAGTGACGAAGTTCCACCACTGCAAGTGAAGCCGGTGCTGGAGTGGAAAACTCGGATCATCTCGGTCAAACGGGCCGATGTGGGTCAGGGCCTGGGATATGGGAGAACGTTCGTGACCGCTCGCGCCTCGCGCATCGCCGCGCTGCCAGTGGGCTATGCCGACGGATTGAACCGCGCGCTCTCCAACCACGGCCGCGTGATTGTGCGCGGGCACTACGCGCCGATTGTAGGCATGATCTCAATGGATCTGACGCTGCTGGACGTGACCGACATTCCCGGAGTAGAGGCCGGCGACGAGGCAACCTTGCTGGGCCGCTCCGGCGAATGCGCTGTCGATGCCGTGGAGCACGCTGCTCACTGCGCAACTGTACCCTACGAAATCCTCTGCGCCATTTCGAAGCGGGTCCCGCGCAAGTACGTGGATTAGCCCGCAAGCCGCTCTGCTATCTTCAAAGTACCTCCTGATGCCATCACTCAGACCACATTCCCGCTACGCCCAGTGGATGTATGACTGGGAACTGCGACTCACTTCGGTGGACAACAACAGGGTAGTGCGTCCGCTGGAATGGGGGACGGAGTGGACCGCCGGTTGGCCGGGGCAGAGCGGAGCGGCGGCGGACCCAGAACAACTATTCGAAGCGTGGAACCGACAGATTCTTAGTGCGAGCGACAAGTGGTTCGCCTACGCGATGCCCCGCGATTTCCGGTTGGAGCGCCGCGAAGTGCAGGTCTTCAGCACGCGCGAGGTTCCGGATGCGCGGCCGGAAGAAAAAGCTCGCGGAACCTTTGCCGAATACTTGCGCTTCACTTCGCCGGTGCACACACCCTTTGCGGAAAACAATCTTGTCAATGCACGCTGGTTTCCGGTCCGCGGCCGACGCGCCGTGGTGCTGCTGCCGCACTGGAACGCCGACGCCATCGCTTACACCGGGCTGTGCCACGCGCTGAACTTTCTGGGCATCGCGGTGCTGCGGCTGAGCATGCCGTACCACGACATCCGGCGCCCGGCGGAGACTCAGCGCGCCGACTATGCGGTCTCCGCCAACATCGGGCGCACGCTCGACGCTACCCGGCAAGGGGTCATCGACATTCGCTGCTGCTTCGATTGGCTGGAGACCCAGGGCTACAGCCGGCTGGGAATTGTGGGGACGAGTCTGGGTTCGTGCCACGCGTTTCTGGCGACGGCGCATGAACCGCGGATTCAGGTGGCCGCGTTCAACCACGCGTCCAGCTACTTTGCCGATGTGGTGTGGCACGGGCAGTCCACACGGCACATCCGGCAGGGACTCGAGACCGGATTGGATCTGCAGCGATTGCGGCGAATGTGGCTGGCAATTAGTCCTATATCGTACTTCCATCAATTCTCGCGCTGGCCGCGCAAGTCGCTGATTATTTATGCTAGGTACGATATGACGTTTCTGCCGGAATTGTCAGAGCAGATAGTGGCCGAATTCGCGAAGCTCGGGCTGGATCACAGAGTGGTGGCGTTGCCGTGCGGGCACTACACCATGGGCGAAACGCCGTATAAGTACTGGGATGGGTGGGAGCTGATTCGGTTTTTGAGAGAGGGGTTTGAGTAGCGGGGCTGAGTAACGTCTGCAGTCCTGGATTTTTGGGGGCAGTCAGAAATCAATCGCAATGACCTCGCTTACAACCTCTTCACGGACAGGACCCTACGCGCCACAGTAAAATAGGCTTCGGTACCCAATATGCCCAATTCCGCCATGTTCCGCCCGCTATCCGAAATTGATCCCGCAATCGCAGCTGCCATCGACCATGAAGCCAGCCGCCAGCATGAAGGATTGGAGCTCATCGCTTCAGAGAACTTTGTCAGCGAGGCCGTGCTAGAGGCGACCGGGTCAGTGTTCACCAACAAGTACGCGGAAGGCTATCCTGGTAAGCGCTACTACGGCGGTTGTGAGTTCGCCGACGTGGTAGAGAGCTTGGCTCGCGAGCGCGCCTGCAAGTTGTTTGACGCGGAGCACGCCAACGTGCAGCCGCATGCCGGATCGCAAGCCAACATGGCGGCGTACTTTGCGGTGCTGCAGCCGGGCGATACCGTCATGGGCCTGAACCTGGCGCATGGCGGCCACTTGACCCACGGCCATCACCTGAATTTTTCGGGCAAGACCTACAAGATTGTCCCCTATGCCGTCACCAAAGAAACCGAAACCATTGACTACGACGAGATGGAGCGGCTGGCAGTGGAGCACAAGCCGAAACTGATTATCGGCGGCGGCAGCGCCTATCCCCGCATCATCGATTTCGCCCGCATGAGGCAGATTGCCGACAAAGTGGGCGCGCTGTATCTGGTGGATATGGCGCACTTCGCCGGACTGGTGGCAGGCGGGGCGCATCCCTCGCCGGTGCCGCACGCGCACATCGTAACCTCTACTACGCATAAGACGCTGCGCGGGCCGCGGGCGGGCATGATTCTGAGCCGCCAGGAGTTTGCGGCAGCAATTGATAAGAACGTGTTCCCCGGCATACAGGGCGGCCCGCTGGTGCATGTGATGGCCGCAAAGGCGGTTGCCTTTCTGGAAGCTTCGCGGCCCGAATTCCGCGAGTACGCCCGTCAGATTGTCGCCAACGCAAAGGTGCTGGCCGCAGCCTTGGCAGCGGAAGGCTTCCGCATGATTTCGGGCGGCACCGATACCCATGTCATGCTGGTAGACGTGTTCTCCCAAGGCATGTTGGGTAGCGAAGCCGAAAAAGCGCTGGGCGAGGCGGGCATCACAGTGAATAAGAACGCGATCCCGTTCGACACGAATCCACCGATGAAACCCAGCGGTATCCGTTTGGGAACTCCCGCGCTGACCACACGCGGCATGAAGGAAGCGGAAATGCGACAGGTCGGCTTGTGGATCTCAGAAGCGTTGCATAACCGCACTGACGCGACGCGGCTAGGCAAGATCCGGCGGCAGGTACTGGAGATGGCGGAGCGTTTTCCGCTGTACGCGGCGCGCCGGGCGCGGGCAGAAGTGCGAGTATAACGTCCGAGTGCCAGGTCTCGGCAGAGGAAGCACATTCGATCGCATAAGCAATCGCTGGCTCGCGGCCCACAGTACATCGCTCCTAACTTGCAAGTGTGATTAAATCATCCCGTGAAGGTTGGCATCGACATCCGTCGCCTGACGGAATTCGGCGTAGGCACCTATCTGCGCAACGTCGTGCGAACGCTGGGCCGGCTGGACGAAGAGAATCAGTATGTCTTGATCGGATCGCCGGAGAAGTCCCGCGAATTCACTTCCGTCTTCCCGAACTTTACGTCTGCGGCGCTGCCTTTTGCCGACAACACGCTCAAGGGCCATTTCGAGTTGCGATCCATCGTTCGCCAGACTGGCTGCGACGTAGTTCACATCCCTCACCTAAGCTGGGCGCCACTGGCGTTGCCGTGTCCTTACGTGATGACGGTGCACGACGTTCTCTCGCAAATGTCGCGCGAATCTCCTCGCTCCGCGCCTCGCCGCAAGGTAAATTTCCGCCTGACCAGCCGTGCGCTGCATAAGTCCGCACGCATTCTGGCGGTATCGCAGTTCACCAAAAGCGAACTGGAAAGCCTGTTTAAGATACCGCCGTCGCGAATTGAGGTTATCTACAATGCCATCGACGAGCGCTTCCTTTCCGGGCACGCCAGCAAGGCGGAGTGCGAGTCTATTGCCGAGCGGTATCAAGTCAACACTCCTTTTTTGCTATACGCGGGCGCCATCAGTCCCCACAAGAACCTGGTGCGGATCATCGAGGCGTTCTCCGTGCTCAAAGCCGAATTGAAGAAAGACGCAAAGTTCGACGACTTGAAACTCATCATCATCGGCGACGACTTGAGCAGCCACCAGGACCTGCGGCGGGCAGTGGTGCGGGGGGATGTGCAGAACGATGTGCGGTTTCTGGGCTTTGTTCCCATCGACGTGCTTCGCATCTTCTATGACGCCGCCAAAGTATTTGTTTTTCCTTCGCTGCATGAGGGCTTCGGCCTGCCGCCGCTGGAGGCGATGGCGCACGGCACACCGGTAGTTACTTCCAACTCGTCGAGCTTGCCTGAGGTGACCGGCAACGCCGCGGTGTTGGTGAACCCGGAAAATGTTTTCGACATCATGCGGGCTTTGCAGCGCACGCTGCTGGATCGTCCCTTGCGGGAAAAACTGAAACAGCGCGGATATGCGCAGGTGCAGCGCTTTTCCTGGCCCAGTTCGGTCGGACGCATCCTTGAGGTATACCGCGAGGTGGCTGGCCAGTCGGGGCGGGCACGGCGTGGTCGGGCGGCTCCGGTATAATCGAATTCCCGCATGAATCCTACCTCTGCGCCCGGCCAGCGCCTGCCCAATGCGGAGCATTTGACGCCCCCCAGGTTTTCCCGTGGACCTTGGCCCTGGGTCATTATCGGAGCGCTTTGGCTGGTGATTTATTTTGCCGGCATCTTCTCGCCCGCCCTGCTGGACGATGCCGATTCAATCCATGCCGAAGCCGCACGCGAGATGGTTCTGCGGCATGATTGGGTAACCCTCTACATCAATGGCGTCCGCTACCTGGAAAAGGCTCCTCTCATGTATTGGGGAGTGGCTGCAAGCTACTCTCTGTTTGGCGTCTCCGACTGGTCGTCCCGGCTGTCCCTCATGTTGGGAGTGTTGGCGACATTGCTGGTTACCTGGCGTCTCGGTCGCTACGCCTATGGAGAAGCCGCTGGCTTGTATTCGGGAGTTGTACTCGCCACATCGGTGGGAGTGTACATCTTCACCCGTTTCTTGATTCCCGACATTCTGGTGGGCTTGTGGCTGGCGGTCACCTTCTTCTTCTTTTTAATCTCGCTGGAAGAGGGCGCCCCTTCCCGCTTGACGTGTTGGGGGTTAGCGGCGGCCTGCGCCCTCAACGCTCTCACCAAAGGTTTGATCGGCTTGGTGTTTCCCGCGGCCGTGATTGGGTTGTATCTCATCCTGACCGGCAATCTTCGCCACCTGCTGAAGCTGCGGCCTTTGTCTAGCCTGATGGTGTTTTTCGCAGTGGGCGCGCCTTGGCATGTTCTGGCTGCACTCCGCAATCCAGACCAGGGGGTAGTACGCGGATTTTTGTGGTTCTATTTTGTGAACGAACACTGGCTACGCTACCTGAATAAGCGAGTGCCTCGCGACTACGACACCGTCCCACTAGTGTTGTTCTGGGTATTGCTGATGGTGTGGGTCGTGCCTTGGGTTACGTTCCTGCCCGCAGCGCTGAAGAAAGTTCCGGTACGTTGGAGGGAATTACGATCGCGACTCGACCGCTCGCAGCGCGCCACTCTGCTGTTTGCTCTATGGGCGCTAGTGATTGTGGTCTTCTTCAGCTTCTCCACGCGCCAGGAGTATTACACGATTCCCGCCGTACCCGCTTTGGCGTTGCTGATGGGGGGATGGCTGCAGGTGGAGTCGGAATCGTCAGCCGGCAGCGCGGAACGGCGCGCCGGGCGCATCGCGTCAGCAGTGTTGTTCACCATAGGCATCGCGATCTTTGCAGCCGGAGTATTTTTTCTTTCTGTTTCCAAAACGCCTGCACCCGGTACTGATCTGGCGGACCTTTTGAAACGCAACCCGCAGGATTACGCGCTGTCGTTCGGTCACTTTTTGGATCTCACACCGCAGTCACTGGGCGCATTCCGCTTTCCCTTGTTGGGTTTTTCGCTGGCGTTTCTGTTGGGAACGGCCGCCAATTGGCTGTTTCGCCGCCAAGGTCGTCCTGCCGCGGGCAACGCTTCTTTGATCCTGATGATGGTGGTGGTCTTGACGTGCGTTCATGCGGCCTATGTGACGTTCAATCCGATTCTTTCCTCCAAGATGCTTGCTCAAGCCATTGAGCAGCGCTACCGCCCAGGAGACCTGATAGTAGTGGGCGGCGAGTACACTACGGCCTCGTCGCTGAACATCTATACCGGCCAGCACTTACTCGTGTTGCACGAGCCCAGTTCGAATTTGTGGTACGGCTCGCGCTTCCCCGACGCACCGCATATTTGGGAAACGCAGGCGTCTTTTGATACTCTGTGGGCCGGCTCCGCTCGGGTGTTCCTGTGGACCGACCAAGCGGATCCAGCGTCGTTGCAAGGCGCTCCACGCTATCTGGTCGCGCATAGTGGGGGGAAGTTTATCTTCTGCAACCACCCTTTGGAGAACTAGCGATCACTCACGGCCTCCACCTGAATTCACCCGCCAAGCGGCTATGTGTCTAACTCCAATCCCGTGTGTTGAAGCATTCGTGAACTGGACCGGGGATCGGTCCGTGGCATTAGCATTTTTGGTAGTGGCACTGATAGGCACCGTTACCTCCGCGATCTACCTGGTGCTGGCGATAGTGGCGTCAGCGCGGCATCGCGGACGCATTCGTCATGCCCTGAAGGTGACTTTACAGACGGCGCTGGCGCTACCCCCAGTGAGCATTTTAAAGCCGGTCCATGGAGCCGAGCCTCGCCTGCGCGAAAACCTGGAAAGCTTCTTCCAGCAAGACTATCCAAAGTTCGAAATCATCTTCGGCGTCCGCGACCCGGGGAATGCCGCCGTCCCAGTGGTTGAAGAGATCGGCCGGCGTTATCCCCACATACCGTCGCGGATTGTTTTCTCTGGCGTGCCGACGTGGCCCAACGCCAAAGTTTTCTCGCTGGACAAGATGATTGCCACAGCTTCCAGCGAGTACCTCATCATCAGCGATAGTGACGTGCATGTCTCGCCGGATTTCATGCGTAACGTGGTGCCGCCGTTGCTCGATTCCAGGACGGGCTTGGTCACCTGCCTCTATCGCGGAGTGCCCGATGCGGGTTCCTGGTCGCTGCTGGAAGCTCTGGGCATGACGATCGAGATGTCTTCCGGCGTGTTGGTCGCTGACATGTTGGAAGGTATGCGATTCGCCCTAGGCCCCGTGATGGCGGTCCGCAAAGATTCTCTCGCCGCGACAGGAGGCATAGCCGCCACCGCGAACTACTATTCCGACGACTTCGAGTTGGGCAATCGCATCTGGGCGGCGGGATATCATGTCGCTCTTTCACACTACGTGGTGGAGCATGTGTTGATCCCGCGCTCGTTTCGCGAGACTTTCGGCGACCAGTTGCGCTGGATGCAGAGTACTCGAAATTCCCGGCCCGCCGGTCACCTTGGCACCGGATTGACCTACGCGATTCCCTTTGGCCTGCTGGGGTTGGGGGCAGCTGCGAGCTTGGGTCGCCCTTGGTTGGGTCTAGGGCTGTTCGCCTTTGCCCTGCTCAATCGCATGGTGCAGGCCGCTGCTGTGGGTTGGACAACGCTTCGTGATGCTCGCTCGCTGCAATTCTGCTGGCTCTATCCAGTGCGCGACTTGTTGGGCTTTTTTACCTGGGTGGGTTCTTATGCGACGCGCAATTTTGCCTGGCGCGGAGAGACTTATGTATTCCAAAAAGGCGGCCGAATCCGCCCCTTGCACCGTGCCATTTCGAGCGCAGCAGCCGATCCCTTGCTAGGCGATCCGAACCAGCCGCCCATTCTTTAGCGAAAAGTGGCTGCCCCGCCACTCCACTGTGTGACCAGCCAAGCCGGCGGCCCAGATCGCCACCGCGGCGAAATCCCGCAGCGGCAAGAGCAGAAGATCCCGCGGCAGGCGTTCCTCTCCTAGTACTCCGACGCCCACTGCGAGCGCAACCGCAAGCCGCGCAACCGCAGTGAACCCTAGAAGCGCCCAAGCCCACGGGTCTCCCCAGGACAAGAGCAGCAGCAGTGTGGCCCATGGCAGGCCAAATGTCAGTAGCAGCCCCAGGTATCCCCACGGACGCGCGTCCCGCACTGTGCGCGCCCAGCGCAGTTGGTGGGCAAAATACTGGCGAAACGAATACGCCGGAAGAAAAGTTTCGACTATCACCGGCGACAGCACAATCCGTCGCCCCATGCCGGCGATGCGAGCGCCGAGTTCGTAGTCATCCGCCAGGTAATCGGCCAGGGCTTCAAAACCGCCGATAGCGATCAACTCTCGTCGCCTCAAGGCCAGGGTCGAGCCGAGTCCAAAGCGGATACCGCCTTCTACCTGGCGGGCCGCGAGAACTGCCACCGCAAAGTCCGTGCTGATGCCCAGTGCCTCCAGGTGCGAGCCCAACGTTGCTGCCGGGACGCCGCGGTACAGACAGGTCACCAGGCCGGTCCCAGGATTGCTCAGGGCGGCCATGATCTTTTTCAGATAATCCGGCGCCACGCGAATGTCGCTGTCATTGACTACCAGATTTTCGTACCGGGCCGCCAGGACCATCTGCGCCAAGTTGCTCACTTTGGTGTTCGCCCCCAAGTCTTCATCGCACAGAACCAGCCGGATCTCCTGCTCGGGATACTCGACTTGGAGGCGTTGTACTAATTCGATAGCGGGATCGGCAGCGTCACTCACACCAAAAATGATTTCGTACTGCGGATAGTCTTGCCCGCAGTGACTGCGAAAACCATCCCACATCTGCGGATCCACGCCCTTCAGAGGCTTGAGGACAGAGACCGGAGGACGGGCGGCGAGCCGCCGTTCATCGCCGAAATGCCGGCTTTCGCGTTTGCGACGCTCCGGAGACCAACGGACCTCATGCAGAAACCGGTAACTGCTCCAGCCGCCCAGCACGTAGTACCCAATCGACGCGAGTGTGCCTGCGCCTGCCACGATCTTCGCGATAGTGAGGAGAGAGCCCAGCATTCAGTTGTGGCCGTGGCTGTCCAATGGACGGTCCACAGCCAAGGCGATTCTATGCAGCAATCTTTTAGAGTAACAAGTCTATGGCCGCCCGACACGGTTTCCCGAAGTGTTCCGTTTGGCACAGGACATGTGCCCCAAGTTTGCCCGCTGCCGGTTCGCGAGATTTTGATTTTTCTCGAATTCAGCGTAATGTTCCCATGTCCTCACTTTTGGTCCTGAACGGCTTGCGTGTGCGGAAGCCCCAGGCACTTCCCGGCGTCCGGAGGATGCCGTCGGCACTCACAACACAAAATCCGAAGGAGGAACCACATGAAGAAATTGTTCGCGTTGTTGGTTTTCTTGCAGTGTCTGGGCACTCTGGCTTTGGCACAAGCCACGGAAGCCATGATTACACCACCCAAGGTGATGGTAATTATCCGGGAAGTCGAAAAGCCCGGCAAAACAGCGGCACATGAAAAATGGGAAACCGGCTGGCCCCGCGCGTTTGCCAAGGCGAATTGGCCGATGCACTATATTGGTGCATCTTCGCTAACCGGAGAACCGCGCGCCCTCTTTTTCGAACCGTACGAGTCGATGGCCGCCTGGGAAAAAGACAGCAAGGCCATGGATAAGAACTCCACTCTGTCTGCCGCCAATGAGGCGTTGGCAGCAAAAGATGGCGAGTACCTTAGCGAAATCAGAACCGTGGTCTGCAGCTACATGCCAGAGCTTAGTTACCACCCTGAAGTCCCGGTAAAAGGGACTCAAGTGTTCATGGTCTACAGTATTGCGGTCAAGCCCGGCCACGAAGACCAGTTCGAAGACGCTCGCAAAGCCATCGTAGCCGCCCATCAAAAGGCCAATCTGCCGGACCACTTCTCCGTCTATCACATCGTCGCCGGGTCTCCCGGTGGACACTATCTCTTATTCCTCTTGATGCAGTCGCTAGCCGAGGAGGACGACTTCGCTACAGTGCATGGCAAGGGTTATCACGAGGCCCTCGGGGAAGAAGGTCAGAAGAAAATGGCGGATTTAGCCAATCAGGGAACCGACAGCACAGAAGCCCAGCTCTTCCGTTTTAATCCGAAGATGAGCTATCCAGCCAAAGATTGGGCGGATGCGGATCCGGAGTTCTGGAGCGCCCCACCCGCCGCAATGGCGAAGCCTATGGCCAAGAAAAGTGCAGAAAAGAAGTAAGGTTCGAGTTGCTACGGCGGTGGGATCTTCCTACCGCCGCAGGAGCCCGCGTTGGATTTTCCCGCTCACCGTGTTTGGTGCGCCTGGTTATAAGGTGATGTGCCGTTCTGGTTTACCATGATGAATGGATAAGGATCCACCCCGCGCGGGGGGCCACGAGGAAACAGCAAACGCCATCACTCACGGCATCGGCCTACTGCTCAGCGTGGTCGGTGCGGCTGCGCTGATTACGGTGTCCCCCCTGCACGGGACGGCGTGGCACATTGTCAGCAGCAGCGTGTATGGAGCCACCCTTGTTCTGCTCTATTCTTCTTCCACCTTGTACCATGCATTCCGTTCGCCCCGCCTCAAGCGTATGTTTCGCATGTTTGACCACTCCTCCATCTACCTGTTGATCGCCGGGACTTATACCCCGTTCACTCTGGTGAATTTGCGCGGCGGATGGGGCTGGACGCTATTCGGCATCGTGTGGGCGCTCACTCTGGGTGGGATCTTCTTCAAGTATCTTGCCCTTGACCGCTTTCCCATTATTTCTACCTCCATCTACATCGCTATGGGATGGCTGGCGGTGTTGGGGATCAAGCCGATGCTCGCCCTGGTACCCTGGCACGGCTTTGTGTGGCTGCTCGCGGGGGGTTTATTCTACACCGCTGGCGTGTTCTTCTTTGCCAGTAAGCGCATCCCCTATGCTCACTCGATCTGGCACATGTTCGTGATTTGCGGCAGCGTTTGCCACTACTGTGCCGTGTACTTCTACGTTTTACCTCATCCCGCGGGTTAAGAAATCACGTGGTCAATCTGTTACAAAAAACGAGCCGGATGTCCGCGGACACCCGGCTCGCATTTTCCCAACTTTGGTTACAGCTTTAGTTCACCGAAACGCTGACCGCCGGGGAAGGAATCCCATTGGCTACGACTTCAATGGTGCTGGCGCCCGTCTCGATGCCAACCGGCACATCGAATTTCGTGGACACCGTCCGGTTGCCGGTCGCTACCCCCATGGTGCTGTGGTTGTGGGTCTTGGCATAGAACACATGCCCAGTCCCGGTGTTAGTGATGCGCACCAGCGGATAACCGCTGCTCATTTGCGCATCATCGCCGTAATTTGCACCCGCATCGAGGCCGTTGAACTGAATGCCGCTAATGGTGTAGGTGAGTCCATGCTTGAGCGTGGAGGGAACCGAGGTGATCCCCGGCGCCCAAGCCGGATTGTAAGTGCCAGCCGCGTTATAGAGCGCGACATTTTTGGTGGTACCGTCCGCCACTGAAAACAGGATCTGGCCGGTCGGAATCACAACCATTCGTCCCTGGTAAGAGGTCCCGCCGTCGTTGGCGGGGGATGGAACCTGAGCAAACGACGTTCCGTTGAATTCGTAAAAGGTGACGGGAGAGTTGAATATTCCCGGACTGGTATCGCACAGTGCGTTACCGTTCGGTAGAATCGCCATAGGGGCGTCGGCCATGTCATTGCCGTTCGGAAAATCCGGTCCCGGTGTCCAAACACCGGGCGCCGACGGCGTGGATGGAATCGTATACAAGGACGTGTGACCCGAGCCAGAAGCCTTGCCTCCAGTCGCGAATACCTGCCCCGTGGCTGGCATCAACAGCATCGGGCCCACCTCCAACGAACCTGGATCTGTCAGGTTGACGATGGTATTGGACGCGCTTATCCATCTTCCCGTCCGCGGAACGTATTTCTCGGCATTCGGAGCCCTCGCCGTGTCCGTGGTCAGAATCGTCTGATCGGGCAGAAGGACCCAACCCTCTTCGGAAAAATTATCTTTCTTGCCGGTTCCCGTCGTGGTCCAAGTCAGAGTGCTGGCGTTCAACAACGCGGTCCTGGTGGAAGAATTCTGGCCGAGAAGGAATGTTCCACTGGCCAGCACAATTCCCGGAGAGTCGCCAATCGACGACCATCCGCTTGGTGCGGTGACCGACGTCCAGGTATTGGCCGCTGGATCGTAAATCGCGCCCAAGTTAGTCTCATTCTGAATCCCGTTGTTGTACTCGCCACCCTCTACGATGACCCGGCCGTCGGGCAGCACCGCAGAAGCGAAATAGAGAGGTTTATAGGAACCCGGCATAGGAGCGGTCACGGCCCATGTCCCATTGAGGTAGCTCCCGGTGTTGTCGGGCGTGAGACGCCACCAATTCGTGCTGCTGTACTGGTGCATCATCACCGTGCCGTCCGTTAACAACAGCGCCGTGTCCGTCGTAAAAGTAGGTTGGTTGATCAACGATGTCCACGTCTGTGCCTGAGCGGCGCCGGCTGTAGCCAGCGACACGGCAAGCGCGATTGCGAGTGTGCGCCACAACTTCATGTTTTGCATTCAAGATCCCTTTAGGTTGGTTCGAATGGGGGAGTGAGCAGAACCGCACCGTTCTGGGATGATATTACATCGCGGGGAAGCGTGGAACGGCGGGAGCAAATAATTTGGCGGAAGCGAGTGGGAGTCGAACCCACCATCGTCATCAAAGATAACGATCAACGGTTTTGAAGACCGGGAGGATCACCGGACCCTTTGCGCTTCCATCGGCTATTATCTCCGACTTCTTTAGTTCCGTCGGGGTGATGGACTCAGCCAAAACCATTCTAGGAGATCGACTTGGCTATCAGGTAGGCGGCCCCGGCCGCCAGCGCTCCAATCACGAGTGTCTGCGTTGCGCCTCGCAGCGGCGCTGAGCCGGTGTAACGGCCCTTCACGTACCCGAAAACGAATAATGCCAGCAGGGTGACGGTCACCGACAATCGGAACGCTGAATGCATCTGAGTCAGCAACATGTAAGGAAACAGCGGGACCAGACCGCCGACCGCATAAGCCCCCGCAATGGTCAACGCGCTCACCAGAGCCCGGGTCGCCCTCGGCTCTTCCAATCCCAGTTCGAAGCGCATCATGAACTGGACCCAGGCCTCGGGCCTTTGCCGTAGCGCAGCGACAATCGGCTGGCTTTCTTCCGCCGTCAAACCATACGACTCGAGGACTTCTGCCACCTCTGCAGCTTCCGCATCCGGGATCGTCTTCACTTCCTCGGTTTCCCGCGCCAGTTCTTGCTCGTAGTGTTCCGCATCACTCTTGGCTGCGAGATATCCGCCGAGACCCATCGCGATCGAACCCGCTGCAATTTCCGCCAAACCTGCCACAACCACCACATGCGCCGAGCCCACCGCTCCCGAAAGGCCTGCGGCCAACGCAAAAGGGACGGTCAGCCCATCGGACATTCCGATGACCACGTCGCGTACTGTTTCACCGCCGGTGAAATGGCGTTCGATATGAGGTGACTGTGGCATAACAAAACTCCTAAGGTGAGAGCGTCATTCTTCCAAGATAAGCGAGCTGGGAACAATGCGAACAGGGTTCTCGCAAGGCTCACCGAAACTTCAACACGGTCTCGGAACCTTACATATCAGGAGAGAGGATCCGCCAGTGATCGTTCACGAGCGGTCCCCTCAGTAGTTCCCGCTTACAGCTTCCGCTTCGACAAATACCATTCGGTGACTTCCATCCCTGGCGCCCCTTCAGCACGCTTTTCGGCATCGGCCTGAGTCGCGGGAGCGGGCACGATCACTGCTTCGCCGACGTGCCAATTGGCGGGCGTCGCACAACTATTGGCATCGGCGGTCTGCAAGGCATCGACCACGCGCAACAGTTCGTCGGTATTGCGGCCCAGCGACATGGGATAGTACAGCAGCGCCCGAATAGTATTTTTCGGGTCAATGAAAAACACCGCGCGCACGGTTGCCGTATCGCTGACCGCCTCGTGCACCATGCCGAAGGCGCGTGCCACTTTCTGATCGAGATCGGCAATGAGAGGGAATTTGATTTTTACAGAGAATTTCTCTTCGATGTTGCGCACCCAAGCGATGTGCGAATACACACTGTCAATCGAGTTGCCGACCAGTTGCACATTGCGCTTCTCAAACTCGGGAGTCAGCCGCGCAATCTCCACAAACTCCGTGGTGCACACCGGCGTGAAGTCCGCGGGATGCGAAAAGAGCATGATCCACTTGCCCTTGGCTGTGTAGTCACTCAGTTTGATCATGCCATGGGTGGATTTCGCAGTGACTTCAGGAGCGGGCTCATTGATGCGTGGAATATGAGGAACTGCTACGGTATCGGTCATAGGGTCTCCGGAACGAATCGACTTCAATGTTGCAAACTGGCTATTATGCTCCCATGGGGTTGGCCTCGCAACCCGCCCCGCCTACAATCGAACGATGCCCACGCTCGCCATGGTCCAACTCGACGTATTCTCGCATCAGTTATTGGCTGGCAACATGCTCGCTGTATTTCTCGATGCCACCGGCCTTACCACCGAAATCATGCAGTCCCTGGCGCGCGAAACGAATTTGTCAGAAACGACCTTCATTTTGCCTGGTGATGCTGCCACGGAGAGAGAACGAGGCGTGCGAGTACGAATCTTTACCGTCGCCGAAGAACTGCCGTTCGCGGGACATCCCACGCTGGGAACCGCCTTTGCGCTGCGGGGCTCGACTGGCGCAGATCTGGTGACCCTCGACTTGAATGTCGGCCGCGTGCCGGTGCGGTTCACCGAATCTGCTGGCCAGCCCGTCTTCGGCGAGATGACCCAGGTGGATCCGAAATTCGGCGCTATCCACGATCGTAAAACCGTGGTCGCGGCACTTGGAATTCCCGCAGATGACTTCGATCCTGCATTGCCTATTCAAACCGTTTCCACCGGCATGCCCTTTATCATCACGCCGCTGCGCTCCTTGCAGGTGATCCAGAACTTGAAGGTGGACGCCAACCGGATCGCGCGCTACACGGAAAAGTCTGACGGAAAGTTTTTTTATTTTGTGACAACAGAAACCGTCGATCCCACTGCTCGTCTTCACGCCCGCATGTTTTTCTACAACGGCGAAGACCCCGCGACCGGTTCCGCCGCCGGTTGCACCGCCGCTTGGATGGCTGCGCACGGCGTGGCTGCCAGCGATGAGCGCGTGCTGATCGAGCAAGGCATCGAAATGAAACGCCCTAGCAGAATCTTCGTCACCGCCACTCGAAAGGGTGACTCCGTAGTTAACGTGCGCGTGGGCGGGAATGCAGTCGAAGTGATGCGCGGCGAAGTTTTTCTCTGAGCGCTGTGGCGAAATGTCCGCGACAAAACATGAGGTGCATAATTGCGCCGCAAATGCAAGCCGCGTTTTTCGCCATTAACATATCAGTCACTTTACGAATTCCCTTCTTTCCTTCTACGATTTGATTCATTCAAAAATCGTATCGGTGATCCCCGCTATCTTCCCCTGGGCCCCGAAGAAACAGTGAAATTTTATTCATGAAGCCCAAGAAGACGATCCTCTGCGTTGACGACAACGAACAATCTCTTTCCATCCGCAAGGTGCTGCTGGAAACCCGCGGCTATCGCGTTATTGCCTGTAGCAACGGGCAAGACGCGCTGCAGGCTTTCCGCCAGGGCGGCATTGATCTGGTCTTGACCGATCTGGTGATGCCCGGGATAGATGGCGCGAAGCTCATCGAAGAAGTCAAAGCGATTTCGCCAAATATACCCACGCTGCTCATCTCTGGCCGAGTGCGGATCTATGAGCGCGAAACCCTCGCTGATGTATTTCTTCCCAAGGGGGTGTACGCTCCGGCCGAACTGCTGGAGCAATTGCGCCTGCTTTTGATTCGCAAACGCGGTCCCAAGCGCTCGTCGCAGAAGGTATTGGCTGCGGCGAAAAACGCAGTCGTGGCCTGAATCCGCACCGCGCCGGACCTCGCATCCCTCTGCGTTTGGTGATATGGTTTTTGCTGGATGACAGCATTCATCGAAGCAGTAGATCTTAAGAAAACCTACCGGGTCGGCAAGGTGGATGTTCCCGCGCTGCGCGGCATTTCTTTTTCCGTGCAGAAGGGCGAGTTTGTCAGCGTGGTGGGGCCCTCGGGCAGTGGGAAATCTACTTTGTTCTATTTGCTGGGCGGCCTGACCCGTGCTGATTCGGGCCACGTAACGCTCGATGGTATCGACCTGGCGCAACTCTCCGATGGTGAGCGCACTCGCGTGCGGAAGGCCAAGATCGGCTTCGTGTTCCAGAAGTTCAACTTGCTGCCGACGCTGAGCGCCAAGTCCAACATTGAAATCGCGCAGGAGATCGCCGGTAACCGCACCCCGGACGCGGCTCACTATGGTCGCATCACCGGCCTGCTTGGACTCTCCAAGCGCATGCAGCACCGTCCCTCCGAGCTTTCCGGCGGCGAGCAGCAGCGAGTGGCTCTTGCCCGTGCGCTCATCAACAAGCCCGCCATTGTGCTGGCCGACGAGCCCACCGGCAATCTCGACTCCAGCAATTCGGACATTGTCTTAAACATGTTGCGACAGTCCAACCGAGAACTTGGCCAAACCGTTCTGATGATCACGCACAACCCGGAGGCCGCCAGTTATGGCGACCGCATCATTCACATGCGCGACGGCGAAATTGTGACTTCCGACCGGGATCCGCAATGGACGCCGCACCCCGTGCAGTCGTCCTGACTCCACATCTGAATTTTGACCGGAGTAGCTATGTCTAATCACGCAGAAGATTTACGAAAGCCGATTTTGCCCGGAAAGGGCGCGTCCGATTACGAACGTTACCTTCACACCGATGAACTTCTGTCTCTGCAAAAGGCAGGGGACCTGCTTTCGCATCCAGACGAGATGACTTTTCTCGTGGTTCACCAAAGCTCAGAACTTGTGATGAAAGGTGCGGCCTTCGACTTGGAGCGCACCCTGCACTGCATCGAAGCGGACGATTACAACAACGCCGCGCGCCTGATCCGCCGCTGCAACATGATGCTGGACTTTCCTATCTCCATTCTGCATGTGCTGGAGACCATCACGCCCTACGACTACCACATCATCCGCGCTGGCCTGGGCCACGGCAGCGGACTAGACTCGCCAGGGTTCCTTTCGTTGCTGCATGTCGCTCCGCGATTAGGCCAGACGCTGTTGGACCGCATCCATCATGCCGGACTGACGGTCGATCTGGTATACCGCCATCACGACCAGTACTTCGGACTGCACGACGTCGCCGAGCGCCTGCTCGACTTTGACGAGCGCATGCAGTTGTTCCGCTTCCACCACCTGAAACTGGCCGAACGGATCATCGGCGGGCGAGTCGTGGGAACCATGGGAACGCCAGTCGAAGTGTTGCACCAGCGCATGGAGCACCTGATGTACAAAGACTTATGGGCGGTGCGCAACCAAATTACCGCAGACGCCAACGCCAAGATGCAAGCGAACGACAAGACCCCCTAACGAAATCCCAGGCCCTCTGACCGGTTGATCAAACAGCGCAAGGAGCGAGCCCCTCGGCCGATCTCGCTGCTGCATCGCCGGACTAACGTTACAAAGGTCCCGTTCCGCCCACTATGCGGTATCCCCCTACCGTTCCGCCGCCGATAGCTTAGGTTGACGCCAAGGCGCAGGCAGGCCTATTCGGGCGATGCCGGGGGAAACATGACACAACGGGGTTGGGTTCGGCTGGCAGTATGTGGTTGGTGGTTGGTGATATTTTGTGGCGAGGCTTCGGGAATCGTCGTACGCCCTTTAGCACGCACAACCTCCCGCCGGCTGGCGGGTTCGGTCTCTGCCACGTCGCGAACCGGGGTTCTCCACCGCCTTCCGTCCCGTCTGCGTCAGTTCGACGAAGCTTTACAAACGGGACTGGCAGCACCTATGCCAGAACTGACGGTGGAATCGCCGACCCGGGCCGTCGCTCAGGGCGGCTCACTGCAAAATACTATGCGGGTTCGAGTCATGCTGGCGGGTTCGCCGATGGCGGGTGAGACGCTGAATTTTTCCACACCGATGGGAGAGGCATCTCTCTCGAGTACGGCGGCAGTAACCGATGCCCTCGGATTCGGCTCCGTCGGTGTCACCGTTGCGGACATGAGCCAAAACGCGCAGGTCACTGCTTGTCTTGCACCCTCTAATGACCTCTGTGCTTCGCTATTCCTCACCGTGGTGCCCAGTTCCCAGACCCGAGTGAATGTGATCAGCGGTGCGGGCCAACTGGTTCCGGCGGGCCGCGGGTTTCGGCCCGTCATTGTCCAGGTCACAGATTCCCAGACCCCACCCAACCCGGTGGCAGGTGCACTCGTAACCTTCACCTCCAACCTGATGCGTTTCGACAACGATAACCGCTACCAGCTTTACGGGGAGTCCGCCGCCAGCCATTTCGCGATGAAGGTGATCCTCGCGTCCTGGAAAGACCAAACGGTGACCGATGTCTCCGGACTTTCCTCGATAGTTCCAGCCAGTGAACGTCGCGACGCCTACGAGATTGAAATTATGGCCTCCATCGATGGCGGAGGGTCGGCCCAGCTTGAGGTGGAATGCAGCGGGCCCACCGGACAGGGCGGCTCAGGTTCCGCCAATGCGATCCCTGCCACCCTGTTTGGATTGCATATCAACAAGACTACCTCCATCTGGCCCACCGTAAGCTTCGGTTCACTGCGCACGCTGGATCTGGCTGCCGGGGTGGCATGGCCCTTTGCCAATCCCGCAGCCGGCCAGTTCTGCTTTGCCGCCGCCGACTGCGGGGGAGGCATGCACGACCTCGACACTTGGCTGAAAAATGCCCAGTCCCACAATGTAGACGTGCTCTACGACTTGGGCCGCACTCCCCATTGGGCATTGGCCGCCGCGCATCAATCCGATGCGACCTGCCAGTACGATTCCATGGGACACGGCCAGTGTTATCCGCCATCGGATTTGGAGTCCGGCGGGGCAAACGCCCTGTGGAGCGCCTGGGCTGCATCTCTCGCCCAGCACATCGCCGGACTCGATGCCACCTACCAGCATACGGTTCACTTCGAGCCCTGGAACGAAGTCACGATGACCAAGAGCTGGAGGGGTACCGACGAGGAACTGGCGCAGATGACCATTGACGCGGCGTTGCAGATCAAGGCTTGGTTGCCCGATATCAAAATCACCACTCCCAACACCACCAATTGGAGTCCCCCTGCGGCGAAAGGGGTCGCGACTAAGTTGCAATCTATCCTCGCGGCTACGCCAACCCTGGGCGCGCAGAACGGCGACGCCACGGTCGCCAATTCGGTAGACGTCATTTCGTTCCACAGTTACATGAACTCACCTGATCCCGAGGAGATCATCAATCTGGCGAATGAACTGCGCTCCGCCGTCCCAGGCGCGTACGAACTCTGGGACACCGAATTTTCCTGGGGCGCCAATACCCCCAATGTCACGGATGAAGATTTGCGCTCCGCCTTTCTGGCCCGCTCCTACTTGGCGGGATGGAGCGCGGGAATCACACGCCTGTATTGGTATGGCTGGGACATCGCCAACTTTGGCAAGACCGCTTTGTGGTCCTCCACCGGCGACGGCGGACGTTGCACCACTCCCACCACCAGCGGTTACCTTTGCAAGACCGGAGTCGCCTACCAGCAAGTCCACGATTGGATGGTGGGCAACGAGATGCCAAGCCCGTGCACAGGGCCCATGCCCCTTCTGGGTGGTTCGTCGTCCTACGGCCTGTGGAGTTGCCGATTCTATCGGCCCGATGGCGGGGTGCTCAGTGTAGTCTGGAACACGTCGCCGTGCATGGCCGCCACGCTTGATTCCTGCACTACAACCGCGTACTCAGCGCCGGACGGTGTGGCCGGGTACTACACCCTCGACGACAGCCAACTTCATCCCGTTGTCGCGGCGGAAGTCATGACGGTGGGGGCGAAGCCCGTCGCTTTTCTTGTCCCGGTGCAACTGCCACCGGACTAGAACTGCCCCAGGGTCGGCACGTGGTGCCGCCATTGTGGTAGCATCGGGAGTTTCACAGGCCTGCCCGGCTTATCGTCTGCACTCATCTGCCTCCGGCCGGGACATAGCGAAGAGCCTGCTGAAGGAGCTCAACACGTGAAAGTTTATGAAGGCGCGAATCTCCGCAACGTGGCCCTGATCGGCCACGGACACGCGGGCAAAACTTCCCTCGTCTCCGCCATGCTTTACACTGCCGGTGCCAGCCCGCGCCAGGGCCGAGTGGATGACGGCTCCGCTCCCACCGATTACGACGAAGAAGAGATCACCCGCAAGATGTCCATCTCGACCGGCCTGGCCTTCGCCGAATGGGGCAAGACAAAAATTAACATGCTCGATACTCCCGGCTTCAATATGTTTGTTCACGAAGCCAAGACGGTTCTTCCCGTGGTGGATTCCGCGCTGGTCGTGGTGGATGGCGTGGCCGGTGTTGAAGTCGTCACCGAGCGTGTATGGGCGTTCTGCGACGAAATTTACCTGCCTCGCATGATTGTGGTGAGCCGCATGGATCGCGACCGCGCTGACGCAACTCGCGTCCTGGAGTCGCTGGTCAATGCCTTTGGCCGGTCGGTCACTCCGCTGCAATTGCCCATCGGCAGTGAAAAGAACCTCACCGGCATCGTGGATCTGGTGCGCATGAAGGCCTACACCTACGAGATGGGCGGCAACGGCAAAGGCAAAGAAGGCCCCATCCCCGACAACTTAGCGGAAGCTGCCAAAGAGGCCCACGAAAAGCTTGTTGAACTGGTCGCCGAAGGCAAAGACGCATTGATGGAAGAGTACTTTGAGAAGGGCACCATCCCCGAAGAGGACTTGGTCCCCGCTCTGCATGAAGCCATTCGCGAGGACCGTATTTTCCCCGTGTTGTTCGCTTCCGGCCTGGGCAACATCGGAGTGGACGAACTCATGGACTTCATCGTGGACTACACCCCTTCGCCAATTGAACATGGCACTGCACAAGGCGTTGCGGTCAACGGCGGCGCACCCGCAACGCGCAAGATGGCCGACTCGGAACCCTGTTCCCTCCTGGTCTTCAAAACCCTCTCGGACGCCTTTGCGGGACGCATCTCCTACTTTAAGGTTTTCTCCGGCGTGGTGAAAAACGAAGTAACCTTGCAGAACTTTACCCGCGGTTCCTCTGAAAAATTGGCCCACATCTCGGTGATGCAGGGCAAGCAGCAAATCCCGATCAACGAATTGCACGCTGGGGACATTGGCGCCGTGGCCAAATTTAAAGAGACCCTCACCGGCGATACACTGGGCGACAAGGCTGCCGCCATCCAATACCCGGCGGTGAAGCTGCCCGATCCGGCCATCACGTTTGCCATTGAGCCCAAGAGCCGCGCCGATGAAGACAAACTCGGCCCCGCGCTGCACAAGTTGATGGAAGAGGACGCCATGCTGCGCTTCTTCCGCGACCCTCAGACCAAGGAATTCCTGATCGCCGGCACCGGCCAGCAG